>CAZIBD010000108.1:0-8693 GCA_964536935.1 uncultured bacterium | reverse complement strand
GGGACCACCGCGACCGCGTCGCCGCTCCACATGGCTTCGAGGCGCGCCCATAGCAAGAACGCCCGCGCCCCGTCCGCCGCCCGCACCGCACCCCCCGGCCGTGCGAACACGAGGCCCGTGGCCGCCGTCGCTCCGAAGACGGCCACGACGACCAGGAGCTCCAGAAGCGTCAGGCCCGTGCGGCCGCGCGCCGCGCCTCCACGCCGTGGCCCCGGCAGCCGCCCCCGTCTTCGGCGGGCTCCGTTCCGTGTGGATCGCAAGGCGCACGCTCGACCGTCCATGCCTGCACGCTAGCCGACGCAGCCGCCGCGCCGCGCCACCGAGCCGGCACCTGCCGAG
Source organism: uncultured bacterium (assembly GCA_964536935.1). Taxonomy (GTDB): domain Bacteria; phylum Deinococcota; class Deinococci; order Deinococcales; family Trueperaceae; genus JASBRS01. The sequence goes on along the minus strand of CAZIBD010000108.1, from coordinate 8,354 downwards.
GAGCCCTGGGACGCGTCCTCGGACTCGCTAGAGAAGACCGAGCTCCGCGGCCCGCCTGACGGCGCTCACCCGGTCGCGGACGTCCAGCTTGCGGAAGGCGCCCAGCAGGTAGTCCTTCACCGTCTCGGGGCTCAACGCCAACTCCTTGGCGATGGCCTTGTTGGAAAGCCCTCGCGCCATGAGGCGCAGCACCTGCTCCTCCCGGGGCGTGAGGTCGGGAAGATCGACCCGCGGCATCCAATCGCGCTCGGGGTCCGCGACGATGGCCTGGAGCAGACGAGCGAGCTCGCGCGGCTCGGTCTCCTTGGAGAGGAAGGCGGTCGCGCCCGCCTCACGCGCGGCACGCACGATGGCAGGTTCTTCGAAGGTGGTGAGCATGACTACGACCGGCGGCTCCTCGAGCGCCGTGACCTTGGCACACGCCTCGATGCCGTCCATGTCGGGCATCTTCACGTCCATGAGCACCACGTCCACGCCCCCCTGCGCGCAGCGCTCGACCGCCTGCCGGCCGTTCTCCACCTCTGCGGCCACCTCGAAACCCTCCGCGTCGAGCGCAAGCGAGAGCCCCATCCGGAACAGCGGATGGTCGTCGGCGATCAGGACCCGCACGGTCGCACCCTCCCCCCCGTCACGAGGCGCCTCCGCCGAGGTATGCCAGCAGCACCGAGCCCCGATCCCCGGTCGATTCCGTCACCAGGCTGCCCCCGTGCGCCTCGAGCACACGGCGCGCGATGAAGAGGCCGAGGCCACCGGTGCCGGCCGTGAAGCGCTGGCCGGCGATCTCCACGGGCTGGCCGTTGAACGGCTGGGCAAGCCGCTCCAGCGGCTGCGGCAGCCCCGGTCCGTCGTCGCTGATGCGCACCATGCCCGGGAAGACCTCCACTTCGATGCGCGATCGCGCGTAGCGCACCGCGTTGCTGATCAGGTTGTAGAGCGCTCGCTCGAGCTCCTTGCGGTCGACGTTCGCCCGGGCCTCGCCTTGAACCGACACCTCCACCCCCCGCTCGCGCGCCAGCGGGCGCAGCCGCTCGAGCACGTTCCCGACCAGCTGCTGCAGCTCCGTCGCCTCACGCGTGAGAGGGACGTCCTCGAGCTCCAACCGGTGCGCGTCGACCATCTTCTGCACCAGGTCGATGAGCGCCTGGTTCTCGGTCGACAGCCGGCTGACCACGTCGATGCGCTGCTCGCGTGTCAGGGCCTCGTTGTCGCGCACGACGTTCAGAAGGTGGTTCGCCGCGATCAACGGCGTCTTGAGGTCGTGCATGAGGGCGGCCGTGAACGAGCTGCGGCGCGCCTGCTCCTGACGCACCTCCTGCAGCATGGCGTTGAAGGCGCGCTTGAGCGCCAGGACCTCACGGGGCTCACGACCGGATACCCGCAGACGGGCGCCAGGGGCGGCGCGCGGCAACGCCTCGATGTCCGCCGCCATGCCGCTCAGAGGAGCCAGCAACTGCGCCGAGAGGGCATAACCGACGAACACGGAGACGGCGATCACCGCCGCCAGCCACGCCAGGACGAACAGCCAGACCCCCGTGGTGAGCGAGCCCGTGCGGCTGTAGGACGGCAGCAACACCGTCCCCACCAGCACCAGGTTGGGGAGTCCCGACAGCACCGCGATCACCCACGCCAGTTGGGTGCGCAGGCTGCGGCCCCGGCGCGGGCGCTTGCCCCCGGCCGTGCTCATTCCTCCGAGCCGAGCACCGCCAGGAACGCTTCCTGGGGCACCTCGACCGTGCCGAGCTGCTTCATGCGCGCCTTCCCCTTCTTCTGCTTCTCGAGCAGCTTCTTCTTGCGCGTGATGTCGCCGCCGTAGCACTTGGCGGTAACGTCCTTGCGAAAGGGGCGGACGGTGGCACGGGCCAGGATCTTGCCCCCTACGGCCGCCTGGATCGGTACCGCGAACATCTGCCGGGGGATGACCTCGGCCATGCGGTCGACGATGCGGCGGCCCACCTCGTAGGCCTTGTCGCGGTGGGCGATGATCGACAGCGCGTCGACGCGCTCCTCGTTGACCAGCACGTCGATTTTCACCAGCGCGCCCTCGCGGTGGCCGATGAAGTCGTAGTCCATGCTCGCGTAGCCCCGCGTCAAGCTCTTGAGCCGGTCGTGGAAGTCGTAGAGGATCTCCCCGAACGGAACCTCGTACCGCAGCTCCACACGCTTGCCGTGGTACACCATGTCCTTCATCTCGCCACGCTTCTCCTGGAGAAGGCCCATCGCGTTGCCGACGTACTCCTCGGGGACGTACACGCTGAGCCGCACGAACGGCTCGCGGATGCTCTCGATCCGGTCCGGGTCGGGCAGCGCCGCGGGGTTCTGGATGAGCTCGGTGACGCCATCGGTGCCGGTCACCTCGTAGACCACGGCGGGCGCCGTCGCGATGAGACCCAGGTCGTACTCCCGTTCGAGCCGCGCCTGCACGATGTCGGCATGCAGGAGCCCCAGGAACCCGCAGCGGAAACCGAAGCCCAGCGCCTCGCTGGTCTCCGGCTCGAACGTGAAGGCCGCATCGTTCAGGCTCAGCTTCTCGAGCGCCTCACGCAGGCGCCCGTAGTCGTCGGCATCGGTCGGGTAGAGGCCCGAGAACACCACCGGCTGGGCAGGCTTGAAACCGGGCTCCGGCTGCTTCGTGGGGTTGTCCACGCTGGTGATGGTGTCGCCAATCTGCGTGTCTGCGATGTCCTTGATGCTGGCGGTGAGCCAGCCGACTTCGCCCGGGCCCAGCACCTCCGATACCGCCAGGCCGGGCTCGAAGAAGCCGACCTTGTCGACCTCGAACTCCTTGCCGGTGCTGAAGATGCGGATGCGGTCACCGGAACGCAACCGTCCGTCCAGTACGCGCAGGAACGGGATGACCCCCTGGTAGCTGTCGTAGACGGCATCGAAGATCAGCGCCCGCAGCGGCGCGTCGGGATCGATGCGGGGCGGCGGAAGGTGCTCCACGATGGCCTCGAGCACGGCCTCGACGTTCTCGCCGGTCTTGGCCGACACCTTGACGGCGTGGTCGGCGGGGATCCCGACCACCTCCTCGAACTCGACGATGGTGCCGTCCGGATCCGCGTTCGGGAGGTCGATCTTGTTGACGACCGGCAGGACCTCGAGCCCGTTGTCGACAGCCAGGACGGCGTTCTGGATGGTCTGCGCCTCGACCCCCTGGCTGGCGTCGATGACGAGCAGCACGCCTTCGCACGCCCGTAGCGCGCGAGATACCTCGTAGCCGAAATCCACGTGGCCCGGCGTGTCGATGAGGTTGAACATGACGGTCTGGCCGTTCCGCGCCTTGTAGAACACCCGCACCGGGCTCGCCTTGATGGTGATGCCGCGCTCCCGCTCGAGCTCCAGCGTGTCGAGCATCTGGTCACGCCGGTCGCGCTCGGCGACGCTCTGCGTGAGCTCGAGGATGCGGTCGGCCAGCGTCGACTTACCGTGGTCGACGTGGGCGATGATCGAGAAGTTGCGGATCTCCACGCCCGCATCATACCGGACGCCCTTGGGCGGAAAAAGCTGCGCCAGGTGCGGCCTTTCGCTAGGAGCGGCGAGCCTGGAAGAAGCTCCGGAGCAACGCTGCGCTCTCGTCCGCCAGCACGCCGCCGCGCACCTCGGGCAGGCGCTTGACCCCGCTCGCGCGCAGGTCGACGACCCCGCCGAGCGCACCTTCGCGAAGGTTGTCGGCGCCGTACACGACACGCCGGAGATGCGTCTGGAGGACCGCGCCGAAGCACATGGGACACGGCTCGAGCGTCACGGTCAGCGTCGCCCCGGTCAGGCGCCAGTCGCCCGTCGCCGCGGCGGCCGCGCGCAAGGCCACCACCTCGGCATGGGCGGTGGGATCGTGCTCGGCCTCGGTCCGGTTGGCCGCCTCTGCGATCACCCGCCCCTCGAGCGTCACCACGGCCCCCACCGGAAGCTCCCCCGCCTCGGCGGCCTCGCCGGCCAGCGCCAGTGCGCGGCGCATGGCCTCCTCGTCGGGATCGACGACCACTCCCTCCCCCATCACGCCGACCGCCGCAGCCACGCCCTCGATCCACAGCACGTCGCTACCGCTGGCGAGCAGTCGCAACCCGTCCCGCGCCTCGCGCGGCACCTTGCGATCGATGAGCAGATCGGCGACCCGCCTGGTGCCACCGGGAAGCCGGATGCGGTCGCCCGAGCGGCGGGAGCGCATCTCGAGATCGGGGTAGGCCTCGAGGAGGCCGGGGTCCACGCCCGCTGGCAGCTCGGTCGCGGAGCGCACGCGGCCGGCCGGAGCGGGCACCGAGCGTTGCACGAGCTCCACGCGGTCGTACGCTACGCGCACCACCCGCCCCGAACCGACGTCGATGCGCCACGGCGTCTCGCGAGCGAGTGCCTCGCGCACGGTCTCCAGACGCTCGAGGCTCACCGGCACGCCGGCGTCCTCCAGAAGGCGCGCCAGCGCCGCCCGCTGCAGCGCCGGCGGGGCGCGCAGCAGTGCCGGGCGCCGCAGCGCGCCGTCCCCGAAACGGGTCCGCGCGACCTCGTCGAGCGCCCCCTCGGCATCGCGCTGCACGGCGGCCGTGCGGGCTAGGCGGTCGGCGATGCCGGGACTCCGGCGCTCCAGCGCGGGGAGGACCTCCGAACGCAGCCAGGCGCGTGCGTGACGTACGTCGTCGTTGCTCTCGTCGTGGCAGGACGCGATGCCGGCCGCCTCGAGGAACGCCCGCAGCCGGGAGCGTGGCACGCCGAGCAACGGCCGGATTACCGCTCCACGCCTCGGGGGCATGCCAGCGGCGAACGCCGCGCCCCGGAGCAGTTGCAGCAGGACGGTCTCGGCCTGGTCGTCGAGCGTATGGGCGACGGCGATCACCTGCGCCCCCGCCTGCCCCGCCGCGCGGTGGAGGAACGCGTAGCGGAGACGACGGGCAGCGTCCTCGACGTTCCACCTCCGCGCGCGGGCAACCGCTGCCACGTCGGCACGTCCCACCTGAAGCGGCACGCCCCACGTCTCGCACAGCGCCTGCACGAAGGCGACGTCCCTGCCCGACGCGGGGCGAAGGCGGTGGTCGAAGTGGGCGGCCGTGACCGTCACCCCCGCGTCGAGCAGGAGGCGCAGCGCTGCGACGCTGTCGGGCCCGCCCGACAGGCCCAGCAGGACCGTGCCGGCATCGGGAGCGAGCGCCCGCACCCGCTGACCGACGGCGTTCGCGAGCCTGCCATCATCGTGCCTCACGACCCGCATTATGCCTCGTCGCCGGCGAAGCGGCCGGCCGCCCGACCGTATACTGCCCCATGACCGTTACGCTCGTCGTGCTCGACTCCGTCGGCGTCGGCGCCCTGCCCGACGCAGACCGCTTCGGAGACGGGGGCGCTCACACGCTCGACCACACCCTCGCGGCCGCACCGACGCCGCTCCCGAACCTCACCCGCCTCGGGCTCGGCAACATCGCGGGGGTCACAGCCTTGGAGCCCGCGGAGGCTCCGCTTGCGAGCTTTGGAAGGCTTGCGGAGCGCTCGCAGGGCAAGGACACCACCACCGGGCACTGGGAGTTCATGGGCATCGTCCTGGAGCATCCATTCCGCACCTTCGAGCACTTCCCGGACGCGGTGATGCGGGTGTTCGACGCCGCCACGGGCCGAGGCCACCTGGGCAACCGACCGGCCTCCGGAACCGTCATCATCGAGGAACTCGGCGAGCGGCACCTCGAGACGGGCGACCCCATCGTCTACACCAGCGCCGACAGCGTCTTCCAGATCGCGACGCACGTCGACGTGGTGCCGCTCGAGACGCTCTACGCCTGGTGCGACGCTGCACGCGCCATCCTCACGGGGGAGCACGCGGTGGCGCGCGTCATCGCCCGCCCCTTCACGGGCACGCCGGGCGCCTTCCGGCGACTGGGCGAGGCGCGGCACGACTACTCGCTCGAGCCTCCCGCGCCCACGGTCCTGGACGCCCTCGTGGCCCACGGCCGCGCTGTGGTCGGCATCGGCAAGATCCCCGACATCTACAGCCACCGCGGCTTCACCGAGGAGGTCAGGACGGCATCCAACCTCGACGGCGTCGACAAGACGATCGAGGCGATGCGGGCGCGTCCGTCCGGACTGATCTTCACCAACCTGGTCGAGTTCGACTCGCTCTACGGGCACCGCCGCGACGCGGCCGGCTATGCGCGGGCGCTCGCCGATGTCGACGCGAGGATCCCGGATCTCCTCGACGCGGTCCAGCCGGGCGACGCTCTCCTGTTCGTCAGCGACCACGGCAACGATCCCACCTGGCACGGCACCGACCACACCCGCGAGCACGGACTGCTGCTCGCATACGCGCCGGGGCGGGTGGGAACCGATCTCGGCACGCGTAGCAGCTTCGCCGATGTCGGCGCCACCGTGGCCGCGTTGCTGGACGTCCCCTGGCAGGCGGCCGGGCGAAGTTTCGCCGCCGCCTTGCGCGCTCCCGGGCGCGCGCGTGCAACACCTGCTCGCGACTGACGGTTCCGACGTCCCCCGGAGGCCCGGGCGCCTCGTCCGCGGCTCCGCTGCGCAGCGTCCGGCCCCGGCACGACGACGGCCGCCCCGAAGGGCGGCCGTTCCATGCTTCACGCCGGCGTAGGCGGCCGGGTCGCTACTCCTGGACCAGCTCGATGTACGCCTCCTGAGCGTTGTCGCCGCGCCGATTCAGGAGCCGGTAGATCCGCGTGTAGCCACCCTGCCGGTCGGCGTATCGCGGCGCGATCTCATCCATCAGTTTGCGCTGCACCGAGCGATCGTGGATCTCGCGCGCGATCAAGCGCCGGGCGTGAAGATCGCCGCCGCGGGCGGTGGTGATGAGCTTCTCGACAAAGGGCTGGAGGCTCTTCGCCTTCGTGAGGGTGGTCTTGATGCGGCCGTGCCTCAGCAGGGCCGTCGCCTGGCTTCGGGCGAGGGCGCTGCGATGGCTGCTGGAACGACCCAGCTTGTAGCCGCGCTGGAGATGACGCATGCCTTACTCCTTCAGCTTCAATCCGCGCGCCGCCAGGCGCTCCTTGATCTCTTCGAGCGACTTCTCGCCCACGCCGCCGACCTTCTTGAGGTCGCGCTCGGACAGCGCCAGCAGCGCGTTGACCGAGTCGATGCCCTCCTCCTGAAGCGAGTGCAGCACGCGGCTCGACAGCTCGAGGCTCTCGAGGCTCATCACGACCTGCTCGGGCGGAGCCACGGCCTCCTCGACCGGCTTGGTGGGGATGGTCATGACCGGCACCTTCTCCTCGCCTCCCTCGGCTCCCTCACCGCTGAAGACGTTGAGCTGGTTGCGCATGATCTCGACGGCCTGGTCGAGCGCATCGCGGGGGTCGGTACTGCCGTCGGTCCACACACGGATGACCAGCCGATCGAGGTCCGTCTTCTGACCGACGCGCGTGTCCTCGACGCGGTACGCGACGCGGCGCACCGGCGTGAACACGGCATCGACCGGGATCGAGTTGATGCGGTCCTTCGTGCCATGGATCTCGGCGGGCACGTAGCCGACGCCACGCTCTACGCGCACCTCCATGACCAGCCGGCCGCCCTTGGTGAGGGTGGCGATGTGGAGCTCGGGGTTCATCAGCTCCGCGTTGGCGGGCACGTCGAACTGCGCCGCGGTCACCTCTCCCGGCTCCTCGGCGCGCAGCGTCAACGTGACGGGATCGTCGTCGTACAGCTTCACCACGAGGTCCTTGAGGTTGAGGATGACCTGCATGACATCCTCTTTCACCCCGTCGATGGTCGAGAACTCGTGCAGCACGTCCTCGATGTAGACGCTCGTGACCGCCGTTCCCGGGATCGACGAAAGCAGGATCCGCCGGAGCGGGTTGCCCAGCGTGACGCCGTACCCCCGCGGCAGTGGCTCGACCACGAACTCCCCATAACGATCGGTCGTCTTCGACTTGAATTCTGGAATGATCTGCACCGTGCTCTCCTCCGCGACTCCCGGGCTCAGCGCGAGTAGTACTCGATGACCTGCAGCTCGTTGACCGGCACCGTCAGGTCTTCGCGGGCAGGGCGATGCAGGAAGCGGCCCTTGAGCGCTTCGGCATCGAACTCGAGCCAGGGGCTGAGCTTGCCGCGACGGCGCTCCTCCACGTTGGCCCTGATGTGTCCGTTCTTCTTGGCGTTCGCCGCCACCTCGATCTCGTCACCCGGCGACAGCCGGTACGACGGCACGTTGATCCGTTTGCCGTTCACCACGATGTGCCCGTGCGCTACGAACTGCCGCGCCTGCCGGCGCGTCGCAGCGATGCCGAGGCGGTAGACCACGTTGTCGAGCCTCGACTCGAGCAGTTGCAGGAACACCTCGCCGGTAGCCCCCGTCTTCTTGGACGCCTCGTCGAAGAGGTTCGCGAACTGCTTCTCGCTCATGTTGTAGTAGAAGCGCAGCTTCTGCTTCT
>CAZIBD010000107.1:0-8800 GCA_964536935.1 uncultured bacterium | reverse complement strand
AGGTCGACGTTGTGCAGGTTGCGGGGACGTTGGAAGGAGGCAGCGCGACCGGCCTTCACCGTAACACAACCGCATCGTGAGAAAGGCCTCTCGGGGCCCTTACTTCTCCGGTCCAGGCCGGGGAGACAGATGCTCCAGGATGTCCCGGCCGATCGTGTCTGCGACCCTGCGTGAGGGCCAGAGCACGCTCGGATCCGGCGCGGCGACATGGCCCGTGAGGGCCCGCCGAAGGGCCGCAGCGAAGCTCGGTTCGACCAGCGGATCGAAGCGGTTCTGCTCCGGGACGAGATCCGCCGTAGCCCCTGCGTAGATGGACGCGATGACCGGAACGCCGAGGAGGATCGCCTCGTTCACGACAAGGCCCCACACGTCGTTCAGGGTCGGGACCACCACCACATCGGCGCTCCGGTAGATGCCTGGCGTATCGGCGAGTCCGACGGCGTCGAGGAACGTGACGGAGTCGAGCTGCAGCTCAGCGGCCATGGATTTCAGGTGAGGCTTCTCCGGCCCGTCCCCGACCAGGAGGAGCGAGAACTCGTAGCCCTCGTGCTGGACCGCGGCCGCGGCCTGCAGGAGACGGTCGACCCCCTTGAGTCCGACCATCCGGCCGATGCACAGGAGCACCGGTCGCGGCTCCAGCGTTACGGTCGGCGACGCGTCGCCCGCGTACATCGCCTCGTCGACGCAGCTCTGGACCTGCACGATGCGGTCGCGACGGACGCCGATGCTCCTCAGGTACGCCGTCGCCGCGGTGCCGTAGCTGATCCACCTCAACCTCGTGCGCGCCAGCGCGCTACGGACCAGGTGTCGGAGCCATCCCAGCCGCCTGGACCCTTCGGTATGGAGCGTGCCCTCCCAGGTGATCCAGACGGGCACGCCATGGAGCCGTCCGTAGAAGAAGGCCACGAGGGAGCGGAAGCCGAGGTCGCTGGAGATGATGGCGTGCGGTCGGATGCGGGCGAGATCGAACCAGTAGCCGGGATTGACCTGCAGGAAGTGCGACTCGAACACGTGGCCGTGCCGCTTGTCGTCGAGGCGGACACCCAGCCCCCACGTCCGCTTCACCCTCGCAAGCCGCAGCCCGCTGTCCTTCTCGAGCCACGCCCGATCGGCGCGGGCGACCTCGCGGCCGCTGGTGAGGATGGTGGTGTCGAACGTCTCGCCTAGGCCATCGTAGAGAGCGCGCCGGTAGGGAGCGGCGGCATGCACCATGACGGCGAGTCGCGGTCGAGGCTCGCTCACCCCGCTATTGTCCTGCGTGGCAAGCCACTGGTGCCGGCCGGACGTCACTCGTCCCGGCCGCGTGCGTGGCACGCTCCATGGTCACCTGGGAAGGCGGTGTTCGAGCTCCGGGTAGCCGGCGGCGACGATGCTCCTGAGCTTCTGGTAGGCCGACTCGAGCGAGTACCGTTCCCGGGCTACCCTGGCGCAAGCGTTGCGCATCGCGGCGAGCCGGCGTGGTTGATCGAGCAGCTCGACGACCTTGTCGGCAAGCCCTTCGCCGTCGTCGATCTCGACCAACGCCCCGACGTCGGGGTCGTCCTCCACCAGCTCCTCGGGGCCGCCGCAACGCGTTGCCACGAACGGAGTGCCGCACGCCATGGCCTCCAGCAGGACCTGCCCCAGGCCCTCCTGAAAGGACGACAGCAGGAGCAGTTGCGCGCCCTGGTAGAGGCTTCGGAGGTGGTCGCCGTCGACACGCCCCACGGGTCGCACAGCCTGGGTCAATCCCAGCCTGTCGATCGAAGCTCGCATCGCCTCTGACGGAGGTTCCCCCGCGAGCACGAGCGTCAGATCCGGGAACTGCCGGAGGATGCGAGCGAAGGCCCCCAACAGCATGGGCACGTTCTTGCGCTCGTCGTTCAATCGGCCGACGCAGAGAAGGTAGCCGCCGCGGGGGTCCACCGACGCGTGGCCCAACGAAGGCGTGTAATGGTCGGTATCGACTGGCAACGTGATCGTCTCGACCCGATCACCGCACGCCGGCGCAAACTCACGCGTGCGGCGCGCCGTGTGGCGGCTGTTGGTGATGATTGTGGCGGCCGAGCAGAGCGCGCGTCGCTCCTGCCATTCGACGACGCGGTAGGCAGGGCTCCCAAGGAGGCGCTCCGCGCGCCGGTTGCCGGACGCGGCCTGGACGACGAGCTCGTCTCTCCAGATCGTTCCCACCCACAAGAGGTACTTCAGACGTCGCAACGCGAGGGGGAACGCGAGGTTGCTGCTGCCAGTGACGGCGAGGAGGAGGTCGAACGAGCGCGCGGTCCGTCCCATGGTGAGGGCCGGCAGGACGCTCCAGGCGAAGGGGAGCGGGGCTCTCGGCAGAGCGTAGCCTGGGAGGCCGTTGCGCGCCAGCTTGCGGGGCGGTCCGAGCCAGAAGCCGGCTGCGCCGGCAGGAACCGGTTCCTCGAGGGTGTACAGCAACTGACAATCGATACCCTTCGCCGTGAGCATCCGATGGACGGTCGCGGCGTGCGTCTGTACGCCCCCCATCTGGAGTGGGTCGGCGGTGACGAGGCCAATCCTGAGAGGCGAGCCGTTGGCGGCCACCCTTCGATCCTCCTGCTGGCCCGCGATCCCGGGAAGGGCGCGTCGTGCCTGGCGGGTCCAGGCCCTGGCCGCTCTCGAGCGGCGTCGAGGCGGCCGTGCACGGCCGCGCGTGACAGCTACCCTTGCGTCCGGAACCAACTGGACTAGCATCAAGGTACTTGATCGAGATCCTCGACAGCACGGCACGAGACACGCGCTGGACGGGTCCATGACGTTGAAGGGGCGACAGGGGAGGCGACGGGGTTGGGCCGTAATGATCGGTGAGGTCGCTAGGCGTGGCTTCGTGGACGCGAGGATCCTCGCGTTGAGCCGGGCTCTTCGCGCGGTCGTCGTAGCAGTGTTTCTCGGGTTCGTAGTGCTGTATGCGAGCGCCATGCTCCCGACCGTCTACACGGCGAGGTCGACCCTGATGGCGCCGCTCACGGCCGGCGTGCTGCCGACCTACGAGGGGAACCTGGTCACTCCGCCGACCCTCGACCTGAGCGTCTACCGGGCAGCCGCGCTTTCCGATCCCGTGCTCCGGGACGCCATGGGCACGTTGGGACTCAAGGGCGAAGACCGCTCCCGCCTTGCGGCCTTCCGCGGGACCATCGGCGTCCGAACCGAGGTCGACCGCATCTCCGGGTTGCTTTACATCGTTGCCAGCTCGGCCGACCCGGCGACCTCCGCCGCCAGGGCCAATGCGGTGTCCGAGGCTCTGCTTCGGTGGGACGTCTCCCTTGCACACGGGAACCTGGTGGCCGCGACGACGAGCCTGGGCAACAAGGTCGCCTCACTCGACCAGAAGATCGCCGCCCTGAGGGACCGGGCCAGCTTGAGCCAGGATGCACGCGATCAATTGAGCGGGCTCGTGTTGTTGCGGGCCCAGCAGGCGGTCCGGCTGGATTCGCTTCTCGCCTCGTCCAACTCCGCGTTCGGCCTCATGCGGATCGTCCAACCGGCCTCCGCGCCCCTGTCCCCGTCATTCCCGCGCCCCGTCCTCAATGCTGCGGCCGCCTTCGTCCTGAGTCTGCTGGTCGGCCTCGTCGTGGTGCTGTTGATGGACGCCGGCGAGCGCCGGCCCCGCAGGCCGGAGGACATCTACGAGGCGACAGGGCTGCGGTTGCTCGGCGAGGTCGGGTACGGCACGGCCTCCGATGACGCCGTCCGCGTGGAGGGTTCGGGCCGCCTCCGGGCCGAGTTGGAGAATCTGACGCGCGACAAGGACGCCCGGGTGTTCCTGATCACCACTCCCGAGTCCCATCACGTGGGCGCGCGGGTGGCGTTGTCGCTCGCTGCCGACCTGGCGTGGCACGGGCACCGCACCTTGCTGGTGGACGCCGACCTTCGACAACCGGTCATCGGGCCTGCCTTGGGCCTGCACACGAGACGCGGCCATACCCTGTCGGCCGCGCTCGCCGCCGGGGAGCCGGCGCTGCAGTCCGCTCCCATGAAGTCGGACGTCGATGGCGCGAGTTTCGATGTGCTGCCAAGCTTCTCCCGGGGATTCTTCCTGACGACGGTCGCCGAGGCTCGGCTGGCACAGGCCCTCGAGCGATGGAGCCAGGAGTACGACGTCGTCCTCGTGAACGCGCCGCCGGTGGAGCCGTTCCCGGACGTGCTCACGCTCGCTCCCCTGGCGACGGGCGTGCTCCTTGCCTGCGACTTCCTGAAGACGAGCATCGAGCAGTTGAAGCGCTCGGTGCGTTCGCTCGAGGAGGCCGGAGGCCGGATGCTGGGCGTCGCTGCGGCCCCCGACCGGCGGGTCTTCACGGCCTCGTACGCTCCCGCGCGAGTGCCGCGGACCGGCGCTCGGCCCGCAGTGGCCCACGGGCACGGGCGCGGCCGCGCCGAGTGACGTGCTGCGAGGGGTCCAGGACGCGATACACGGGAGCGGCCGGCCGCCCTCCCGGGGGCGGGGAGTGGCGTGTCCGAGCTCACACTCTGGCGGCGACTGAGATCCTCGACGCTCGCGGCCAACACGCTCTGGATGCTGGGCGGGAACGGCGCCCGCTTTCCCCTCCAGCTCGTCTACTTCGCCCTGATCGCCCGGGCCCTCGGCGCCGACGGCTACGGGGTGTTCGCGAGCGCCGCGGCGTTGGCGGCGATCGTGTCCCCGTTCGCCGCCTGGGGAGGCGGCGACCTGCTGGTGCAGCACGTCTCGCGGGCGCCGACGCTGTTCCGCTCGTACTGGGGGAGCGCACTGCTCACCGTTGTCGGCGTCGGCCTGGCGCTCACGGCTCTCGTGGTGGTGGCGTCGATCTGGGTGCTGCCCGCCGAGGTGCCGAGGACACTGGTGGCCCTGGTGACGCTGGCGGATCTCGTGTTCTTCAACGCCATCGGCATCAGCGGCCAGGCCTACCAGGCCTTCGACCGCTTGCGACGGATGGCCGAGCTGTACACGCTGGCGAGCCTCCTGAGGCTTGCCGCCATCGTGGGGCTCAGCGCGGCCGCGACACGGGCCGTCACCCCCTTGGCCTGGGCGTGGGCCTACGCGGCCAGCACCGCAGCCTGCGCGGTGTTCAGCGTGCTGGTCGCCAGTCGCGACTTCGGAGCGCCTCGGGCCTGGCTGGCGTTGCGCGAGCGCTCGACGGGGTTCGCGTTCGCCGTGGGCCTGTCGAGCCAGAACATCTACAACGACGTGGACAAGACGATGCTCGCGAAGCTCTCCACGGTCGAGGTGGCGGGCTCCTACGCCGCCGCCTACCGCGTCGTGCAGATCGCGCTCGTCCCCATCTACTCGCTCCTGAACGCGGCCTATCCGAGCTTCTTCCGACACGGATCGACGGGGATGGGCGGCGCGCTTCGCATGACGCGGAAGCTCGCCGCGCCGATCGTGGTCCTGGGCGTCGTGGGGGCGGCGGTCCTGTTCTTCGGGGCGCCGGTGGTGCCTGCGATCCTGGGTCACGACTATGCCGATTCCGTGGGGATCGTGCGCTGGCTGGCGCTGCTGCCGCTGACGTCGGCGCTGCACCGGCTGGGCGCGGACACCCTCACCGGAAGCGGGCATCAGCACGTGCGTAGCGGTCTGCAGCTCACGGTGGCGGTGGCGAACGCGGGCGCGAACCTCGTGCTGATTCCGCGCTACGCCTGGAAGGGCGCCGTCTTCGCCACGCTGGGGTCCGAGGTGGCCCTCGTCGTGCTGTTCCTCCTCTACATCCTGGCGGGTCGGCGCCGATGACCGGCCTGACGCGCCTCCGGTCGCGCGTGATCGTCCGCCGCCTCGAGGGTTGGCTGATGGTGGGCGCGTTGCTGTTCTTCGCGGGCGCGGTCGCTTCGCCCATACGGACGCAGCTCGGGATCGCCGGGGCGCCCAGCACGCCGCTGCAGATGGTGGACCTGATCCTCTACCTGGCGTGCGGGGTGCTCCTCTTGGCGGACCGGGAGGGCCTCGAGCGGGCGCTCGGCGGCGGGCTGTGGATCGCGCTCCTGCTGGCGATCGCCGTCGCCTCCGTCACGTGGTCCGAGGCGCCGGCGATCTCCGTCCGGCGCGTCGGAGCGCTGGTGGGGACCACCGTGGTCGGGTTCTACTTCGCCTCCGCCTTCGACCTCCGGGGCCAGTTGAAGATCCTGCTGCGGTTCGTGTGGGCGGTGCTTGCCATCAGCCTGGTGATGGTCCTGCTGGTTCCGCAGTTCGGGCTCCAGCACGAGACGACCGGCGTCATCGCCCTGCGCGGAGCCATGGGCACGAAGAACGAGCTGGGGCGGCTGATGGCGCTGGGCGTAAGCCTCTTCGTGCTGACATGGCTCCAGCGCCGCCGGTGGAGGGACGTCGTCGGTGCGGCTCTGTGCCTCGTTGCGCTGGTCTTGTCTCGCTCGGTCTCCGCCATGGCCGTACTGGCCCTGGTCGCGGCCGCCGCTCCGCTCCTGCGGCTGCTCGGCTGGCGCTACCGCCACGCCGCATGGGTGGCGCTGTTCGGGGCGATGATCGCGGCAACCCTCGTGGCGTGGTCCTACCTGAGCGGCGCCCTCGACCTCCGTGCGCTGTTGGCGAGCGTGGGCCGCGACCCGACCCTGACGGGACGCACCCCCCTCTGGAACGCGGTCGCCGCCATGATCGCTCACAAGCCCTGGTTCGGGTACGGCTACAACGGCTTCTGGCTGGACTGGCAGGGGCCCTCGGCGATCGTCTGGGGAGAGATCCACTGGATGGCCTACCACGCGCACGACGGCTACCTGGACATCCTGCTCGATCTCGGCTTCGCCGGTCTGGCGCTGTTCGCGCTCGCCTATGCCAGGGCGTTCGTCGATGCCGTGCGCCACGTCCGCTCTGCGGCGGTCTCTGGCGTGCTCGCATTCTGGCCGGTCGTGTTCCTGGTCTATGCAGCGCTGAGCAACGTCACCGAGGGGTTCTTCCTGAAGCAGAACAGTGCGCTCTGGGTCGTGTTCGTGGCAACGTCCCTCGGTCTTGCCGGACAGGCTCGGCCAGTTCGGGCCGCCGGGCCGGAGCGAAGCGGCCGCAGAGAGACGCCGAACCGTGCGGGGATGCCGGCCGAGCCGTTTGGCGGATCCCCGGAGCGACGCTGACCCGCCAGCCCATCGACACGTCCATGCGGATCTTCATCGCCCACGAGCACTACCGGCAGCCCGGCGGCGAGGACGTCGTGTTCGACACCGAGGCCGCGCTGCTCGAGGCCGCCGGCCATCACGTCGTCCGCTTCGAGGCGCACAACGACACGGTCGAGGGCATGGGAGCGCTGTCGCTGGCTCGGGCCACCGTGTGGAACCGGCGTGCCTACGACCAGGTGAGTGCGATCCTGCGGGAGCAGAGGCCGGACGTCGCGCACTTCCACAACACCTTCCCGCTGCTGTCGCCGTCCGTGTACGACGCCTGCCGCGATGTGCGAGTACCCGTCGTGCAGACGCTCCACAACTTCCGGCTGCTATGCCCGGCGACCACGCTGTACCGGTCGGGCCGGCTGTGCGAGGACTGCCTGGCGAAGCGCGTTAAGTGGCCGGCCTTCGTGCACGGGTGCTACCGCGGAAGTCGGGGAGCCACGGGGGTGACGGTGGCCGGCCTCGCGTGGCACCACCTCCGTGGAACGTACCGGGAGCGCGTCGACCGGTACGTCGCCATGACCGAGCAGGAGAGGCAGACGTTCGTGGCCGGCGGTCTGCCAGCCGAGCGCATCGTGGTCAAGCCCCACAGCGTCCCGGATCCCGGCGCCGGGCCCGGAGGCGACCACGCCCTGTTCGTCGGCCGGCTCACTCCCGAGAAAGGTGTCCTCACGCTGCTCAGGGCCTGGCAGAGGCTGGGCCCGGAGATCGCTCTGACGATCGTGGGCGACGGCCCGCTGCGGCCCGCGGTGGTCGCCGCCGCCCGTGCCGGCGTGGGCATCGAGTACCTGGGCCAGCAGCCGCGCTCGACGGTCCTGGAACGGATGCGCGGAGCCGGGCTGCTCGTGTTCCCGTCGGAATGGTACGAGACGTTCGGCCTCAGCATGGTGGAGGCCCTGGCTGCGGGCACGCCGGTGGTCGCCGGGCGCCTCGGCTCGGCCGAGGAGATCCTCGAGACCGGCGTCACCGGCGAGCTGTTCACGCCGGGCGACTCCGACGACCTGGTGCGGGCCGTGCGGGCGCTACGCGCCTCGGATACGCAGGCGTTCAGACGCAACGCCCGACGCGCGTACGAGCGCAGCTTCACGCCGGAGCGCAACCTGGCCCGACTGGTGGAGGTGTACGCGTCACTTCTCCCGCCCGCGTGAGGCATGCTGCAGAGCCGCCGCATAGTGCTCACGGAGCTGTTCGAAGTGGCGCGACCATGTGAAGTGGGAGCGGACGCGCTCGCATCCCGCCTGACCGAACCTGCGCCGCAACCCGGCATCGTGGGCCAGGCCGACCATCGCCTCCGCCATGCCGGTCACGGCGGCCTCCGGCGAGTCCGGGGGCACCAGGACTCCGCAGGCGTCGGATACGAGCACGCCGGGACCGCCGATGTCGAGGGCGATGACGGGCGTGGCCGAGGCCATCGCCTCCAGGCACACCCATCCCCCAGAGTCGTGCAGGCTGGGGTGAACGAAGATGTCGGCACGGCGGAAGAGCTCGAGGACCTCGTCCCTCGGTCGCCGGCCCAGGAACACCACGGCCTTCTCGACGCCCAGACGGCGCGCCAACCGCTCGAGACGTCGCCGCTCCGGCCCTTCCCCGACCACCACATACGTTGCGCCACGGAGCCGGGCCCTGGCGAAGGCCTGCATGGCCAGGTGCAGGCCCTTCCAGTGCAGGAGCCGGCAGACGCTGAGCAGCACGAGCTCCTCGGGTGCGAAGCGGACCG
>CAZIBD010000106.1:0-9078 GCA_964536935.1 uncultured bacterium | reverse complement strand
TGCTGGTGACCGCCCTCAACACCCGCATCGGCTACTACAAGGCGGCCGAGATCGCCCAGACGGCGCACGCAGAGGGGCTCACGCTCAAGCAGGCGGCGCTGAAGCTCGGCTACCTCAGCGAGAAGGAGTTCGACGAGGCCGTGGTGCCCGAGCACATGGTCGGCGAGCTGCCACCCGCCGGCGACTGAGCGGCCGCCCGGCTACTGCTTCTGCGTGGACTGCTTGCGGTTGTCGATGACCTGGGCGTCCTTCGGCAGGTAGGCGACCTTCTTCGGGTCGAGGCCCTGATCGAGCTTGAGGTTCTTGACGTTGAGGTCGGCGACCAGGTGTCCGCCCTTCTGGAGGAACACCAGCTGACGCGGAAGCCAGTCGCTGGATGGGACCGTGGCCTCCACGTGCGCGATGCTGGCCTTCGGGTCCTTGTTGGCGAAGTCGATCACGTAGGTCTTGGTGCCGTTCTCGGTCTTCACGTCCTTGATGCTGGCATCGAAGCCCTGGAAGATCTTGGTGAGGTCGAAGGTCAGCTCGGGGCTGCCCTTGCCCCCGTTGCTGGTCGGCAGCAGTCCGCCCAGCGCGTCCGGGTCGTTGGCGTCGAAGAGGGTGATCTGGTTGGTCAGGAAGGTGTAGTTCTTGACCACGTTACCGTCCAGGACGATCTGGTTGTCGGCCAGCGCGTCGGGTTGGTTGATGTAGGCGCTGGCGAGGTGCTTGGGCGGGATCGCCTGGACGTCGACGTTGAGAGGGAGGACCGTGCCGTCGGCGTCCACCAGCTTGCCGGTGAGGGTGAAGCTGGCGTCCTTGATCGCGTTCGCCGCGGACTTCATGTTGTCGAGGATGGTGGACACATCCGGCTGCTGCGCTCCGGCCGTCGCCGCGACGAGCAGGGCGGCCAGGAGCGCCAGCGTACGGAGAGGGGTTCGGTGCATCGTCATCTCCTGGAGTATCGCGGCGGCGGCGTCTAGAACCGTGAGAGACGGGTGGCTATGGGCCCCGTCGGAGCGTTCCAGGCCGGCGCACGGGCCCGGATCGGAACCTGGGAAGTGCGTCCCAGCCGCCGCATCACCGTCGGCGGCCGATCTCCATGCTACATGAAGGAACCTCAATGAAGGGCACCTGAAATGCTTCATCACGTGCTGCACAGGGCGCGTGCTAGCCTCTCGGCTAGGAAAGGAGGCCGGCTATGAGGAAGACCCTCGCCATGCTCGCGCTCGCTCTCCCGCTGGCCTTTGCTCAGAAGATCGTCGTCAGTCCCGAGGCGATCGTCGTCAACCCCAACCCAGCCCCGAACTTCAACGTCCATGTGTCGCTCGACAAGGGCGGTAGCCGCCCGGTCTACAACATCGGTGAGCACGTGCAGATCACGGTACGCGTCAGCCAGTCGGCCTACGTGTACCTCTTCAGCGTCAAGCCCGACGGCGAGATCACCCAGATCCTGCCCAACCGCTACGACCAGCAGGGCCGGAACAACTACCTGCACGCCGGAGAGACACGGGTGTTCCCGCCGTCCAACGCGCGCTACAGCTTCAGCATCGCGCCGCCGCGCGGCCTCTCCAAGGTCATCGCCGTCGCCAGCAAGCGCCAGCTCGACACGAGCCAGATCGCCCAGTTCCAGTCCGGCCAGCCGTTCGCGAGCGGCAGCGGCGGCCAGGAGGGCTTCGTCCACGGCTTCGCGATCATCGTCAAGCCCTTGCCGCAGCAGGACTGGGTGACGGACACCGCGCTGTACTACGTCGGGAGCGCGCCGCAGCAGCCTGCCTTCGGCAACCTGCGCATCGATTCCAATCCGCAAGGGGCCCGCGCCTACGTAGACGGCAACTTCGTCGGAACGACGCCGACGAGCTTCGGTACGCACCCTGGCCGGCACGACGTGCGCATCACGCTGGACGGCTATGAGCCCTACCAGGCCAGTGTCGACCTGCGCCCGGGTGAGGCCCAGTCGGTCCGGGCCCAGCTCCGTCCCATCCATCGCACGGGAACGGTGTCGTTCGACAGCAGCCCGCGCGGCGCGAACGTCTACCTCGACGGCAACTACGTGGGCTCGACGCCCACCGGTCGCGTGAGCGTCGATGCCGGGAGCCACACGGCGCGCTTCAGCCTGCCCGGCTACAGCGACGCACAGGTGAACTTCCAGCTTTCCGGCGGGGAGGATCGGCAGGTCTCCACCAGCTTGCAGCGAGCGTCCGGGACGCTGGTGATCCAGGCGAACGTCGGCGGAGCGCTGGTGTTCGTCGATGGCCGCCAGACAGGCATCATCCCGAGCGGCAGCGGCCGTCTCGCGATTCCGGATCTCGATCCGGGGCAGCACGAGCTGACGCTGGTCGCCCCGGGCTTCCGGACCTACGTGAGCGGCTTCGACATCCAGCCCGGCCAGACCTCGCGTATCACGGCGAGTCAGTCGCACCTCTGATCACGCGCGTTCGCACCATGGAGCTCCGAACGTCGACCGTTCGCCCGGCGGGACCCTGGCGGTCCCGCCGGGCGCGCGCCGAGCCGAGGAGGGTCGGCGAGGACGCGCTAGAATCGAGCCATGAAGGTGTCCCGAGCCGGGGTTACCGCCGTCGTC
This sequence comes from uncultured bacterium, assembly GCA_964536935.1. Taxonomy (GTDB): domain Bacteria; phylum Deinococcota; class Deinococci; order Deinococcales; family Trueperaceae; genus JASBRS01. The sequence goes on along the minus strand of CAZIBD010000106.1, from coordinate 6,515 downwards.
CTCGCGGGCGGCGAGGCGAGCGACGGCATGGCGCGCGAGGCCGGGGTCGAGGCCAAGGCGCTCGTGCCGCTGGCTGGGAAGCCGATGGGTGCCTATGTGCTCGAGGCGCTCCGCGGCTGCCCCGCGATCGATCGCATCGTGTATGTCGGGCCCGTCAACGTGCGCCTGCGTGGGCTCTACGACGTGGCCGTACCTTCCGGGGAGCGCATGGTCGACTCGCTGGCGCTGGGTGTGGGGGCGGCGCTCGGCGCCGCACCCGCCTCGCGGCTGCTGGTCCTCACCGCCGACATCCCCTGGGTGACGTCGGAGGGGCTCGCGGCCTTCATCGACGCGGCCCCCGATGTGGAGCTGGTCTACCCGGCGGTCACGGAGGCCGCATCCTCGGCGCAGTTCCCCCATCATCATCGGACCTACGCTCGCCTCCGGGAGGGGCGCCTGACCGGCGGGAACGCGGTCCTGCTGGCGGCCGAGGCGGTGCCGAAGCTGCTTCCGCTCATCGACGGCGCCTTCCGCGCCCGCAAGAATCCGCTGGCGCTCGCCAACCTGTTCGGGCTCGACGTGCTGGTGGGCGTGATGCTCGGCAGGGCCCGGATCGAACAGCTCGAGCGTCGGCTCGAGCGCATCGCGGGGATCCGCGCTCGCGCGCTCGTCACCGAGGACGCCACGCTGGCCGCGGACGTCGACCGGCCCGGCCATCTCCCGGGGGCGCTCGATGAGCGGCACCCGGGCCTTCCAGGAGCGGAGGCGTGAGCCCGGCCGCGCGAGCCGAGGGGTTCGTATGAGGCGCCCCGGCCAGCTCCGCAGCGCTGCCTTCTGGGGCGCCGTGGCATCGATCGGCTTCGCGCTCGTGGTCTCGTTCGTGGTCTTCCTGCTGCTGGGCCGGACCGGCAGGCTCGGCTTCTCCTCCTTCAACGCCTCCGGGCTGGTGGAGGGCGTGGCGTTCATCGTGGCCTACAGCGGGGCGCTCGTGTACGTTCGCTCCGCGCTGCGCTTGCCGTCGCCGACGCTGCTCACCTTCGGGTTGCTGGTGCCGCCGAGCGCCGGGCGTGCCACGGGACGCGTACCGCAGGTCGACGCGGGCGAAGTCGTGCACACGCTCGCCGAGAATCGCGTGGTCATCGTGAAGCAGGGTGGGGTCCCTGTTGGGGTGACCGGCCTGCGGCGCGACAGCATCACCTCGTGGGAAGAGCTCGTCAAGGTTCCCCCCGGCGTGGCGGTCACCGAGTTGCGGCGGGTGCTGGCGCACGAGCAGCTCGTGGTCGTCAGCGAGGACGAGACGGTGCACGGCGTGATCACGCAGGAGATGTACCTCGCGGGCCTGTGGGGGACCCTCGTCTGAGCCCCGGGGCACGCCCCGGCCACGTTCCTGCGGGAGGGTAGCCCCGGAGACGCCGGCGCTTCGCTTGGTGCCCCTAGACTGGCCCGTGCTCGACAAAGCCTGTGTCCCGGTCTCTTCTGCAGGATCCGCGTGAACGTCGCGGTCCTGCTCCACAGCGGTGCCGGCGGGAGCGGGGTGGCTGCCACCGAGCTCGGCCTGAGCTTCGCCCGGGCCGGCGACACGGTGCACTTCGTGGCCGACCGCGTCCCGTTCCGCTTGACGGAGCCGTCCCCCTCCAACGTCTACTTCCACCAGGTCGAGGCCATGACCTATCCGCTGTTCGACGCCCCTCTCACGACGCTGGCGGAGGCCTCGAAGCTGGCCGAGGTGATCGAGGAGGTCGGCATCGACGTGATCCACGCGCACTACGCCGTGCCGCACGCGACCGCCGCCGTCCTGGCACGCGACATGGTCCGGAGCGCGCGCCGGCCGGTGGTCGTCACCACGCTCCACGGCACCGACGTCACGCTGGTGGGCCTGAACCGTGCCTACCTCCGGACCACCCAGTACAGCATCGAGCGGTCCGACGTCGTGACCGCGGTCAGTCAGTACCTGGCCGAGTACACCAACCGCGAGATGGGGGTCCGAGCGCCCATCCGTGTGATCCCCAACGCTGTGGACCACGAGCGCTTCCGACCGGCGCAGACGCCTGCACAGGGCCAGCCGGACCTGCGGCAGCGCTTCGCGCATCCGGACGAGAAGCTGCTCGTACACATCTCCAACTTCCGCCCCGTCAAGAAGGTCGAAGACGTCATCCGTGTCTTCGACCGAGTGTCGCAGCGGCTGGGTGCGCGGTTGTTGATGGTCGGGGACGGACCCGACCGGCCGGCGGCGGTGGAGCTCGCCGCGGAGCTGGGGCTGACGGGGCGCGTGTCGTTCCTGGGGAGCTTCCCGCGCATCGAGGACGTGCTTGCCGTGAGCGACCTGTTCCTCTTGCCCAGCGTCAAGGAGTCCTTCGGGCTCTCGGCGCTCGAGGCCATGGCCAGCGGCGTGCCGGTCGTCGCCAGCCGCATCGGCGGGATCCCGGAAGTCGTCGAGGACGGTGTCAGCGGGTCGTTGCTCGAGCCTGGCGATGTCGACGGGATGGCGGATGCGGCGGTCGAGCTGTTGTCCGATCCCGAGACGCACGCCCGCTTCGCGCGGGCCGCCCGCACGCGCGCCGTGAGCCGATTCTCCGAGGATCGGGTCGTGCCGATCGTGGCGCGCGCCTACGCGGACGCGCTCGGTTCGCCGGTCGCTGCCAGGGGAAGGTAGGGAGCGGCGTCGGTCCGCAGCGCCTGCTCCTGGCGTGCGCGGTCCACGTCGACCCTGCGTTCGGCCGCCAGGGCGACCATCGCTCCGTTGTCGGTCGCCAGCTCGAGGGGCGGGAAGGCGGCCTCCAGGTTCTCCGCCCGCATCGTGCGCCGCAGGCGGGCGTTCGCCGCCACGCCGCCCGCCACCACCAGGCGGTCCATCCCGGCGTGCGCCATCGCGCGACGCGTGACGTCGACCAGCGCGTCGACCACCGTGCGCTCGAAGCTGGCTGCGACGTCCTCGCGGCGCAACCCCGGGTTGCGCTCCAGGGTGATGGCGACCGCGGTCTTGAGCCCGCTGAAGCTGAAGTCGAAGCCTTCCTGGTGCCGCATCGGTTGCGGTAGCGCGACCGCGCGGTCGTCGCCCCGCTCCGCCAGCTCGGCGAGCGCGGGGCCGCCCGGGTAGCCCAGCCCCAGGAGCCGTGCCACCTTGTCGAACGCCTCGCCGGCCGCGTCGTCGCGGCTGCGTCCGAGCTGTTCGATGGCGTTCCACTCGTGCACCGCGAACAGCGCGGTGTGTCCGCCCGAGGCGATGAGGCAGAGGAAGGGAGGCGACTGACCGGATCCGGCGACGGCCGCCGCGATGTGCGCCTCGAGGTGATGGACGGGCACGAAGGGGATGCCCAGCCCCCACGCCAGCGCCTTGCCGTATCCGAGGCCCACCAGCAGGGCGCCCACCAGTCCGGGGCCGCGTGTGGCGGCTACGGCGTCGAGGTCATCCAGCGTGACGCCGGCGCTCGTCAGCGCACGCTCGACCACCGCATCGAGCGCGCTGAGGTGCTCGCGACTGGCCTGCTCCGGCACCACCCCGCCGAAACGGGCGTGAAGGGCGGTCTGCGACTCCACCTCGTTCGCCAGGACGCGGCCGTTCTCGACGACTCCGACGCCGGTGTCGTCGCAGGAGGTGTCGATCCCGAGGACGAGCGGCACGCCCTCACGCTACCACCGGGTGACGTTCCGCCGGCTGCGGGTAGACTGCGGCTCGTGAGCCTTTCGGAGCTGCACCACCGCCGTGTCACGGTCGCGGTCGGCGACCACGGCGAGCTGCTGAGCTCGGCAGCGGTGCGTGGCTTCCCGGAGGCAGCGCCCGGCCTGACCGAGCTGCTCGACGCCCTGCCGCCGCTCGAGGGGAAGGTCGCCGACGTCACCGGCAGCGCCGGGGGCGGCGCGTTGGCTGCGGCCGGAGCGGGCGGCTCGGAGGGACGGGTCGACGTGCTCGAGCCCTCCTACGCCGCGGCGCGGGCCGCCGGCGAACGTTTCGGGGACGAGCCGCGCGTGACCGTGCGGGCCGGCTTGCCCTGGGACCTCACCCCGGCCGCCTACAGCGCCGTCTTGCTGCTGCCCCCCGCCGATCGGGGCAGCGACCGCGTACGTGCCGAGCTGCGGGCCGCGGCGCGTGCGCTGGCGCCCGGAGGCGTGGCCTACGCCGCCATGCACAAGGACCTGGGAGCCAAGCGGTACGAGCGCGAGGCGGAGGCCTGGTTCGAAGGCGTCAGCGTGATCCGCCGCTCCCGCGGTTGGCGGGTGGCGCGCCTGGAAGGTCCCCGAGCCGCGCCGGATGAGCCGCTCGGGTCCGCGGTGCCGTGGCGGCGGGGCGAGGCGCTGGGCGGCGCCTGGTGGTCGCTCCCCGGCGTGTTCTCCGCGCGCGGCGTCGATGCCGGGACCGGTGTGCTGCTGGCGGCACTGGCCGGGCCGGGGGCGCCGGCGCTGGCGGGCCGACAGGCCCTCGACCTGGGCTGCGGGAGCGGCGTGCTGGCGCGCGCGGCGCTGCAGGCGGGGGCCTCCACGGTGCTGGCGCTCGACGACGATCTGGCGGCGGTCGCGAGCGCGCGCCGCAACCTGGCGGGCGCCGCCGCCACCGTGCTCCATTCCGACCTCGACGCCGTGCTGGCGCCCGACGCGGCGGTCGACGCGGTGCTCGTCAACCCCCCCTTCCACCTCGGGAAGCAGGTGCGCATGGCGCTCGGGGAGGCGTTCCTGGACACGGCGCGGCGACGCCTGCGGGACGGAGGCGTCGCGCTGATCGTCGCCAACCGCGCGCTGCCCTACGAACGCGAGCTGGCGACGTGGCGCCGCTGGGAAACGGTGCGCGAGGATGCCGGGTTCAAGGTGCTCCGCGCATGGGCGTGATGGTCCGCGGCAGGCGTCACTCGAGCTCGGGCGCCGGCCCCACGCGGTAGCCGGTGCCGGGTCCGAGGTCGAGCACGCGGCCGCCGGGACCGGCGAACTCCCGCAGGAGCCCCCGACAGGCGTCGACGTGCGCGTCGTCGGCGATGACGCCGAGGGTGGGCCCGGCGCCCGAGAGGTAGGCGGCGAAAGCGCCCTCGGCGCGCAGGGCCGCTCGGCACGCGTCGAGGCGGGGCACGAGCGGCAGCCGGTAGGGCTCGTGGATCACGTCGAGCGAGGCGACCCGAAGCAGCTCGGGGCGGTCCGCGGCGACGGCGACCGCCCACAGGGCGGCGCGCCCCGAGGTGCGCACCGCGTCGGAGCGGGGGTAGCTCGAGGGCAGCACCGCCCGCGCCTTGGCCGTCGGCAGCTCGAAATCCGGAACCCCGTACAGCAGGCGCCAGCCCGGCGGCAGGGGCAGGCTGGCGCTGGTGAAGGCACCGGCCTCGTCGGCCGCCGACACCGTGAAGCCGCCGAAGACGGCGGGGGCCACGTTGTCGGGGTGGCCCTCGAGCCGCGCCACCACCCGGAACACGCCCTCCCGCCCCAGCCGCTCGCCGAGCATCGCGTCGGCGAGGGCGGCGCCGGCCACCAGCGCGGCCGACGAGGAGCCCAGCCCCCGCGCCAGCGGGATCGGGTTCTCGGCGTCGAACGCCACGTGTGGCGGCTCCAGATCGAGCGCGTGATGAACGGCTCGAAAGCCCTGGTGGACGAGGTTGTGCGGGGAGTCGGGCACGTGGCCGTCGCCGCGGTAGGTGAAGCGGTCGCGGTCCGACGGCTGGACCCGGACGGTCAAGTGGAGGTCGAGCGCGAGCCCGAGCGCGTCGAATCCCGGTCCGAGATTGGCGCTCGTGGCGGCGACGCGCACCTGCAACATAGGCCGCAATCTAGCACGGTGCTGCGAGCGCGGCTCGCTAGCTGGTCGCGCTCGTGATCGCCGCGACGGCTGCGGGGAGCGCCTGGGCCACGTCGTCGGCCACCAGCCCATCGCCGTGGGCGGCCCCGGCCAGCTCTCCCGCGCGTCCGTGCACGAAGGCGCCGGCACACGCTCGTTCGAACGGATCGCCGTCCGCCAGCAACGCGCCGAGCAGCCCGGCGAGGACGTCGCCGGTGCCGCCCACCGCCATGCCGGGGTGGCCGCGGGTCGACACGGCAAGGCGCCCGTCGGGAGCCGCGATGACGGCGCCCGCCCCCTTGAGCACGCAGGTCGCTCCGAAGCGCTCGGCGAGCGCGCTCGCGCTGCCGAGCGGGTCTCCCAGGACGTCGGCGCCGGAGCGCCCGAGCAGCCGGGCAGCCTCACCGACGTGGGGTGTCAGGATGCACCGGCCGTGGTCCCGCACCGCGTCGGCGACGCGGTCGTCCGGCTCCAGTGCACCGGCGTCGAGGACGGCCGGACCCCGGACGCGGCGCAGCAGCTCGGGGAGCCAGCGCACGGCGTGCGGGTCGAGGCCCGGTCCGATCACGGCGACCTGGGCGCGCTTGGGCTCGAGCCCGTCGAGCGCGTCCAGCGGGGCCGGATCGGCCCAGCGCAGAGGCTGGAACACGACCTCCGGCCAGCCGCTCGGTGCGCGCGCTGCCGCCGCGAGCGTCACCAGACCCGCTCCGCCGCGGTAGGCGGCCCGGCAGGCGAGCTCGGCCGCCCCGAGGTAGCGCTCCGAGCCCGCCACCACCAGCACCGT
>CAZIBD010000105.1:0-9091 GCA_964536935.1 uncultured bacterium | reverse complement strand
CGCGCTGCAGGTAGCTGGCGACGGTGCCGCGATCGTGGTGAGGCGCGCGGGCCGGGAGGCGATCGGCTCGCAACGCCGTCCCGCTGCAGGGCGGTCCGCGCGTCCCAAGGCTGTGCCCAAGGGCAGTGGCACCCATCCGGGCCGCCGTAGCGGGCAGACGCGGGCTCGGATGGTAAGGTGAGCGCCGACTTCACATCTTGGGCGCAGGCATGGTGTCGGCGTCGGAAACGGGGACACCATGCGGTTGTCGCGGTACTTCGGGTTGCTTGTTGCGGTCGTCGTCCTGGTGGGCCTGGCATCGTGCAGCCTGCCGACCACCAACGGCGGAGGTTCGACCGGCAGTACGACCGTGAACGTGACGAAGGCGGCGTCGACGTTATGGGTGGCTGCGCAGGACGGCTCCGGAGCCTGGCAAGCGCTGTCCGGAACGAGCTTCGCCGTAGCCGCCAGCACGGGCAAGTACGGTGTGGCGTGGGTGTGCCCGGCATCGGGCACCAACCCGGTGTCGGTGCGCGTGCTTCAATCCACGGTGTCGGAGAGCACGTCGGTGACAGCGTTCTGCCCCAGTGCTAGCACCAGCAGTGGTGGCTCTTCAGGGTCGACCACGTACACCGTGTCGGGCACCTTGAGCGGCGTCCCAAGCGGGGACTACGTGACCCTTCTGCTCAGCAACGGAAACGGCATCAACGGCACAGGCAGCGCCTTCGGAGGCTCATACACCTTCAATGCCGCGCCGGGTACGTATTGGCTGCTGGCGTACGAGGTAGATGGGAGCGGCAACCCCGGAAACTTGGTGTTGATCCACGACATCAGTGTCACAGGTAACGTCAACGTCAACATCGACATGTCATCCGGACAGACTTTCAGCAAGGGCACGGAAAGTTTGGTCGGCGCGGCGAACTACTCGCTGACGGGCATGGATCTCGAGTTCGGCGTGCCGGGCGAGGGAACGACCTCGTTCCCCTTCTTCCCTCCCGGCACCTACCCCGTTCTGCCTGCGGCGCAGCTGCAGAGCGGGGATCGGTACGGTTTCTCTGGCTACGCCAACACGAGCGTCACCCATCAACAGGTGTTCGTGGACACGAGTACACCGGGGTCCGGGATTTCGTTGCAGCTTCCGGCGATCGTGCCCGTCGATGTCGATCTCCAGGTGAGCGGGGGCACCGGTACCGCCGACTGGGGCTCGCTGTCGTTCGGAACCGGCGGCGCCACGACGTACGTTGCAGCACTCAAACCCATCTCCGGCGCCGCTTGGTACGCGTTCGTGACACCGGGCTGGTTGAAGAAGGCATGGACCACCTCATCGACCACATACACCCTCCCGGACCTCACCGCCACGAGCGGGTGGGACAGCGCCTGGGACTTCGTCACTAACCAGACCGCGACGGTCGTCCTAGGCGGCTTGCACGGAAACGTCACCGCTTCGCAGCTCAATCAGGCGTACCCGGTACTGTCTTCTTACGGTCTCTCGGCCGACAGTCTTCCAGATGGAACGACCGTCAGCCTTACCACACGCTCCCTCACCGGCACCTACTGACGCATCAACGGACGGCGTGGACCCCCGACCCTTCAGATCAGCACCTCGCGTGCCCGATGCAGTGTGTCCCCGAGCCGGTTCCGCTCGCGCACCGCGGCCGCGAGCCAGGCATCCGGCGGTGCCTCCGGATGGTCCGTCAAGTTCTGGGCTGCCACCGCATCCAGGTGCGCCAGGGAGGGGAACGTTGCCGAGAACTCGGTTGCCCCGTAGCGATCCTGACGGTAGGGGCTTGCCGTCGTGTACAGCTCGGAGATGAGGAGTCGTGCCAATCGGCGTGCACGGTCGTTGAACATGGGATCGGTGAGCCGGTCCATCTGAACGAGCGCGGCGCGCAAGGCCGCAAGATCGCCGGCTAGCGGACCGAAGTCGAGCTTGAGCTGGTTGCTTGTGGACCAGTGCGCCATCGCCTGGTCCGTACGATCCAAGTACGGCCGGAAGTCGAAGGGCAAGCGGTGAACCGCCGTCAACTCGGTCAGATACGCTGCGTAGATGGCGGCGAACTGCTGGAAGTGGGCGCGGCCGAAACGCTCCAGGGTGTCTTCCCGCGTGTGCGTGTACCACATCACGGGGAGGTCCTCGTTGGATTCCGCAGCCCCGGCCCCAAAGACTAGGCACCCAGGGACGCCGGCACCGAAGAAGGACTGGTCGAACGACCGATCCAAGGACGCGTACACAACGTCCTTCAGCCCAAGCGCCGCGTGGGTTCGCTGCTGGAAGCGGAGCATCTCGGGCGTCTGTCGTGCGAGCACTCGCCGAGCGTCGGCGGTCCCCGGCGAGTCGATGTTCACTTGGCAGACGACGTGGTCGCGCACGAAGTCCCAGTGGTGTTCCAGGTACCAGGAGGATCCGGCGGCTTCCGCGATCTCATGCCCGTCCCAGAGGCAGAAGATCAGGCCACGCCTGCGAGCGGGAAGCGACCGGAAGGCGCGCGCGAGTTCGAGGGCGAGCACGGCGCCGGTCAAGTTGTCGGTAATTCCCGGATCCCACGAGTCCAGGTGTGCGTGGACTAGCACGTACTCCTCGGCGCCAGCTCCGCCCGTGGGCGCCAGGGTGGCCACCACGTCGTCCAGGGGCTCCCAGGCCGGTTCGGGCTGCTCGGCGTTGATGCGCACCCTCACGGGGCGGCCCGTGTCCAACAGCTCGCGCAACCGCTGACCCCCCTCGTAGGACACGGAGACGCCAGGCAGCTGAGGTATGGCGCGGAGATCCTCCGGCGCCGGAACCCCCCAGATGCTCTTGATCGCACGGAACGCGAGCTCCTGGCTTCGCGCCCGCGGCGAGACATAGATTAATGCCGCGACACCGTGATCGAGCGCGGCGCGGGCCTTTTCAGGCGTCGCGGGCGACTCGAAGCCGTTGACGAGCGCAGCGCGGCCGTCGGCCTGAGCGGAGTACTCGCCACCGTTTCCCCCGCCAGCGTCGACCAGCCACAGCTCCAACCCCGCCTGGGGCGTGCTTCGCGAGTACCCGAGCGTCTGCGCCGGCAGGACCTCGGAAGTCGGTTCGACGATTTCTACTGTTGCCGGCACCACGCTGCTGTTGACCGAGCGGAAGCTTTCGATGTGGGCGTCGAGCCCGGCTTCCCGAAAAGCGCTCAGGAACCAGCGCGCGGCATCGTGCTGGACACGGCTGCCTGAGAGGCGGCCGGGAAACCGCGCCGCCAGTTGCTCGATCGTCTTGACCGAGCGGTCGATGTCGACTCTGGGCAGGAAATCGCCGGTCACACCGCAACACCTCCCACGGCGGATACGAGGGACATCGCGCTACACCCCCGGTTGCCGAGCCCGCCGGGCCCTGCGACGAAGGCCTGCGGCTGTACGGGCGTTCGGCCAGAGCACCAGAACGCATGCCGCTTCGATGCGGCGGCCCGCCAGCGGACGGCACTGCGCGGTTTGCCTCGGGCCGTCACATCGCCATCCCCAGATCGCCGTGTACCACCTCGCCACCGAGCAGCGTCGCCTGCACCTTCACTTGCCGGAGCTCCGATGGCGCGATCTCCGTTGGGTCGCGGTCGACCACTATGAGATCGGCGAACGCACCTGGGGCCACCACGCCCTTCTGGCCCTCCCGGAACTCTGCATAGGCCGCTCCGGCGGTGAACATCCGCAGGGCGCGGTACGCGTCGACGCCCTCGCGCCGCAGCCAGGCGCCGGCGACGCCCTCCGCGGGGTTCTCTCGCCGAACCGCGGCCTCGATTCCCAGCCACGGGTCGAGCGGTTCCACCGGAGAGTCGGACCCCGCGCAGGCATGAATGCCGCCGTCCAAGAAGGACTTGAGCAAGTACGCGTGGGCCAGCCGCTGCGGGCCGAGGCGCTGTTCGACCCAGAGCCCGTCGGTGGTCGCGAACTTCGGCTGGATGTCAGCGATGATCGCGAGGTCCTGGAGCCGCTGAAGGTGTCCCTTCCGCAGCACCTGCAGGTGGATCGCCCGAAAGCGGGGGTCGTCGCGAGGATGCGTACGCTGGGCCCGCTCGAACGCCTCGAGCACCGCATCGGTGCCGCGGTCGCCGATGGTGTGCACCGCGACCTGGTCGCCAGCCGCGTGGGCGGCCCGCACCAGCTCGTTCAGCTCGTCCTGTGGATGCATCAGAACCCCACGCTGGCCGGGAGCGTCGGCGTACGGTTCGCTCAGCGCGGCGGTCGTGCCCCCTAGCGAACCGTCGGCGAAGATCTTCGCGGGGCCAAGTCGCACGAACTCGTCCCCGCTGCCGGTGCGCAACCCCTCGACAGCGAGCGCGGGCGCCTCGGCCGCAGGAAAGAGCGCGTAGACGCGGATGCGGGCTCCCTCCTCGGCCACGGTGCGATACAAGTCGAGCACGCCCCGCGTCTCACCGGGCTGCCAGGCGTCCTGCGAATGAACGTTGGTGATCCCGTAGGCCAACGCCTTGCGTATGGCCGCCGCCAGCGCGGACCGTCGGGCAGACTCGTTCGGCGCGGGGCGCCGCGCTTCGACCAGCTTGACCGCGTCCTCGCGCAGAACGCCCGTGGGTTCGCCGTGCTCATCACGGTCGATCACGCCGGCGGGCGGGTCGTCCGTATCCGCCGTGATCCCGGCCTGCCGCAGCGCCAGGGAGTTGGCCACCGCAACATGACCGCAGAAGCGGCGGATGATCACCGGGTGGCTTGGCGCTGCCGCGTCGAGGTCGTGGCGCGTCGGATAGCGGTGCTCGGCAAAGCGCTCGTGATCCCAGCCGCGGCCACCGAGCCAGGTGCCGGGTGGCTCCGTGGCGGCGCGCTCGCGGACTGTCGCGACCAGATCGGCTATCGAACGAAGGTTGGCATCGATGTCCGAGAGGAAGAGCCCGTAGGAAAGCATGTGCACGTGGCTATCCGTCAGGGAAGGCAATACAACCGCGCCGTCGAGATCCACGTGATGCGTTCCTGCCGGCGCGGCGGCTGCCACATCAGCCCGAGAGCCGACGGCGCCAATGCGCCCCTCTGAGATCCATACAGCCTCGGCCCGCGCGTCGGGCGAGGTCAGGGTCAGGATTGACGCGTTTTCCAAAATCGTATCGGCCACTGCCAGTTCCTCCCTTTGGTGAAGCCTCTAGCGGAGCCCTTCGACGTCCGCTCCGGTTTCACTGGCTACGAGTACGTACGTCGGCGATGTCCCGAAGTGCATCGCCCAGCAAGTTGAACGCCATGACGACCAGGAAGATCGCTATGCCGGGAAAGGTGGCGATCCACCACTGGTTGAGCATGTACTGCTGGCCGTCGCTGATCAGCAAGCCCCAGTCGGGGCTGGGCGGCTGGGCTCCCAGACCGAGGAAACCGAGCCCCGCCGCCGTCAGGATGACCACGCCTACGTCCAGGGTCAGCTGGATCACTACCGGAAAGATCGAGTTGGGCAGCACGTGCTTCCATAACAGTTGCCATCGCGGCGCACCGAGCGCCCTGGCCGCTTCGACGAAGTCTTCGTTCTTGACGCTCAACACTTGGCCGCGGACCATCCGCGCGTACCAGGGCCACCAGATCACCGCCAGGGCCATCATCGCGTGCACCAGGCCCGGCCCCAGCGCTGCCGCGACGGCGATGGCGAGCAGCAACGCCGGGAACGCGAGGAAGATATCGGTAACGCGCATGATCGCTTCGTCGACGACCCCTCCCGCATACCCCGCCCAGGCGCCCAATATCACGCCGATCGACACGGCGATAGCGAGTACCACAACCACGATCTCGGCGGCGTCACGGGCTCCTGCGATGATCCGCACCAGCATGTCGCGGCCCAGGTCGTCTGTCCCCAGGAGGTGGGCCCTCGAAGGAGGTAGGAACGTAGCGCTGAGATTCGTGTAGTGTTCGTTGAAGTGCACCAGTCCCTGGCCGAAGACCGCAGTCACGATGAACGCCAGGATCACCACCTGGGCCCCCACGGTCAAGGGAGAACGCCAGAGCCGCCGCACGCACCTACTCCTTTCGCGGGCCGGTTAGTGATCGAAGGCCCTCAATCGTAGCGGATCCGCGGATCCACCAGCATGTACACGAGGTCGACCACCAGGTTGACCACGACATAGACGACGGAAACGCCGAGCGTGACGCCCATGATGGCGGGGAAATCCATGCGCTCGACGGATTGAAGCGCGTAGCGCCCGATGCCTGGCCAGTCGAAGATGTCCTCCACCAGGACCGCGCCGCCCATCAGCGAACCGATCTGCAACCCCGTCAACGTGATGATGGGGAACATGGCGTTGCGGAAGCCGTGTACCACGACCGTACGGAACGGCGAGAGCCCCTTGGCGCGTGCTGTGCGGATGTAATCCCGCCCGATGATCTCGAGCAGGCTGGCGCGGCTCAGCCGCATCACGAAGGCGATCGAGGTCAGCCCAAGGGTGATGCCGGGCATGACCAGGTGGTGCAGGGCCGCGATGAAGTCCTGCCAATGGCCCGTCAGAAGGCTGTCCAGTACATAGAGGCCGGTGACATGGGGCGGCGGGCTACTCAGCAGTCCCAGTCGCCCGTCCAGCGGGAACCAGCCGAGATCCTTCCCGAAAAGCAGTTGCAGCAGCAGGCCGAACCAGAATGCGGGCATCGACGCCCCGAAGAGCGCGGCCACGCGAGTCCCCTGGTCAAGAGGGCTGTCCCGGTAGACGGCGCTGATGATGCCCGCGGGGATGCCTACGACAACGTATACGAAGAGAGCGAACAGCGTGAGCTCGATGGTCGCCGGCCAGTAATCGAGGAGGTCCTGCAGTACAGGACGGCGCGTGACCAGCGACGTCCCAAGATTTCCCTGCAGAACCCCCTTGACGTAGATCACGTACTGCACGTAGACGGGCTTGTCGAGTCCGAACTGTTTACGGACACTCGCCACCTGCGCCGGCCCGGCGTGAACCCCCGCCGCCAGCCGGGCCGGATCGGCAGGCACCAAGTGGGAGATCACGAACGTCAGGGTCACTACACCCCAAATGACCACCACCATCCACACCAGACGGCGCAGGAGAAAGCGCGTCATCTAGCTCGTGCTCAGTGTGTCTTGTACATCGCGTAGTAGTTGAAACCCGTGAACGGGCTGTAGTTGAACCCCTTCAGCCTCGTCTGTTGAATGAAGATCTCCGACTGGTTGAGAATCCAAGCCACCGGCGCGTCCTTGTAAAGTTGCTCCTGGGCCTTCTTATACAATTGAACGCGCGTGGCGTGATCGACGGTCGTCTGCGCTTGGCTCAGCCACTGGTCAACCTGCTTGTTGCTGTAGTACCCGAGGTTGAAGCCCTTGGAGCCCCACGACGCAGTGTCATACAGGGGGTACATGTACGAGTCCGGGTCAGGGTAGTCCGCATACCACCCGGTGATGTACATGGCGGGAGCCTGATCTGGCTTCTCCAGCAGTGCATACTCTTCAGCCCACGGCATCTGCTCGATCTTGACGTTGACGCCCAGCTGGCTGTAGGTGCTGGCGATGCTCTGCACGACCTTGCTGTAGTTCGGGTTGGGCTCCACCGTGAACGTCAGCGTGAAGCCGCCCTTCGGATATCCGGCCTGCGCCAGCAGACTCTTCGCCTTGGCCAGATCGAACGTGTAGTGCGGCAGGCTGGCATCGTGACCCCAGATGCCCGCCGGGATAGCGCCTGTGGCGGTCTTCGCGTAGCCCGAGTAGATGTTCTTGATGATCCCCTGATAGTCGATGGCGTACGAAAGCGCCTCGCGCACAAGCGCGTTGGCCGTCGGGCCGTGCTGCGCGTTGAAGCCAACGATCAACTCGCTGGTCCCGGTGTGCTGCGAGACAGACACGCCCGGCTTCTTGGCGATCGAGGCCAAGTCGGAGAACGGAACGTGCGGCGACTCCACGTTCGCCAGGGCGTCCGCCTGCCCGGATTCGACGGCCAGGAGCTGGGTGGAGGGCTGTGTGGTCACCTTCAGGATGATGCGGTCGAGATGATCACCCGACCATCCACGCCAATAGTGCGGGTTACGCACCATCACGATCTGCTGGCCGGGCACCCACTGCTGCAGAATGTAGGGCCCAGTGCCCGCCATGTGGTCCCGTAGCCAGCCTTGACCGAGGTCACCGTTCGTCTCGTGGGCCTTGACGGCGGTGGGGTTCAGGATGCCGCCCCCGGCGCGCTCGGCCAACACGTAAAGGAAGGGTGCGTAGGGGTGCTTGAGGTCAAACTCGACCGTATACGGATCCAGGGCCTTCACGTCCTGGAGCGCGGAGAACATGTAGGCGGGGCCCTGGTTGATCTTGAGCATGCGCTGAAAGGTGAAAACGACCGCATCGGCGTTGAACGGGGTGCCGTCGGAGAAGGTCACGTTGTGGCGCAGGTTGAAGATCCACTTCTGGCCGTTGTCCTCGCTCTTCCAGGAGGTAGCCAGTAGCGGTTCGACCTTGCCCGTTTCGGTGTCGTACCTGAGTAGGCTTTCGTACGCCCCGGCCTGAACGGCGCCAGTGAACTGGTCCATGCTGAGCGCCGGATCCAGCGAACCGGGGTGGTCATCCAAGAGGAGCACCAGGGTCTCTTGTGCGGACGAGCTCTGTGCGAGGCCAGTGGCCCACAGGGCGAGGAACGCCATCGAAGCGACCACCAAAGCCACCTTGACGGAACGGAAACGACGAGCTCGAATCATGGCTTCCCCCTATCTGTTTTGGTGCACCTTACAACGCCAACCTGCGCGGCGGATAAGCCGACCCCTCGCTCCTCCGGGTGCGACGGAAGAGTGAATCGACCATTACGGACCGTCCACCAGCTAACTCGTGAATGTTGTACCCGCACGCGCCCCTAACAGCCGGCTTCTCCATTCCCGTGCCTGGACACCTTGCCGATCTCCGCGCCCTCATCGACGAGAAACTCATGCGGCTCCGTGCGCCCGCGCACAATGCAGCACCCGCCGACGATCGCAAGCCCAGCCAAGTTCCGAAGCAGCAACCCGACGTCCTAGCCGCCAGAACCCCCACAACTGACCTCCTTCCTGTTTCTTGGTCCGTTCATGAAGGTAGAGAGATCGGGAGTCGGGAAGCGAGGCTGGTGGTCGTGAGGTCGTCGAAGTACACCGAGGAGCGGACCTGCGTTCGCCTTGAAGCAGGTGGAGCTCGGCGTGAGCGTGGCGGAGTGCTGCCGCA
>CAZIBD010000104.1:0-9210 GCA_964536935.1 uncultured bacterium | reverse complement strand
TTCGTGAGGGGGGTCGGACGGTCGGTGCGGGTGTCGTAACGGCCGTGACGAAGTAGCCATGGCGGCGCCCAAGATCCGAATCAAGCTCAAGGCGTTCGATCACCGTAGCCTGGACAGCTCCGCGACGAAGATCGTGGAGACGGTCCGGCGCACGGGTGCGAAGGTCGCCGGACCGGTTCCCCTTCCCACGCGTATCCGCCGGTTCTGCGTGCTGCGTTCGCCGTTCGTCGACAAGGACAGCCGGGAGCACTTCGAGATTCGCACCCACAACCGGTTGATCGACATCAAGTCGCCGACGAAGAGCACCATCGATTCCCTCATGCACCTCGATCTGCCGACCGGGGTGGACATCGAGATCAAGACCGTCGGAGGACGATGAGCGTGAAAGGCATTCTCGGCACCAAGGTGGGCATGACCCAGGTGTGGAAGGACGACCGGCTGGTGCCGGTGACCGTCGTCCTCGCCGGGCCGTGCCCCGTGGTGCAGCGCAAGACGCCGGAGCACGACGGGTACGCCGCCGTGCAGCTCGGCTGGGTGGAGAAGCGCGAGAAGCTCGCGAACAAGCCCCAGCTCGGGCACTTCCGCAAGGCGGGGGTCGCGCCGCAGCGGCACCTGGTGGAGTTCCGTGATTACGCTCCGGACGACGACAGCGTGACGGTCGAGATCTTCGAGCCGGGCGAGACGGTCGACGTGACCGGCAACAGCAAGGGTCGCGGGACCGCTGGCGTGGTCAAGCGCTGGGGCTTCGGCGGCATGCCGGCCACCCACGGCACCAAGAAGAAGCACCGCCACGGAGGCTCGATCGGAAACCGCAAGGCCCCGGGCCGCGTCTACAAGGGCAAGCGCATGGCCGGTCGCTACGGCGCCGTGCCGGTGACGACGGTGGGCCTCGAGGTCGTGGACGTCCGCAAGGACGACAACCTCCTCCTCATCAAGGGCGCCCTCCCCGGCCCGAACGGCGCGCTGGTGGTCGTCAGGCAATCGAACAGGAGGGCGCGCTGATGCCGGTCACGCTGGACGTCGTCGGTAGCGGACGCAAGCTCACGCTCGATCTCCCTGAGCCGAAGGAGTCGGTGCTCCACGAGGTCGTCGCCTGGCAGCTCTCGAAGCGCCGGCGCGGGACCGCGGCCACCAAGACGCGGGGCATGATGACGGGCTCGACCGCGAAGATCTACTCGCAGAAGGGCACGGGCCGCGCCCGGCACGGCGACCGCAAGGCGCCGATCTTCGTCGGTGGCGGCACGGTCTTCGGGCCGCAGCCGCGCAACTACGGCTATACCCTTCCCAAGCGCGTTCGTCGCCTCGGCCTCGCGATGGCGCTGGCGGCGCGGGCGCAGGACGGCAAGCTCACGCTGGTGGAGTCGTTCGACATCGGTGGCAAGACCAAGGAGTTCGTGAGCTGGGCCAGCGAGCACGGCTTCGATGGCAGCGAACGGGTCCTCCTCGTCACCGACGACGACCTAGCCCGCAGGGCCGCCCGCAACCTGCCGTGGGTCGACGTGCTGCCCGCGCGCGGGCTCAACGCCTACGACATCCTCCGGAGCGACCACGTGATCGCCGACGCGAAGATGTTCGACGCCCAGGAGGCCGGATCATGAACCCCCACGACGTGATCCTCGCTCCGGTCCTGAGCGAGAAGGCGATCGGCACCATCGAAGGGGGCAAGTACGCCTTCTACGTGCACCCGGGCGCCAACCGCACCCAGGTCAAGGACGCCATCGAGCTCGTGTTCAAGGTGAACGTGGTCAAGATCAACGTGCTCAAGGTGCGAGGCAAGATCAAGAGTCAGGGCCGCTACCCCGGCCGCACCTCGCTCCGCAAGAAGGCGATCGTCACTCTGCAGGCCGGGCAGCGCATCCAGCAGCTCGAAGGCCTGACGTAAGGAAGGGAGGGAACGCATGCCAACGAAACGCTACAGACCCTACACGCCCTCCCGCCGGACGATGACGACCTCCGCGTTCAGCGAAGTCACGGCGCGCAAGCCGGAGAAGACGCTGCTGGGAGGCATGGCGAAGCGGGGCGGGCGCAACGCGCACGGCCGCATCACCGCGCGTTTCCGGGGCGGTGGCCACAAGCGCCGCTACCGTCAGATCGACTTCCGGCGCCGTGACAAGGAAGGCGTACCGGCCAAGGTCGCGACCATCGAGTACGATCCCAACCGCAGCGCCCGCATCGCTCTGCTGCACTATCTCGACGGCGAGAAGCGCTACATCCTGGCGCCGGAGCGCCTCGAGGTCGGCACGCGCATCGTCTGCGGCCCGGACGCGGAGCCGGTGGTCGGCAACGCGCTTCCGTTGCGGTTCGTTCCCGTCGGTACGGTCGTGCACAACGTCGAGATGGTGCCCGGCAAAGGGGCACAGCTCGCGCGGGCGGCGGGTACGAGCGTGCAGATCCAGGGGCGTGACGGCAACTACGTCACGATCCGGCTTCCGTCGGGCGAGCTGCGCCGCATCCACGGCGAGTGCTACGCCACCGTGGGCGCCGTCGGCAACAGCGAGCACAAGAACATCGTCATGGGCAAGGCGGGCCGCAAGCGCTGGCTCGGCCGTAAGCCGCACCAGCGCGGGCGCGCCATGAATCCGGTCGACCACCCCCACGGCGGGGGAGAAGGCCGTTCCACGGGCGGCCGGCCGCCGGTCAGCCCCTGGGGCCAGCAGGCCAAGGGCCTGAAGACCCGCAACAAGCGCAAGGTGTCGAGCCGGTTCATCGTGCGCCGCCGGAAGGGGAAGTAGACCATGGCCCGCAGCCTGAAGAAGGGGCCGTTCGTGGACGGCCACCTGCTCAAGAAGATCGACACCGCCAACGCGTCCGGAGAGCGCCGCGTCATCAAGACCTGGAGCCGCCGCAGCACCATCGTCCCGGAGATGGTCGGCCACACCATCGGCGTCTACAACGGTCGCCAGCACGTGCCCGTGTTCGTGCAGGAGAACATGGTGGGGCACAAGCTCGGTGAGTTCGCGCCCACCCGCACGTTCCGCGGCCACAGCGGCAACAGGAAGGACTGAGGATGCAGGCCAAGGCTTCCCTGCGCATGCTGCGCGTCACGCCTCAGAAGACGCGGCTGGTGGCGAACCTCATCCGCGGAAAGGACGTGGCGCGGGCAGAGGACATCCTGCGCTTCACCAACAAGGGCTCGGCGAAGCCGATCCTCAAGCTGCTGCAGAGTGCCCGGGCGAACGCCGTCAACAACCACGACATGTTCGAGGACAGCCTGTACGTCAAGGACATCCAGGTGGGTGACGGCCCCACGTACAAGCGCTACATGCCGCGGGCGCGTGGTCGGGCGGACCTGATGTTGAAGCGCACCTGCAACGTCACGATCACGCTGGAGGAACGCAGTGGGCAATAAGATCAATCCGGTCGGGTTCCGGCTGGGCGTGAACAAGGAACCGTCCGCCCGATGGTACGCCGACACGAAGACCTACCCGAGGCTCCTCACCGAGGACGAGGAGATCCGGCGGGCCGTGTTCCAGGACGTCGGCCACGCGGGCATCTCCCGGATCGACATCGAGCGGGCCGCGCACAACATCAACATCACCATCCACACGGCCAAGCCGGGTGTGGTGATCGGGCGCGGCGGGGAGTCGATCAAGGCGCTGCGTGCGCGGCTCGATCGGGCCATCGCAGGCACCATCGCCGTGAACGTGCAGGAGGTCCCGAACCCCAACACGAACGGCGCCCTGGTAGCCAAGCGCATCGCAGAGCAGCTCGAGCGTCGCTTCGCCTTTCGTCGGGCCATGAAGCAGGCGGTGCAGCGCACCATGGAGTCCGGCGCGCAGGGCGTGAAGATCCGCTGCTCCGGACGGCTCGGCGGCTCCGAACAGGCCCGTCCGGAGTGGTACTCCGACGGCCGTGTGCCGCTGCAGACGCTTCGCGCCGACATCGACTACGGCACGGCCGAAGCCCGCACCACCTACGGCATCATCGGCGTCAAGGCCTGGGTGTTCCACGGTGAGATCGTCGGGCACAAGACCCGCCGCGCCGCCGTGCTCCCGCGCCCCCGCCAGGAGGACGACAAGCGGCGTCGCCGCCGTCCGCAGGCGCGCCGCCGGGACGGCCCGCGCCGTGAGGGGCGGGCCCGTGTGAAGAAGGAGAGGTCGTAGCCGATGCTCCTTCCCAAGCGCGTCAAGTACCGCAAGCAGATGCGCGGCCGCATGACGGGCGACACCAAGGGCGGCGACTACGTCGCGTTCGGCGACTACGCCCTGGTCGCGATGGAGCCGGCGTGGATCAAGTCCAACCAGATCGAGGCCTGCCGCGTGACCATGAGCCGCTACTTCAAGCGCGGCGGCAAGATCTACATCCGCATCTTCCCGGACAAGCCCGTGACCAAGAAGCCACAGGAAGTCCGCATGGGGAAGGGCAAGGGCGCCGTGGAGTACTGGGTCTCGGTGGTGAAGCCGGGACGCGTGCTCTTCGAGGTCGCCAACGTCACGGAGGAGCAGGCCAAGGAGGCGTTCCGCCTCGCCAGCCACAAGCTCCCCATCAAGGTCAGGATGGTCGAGCGGGAGATCTACGATGAAGCCCAATGAGATCCGGCAGATGACGTCGGACGAGATCCACCTCGAGGTGGACAAGCTCCGCCAGGAGCTGCTCGACCTGCGGATCCAGGCTGCCGTCGGCCACGCCTCGAACCCGAGGCGCATCCGGACGGCCAGGCGTGAGATCGCCCGGCTGCTGACCATCGCCGATGAGAAGGCCGAGGAGACGACGCGATGAAGAGAGCCATGCAGGGGCGCGTCGTGAGCGACGGGGCCGACAAGACCGTGACGGTGAGCGTAGAGCGGCGCCTCAAGCACCCGCTCTACGGCAAGGTCGTCACGTTGTCGAAGCGGTACCTCGCGCATGACGAGCAGAACGAGTACAAGGTGGGCGACTTCGTGGAGATCACCTCCAGCCGCCCGATCAGCAAGCGCAAGCGGTTCGTCGTGACGCGCCTGCTCGAGAAGGCCCGCAGCTAAGGGCCGGGCAGGAGCGTTCCGTCATGATTCAGCAGGAGACCTTCCTCGACGTGGCCGACAACTCCGGCGCCCGGCGGATCCAGTGCATCCGCGTCCTGGGCACCGGCCAACAGTTCGTCGGCTCGGTCGGCGACGTGGTCGTAGCGGCCGTCAAGGACGCCATCCCCCACGCGCAGATCAAGAAGGGCGACGTGGTGAAGGCCGTCATCGTGCGGACCAAGAAGGAGATCAACCGCAAGGACGGCTCCTCGATCCGCTTCGACAGCAACGCCGCCGTCATCATCAACAACCAGAACGAGCCTCGCGGCACGCGCGTGTTCGGTCCCGTCGCCCGGGAGCTGCGCGAGAAGCGCTTCATGCGCATCGTGTCGCTCGCACCGGAGGTGCTTTGAGATGTCGAGGCCGAAGATCCACATCCGCAGCGGCGACCAGGTCCGCGTGATCGCGGGCAAGCACAAGGGCGCCCAGGGCGAGGTCATCACGGTGCTGCGCCACACCAACCGCGTGCTCGTGAAGAACGTCAACGTCATCAAGAAGGCCCAGCGTCCCACCCAGGACAATCCGCGAGGCGGGTTCCTGGAGCAGGAGGCGCCGATCCACTTGAGCAACGTGCAGCTCCTCGACCCCCAGTCCGGCGAGCTCACGCGAGTGGGCTTCGACGTCGACGAGAGCGGTCAAAAGTACCGCGTGGCCCGCAAGTCCGGCGCACGGTTGGACGAGTAGGAAGAGCATGGAGAAGGTAACGCTACCCATCAAGGAACGCTACGAGCAGGTCAAGAGTCAGCTCGTCGAGCGTCACGGCTACGACAACCCCATGGCGGTGCCCAGGGTCGAGAAGATCGTGATCAACATGGGGCTGGGCGAGGCTCGTGAAGACTCGAAGGTCCTCGAGCGCGCCTCCAAGGAACTCGGGCAGATCGCGTTGCAGCGCCCCGTCGTGACCAAGGCCAAGAAGTCGGTTTCGAACTTCAAGGTACGCGCCGGTATGGCCGTGGGGTTGAAGGTGACCCTTCGCGGGGTGCGCATGTGGGCGTTCCTCGACAAGCTCGTCAACGTCGCCCTGCCGCGGGTCCGAGACTTCCGCGGCGTAAGCGCGAACAGCTTCGACGGTCGCGGCAACTACAGTCTGGGCATCCGGGAGCAGCTGGTGTTCCCCGAGATCAGCTACGACCAGGTGGATGCGACCCGTGGCATGGACATCACCATCGTGACGACGGCCGAGAGCGACGAGGAAGCGCGCAGCCTGCTCGAGCTCCTCGGCATGCCGTTCAGGAAGTAGGGAGGAAGCGTGGCAACGAAAGCCCAGATCGCCAAGTCCAGCAGGAAGCCCAAGTACCAGGCTCGTCACGTCAATCGGTGCAGCCGCTGCGGTCGCTCGCGCTCCTACCTTCGCGACTTCGGCTTGTGCCGTATCTGCGTCCGCGAGATGGCACACAAGGGCTATCTTCCAGGCGTCGTCAAGGCCAGCTGGTGAGCCGCGGAGCGACAAGCGAGAAGCGTTTGCAGCGGGGCACAGGTCAGCGCGTCTTGCGCTGAAACCAACCCCGGGAGGACCCAACAACGATGCAGACAGATCCCATTGCTGACATGCTCACCCGCATCCGGAACGCTCAGGCCGTTCACATGGCGAGCGTCGACGTGCCGGCGAGCAAGTTCAAGAACGCCCTGGCGGACTTGCTGGTTCGCGAGGGGTACCTCAAGTCCGTCGAGGAGGTCGAGGTGGACGGCCACCCGGCCCTCCGCATCGCCTTGAAGTACGGCCCCAAGCGCGCGCCGGTGATCCACCAGATCAGCCGGGTGTCGAGCCCCGGGCGGCGCGCCTACGCCAAGGCGAAACACGTGCCGGTGGTGCGCGGTGGCCTCGGTGTGGCCGTGGTCTCCACGTCGCAGGGGCTCATGATCGACTCGGAAGCCCGCCGCAAGAACGTCGGCGGCGAGATCGTTTGCGAGGTGTGGTGAGATGTCCCGCGTTGGTCGCGCACCGATCACGCTTCCCAAGGGCGTGGAGGTGCAGGTAGTCGAGGGCAACGTCAAGGTGAAGGGTCCCAAGGGCAACCTCAGCGTCGACATCAGCCCGCGCATCACGGTCAAGGTCGAAGACGGCGTCGTCACCATGGAGCGCCCCACCGATCACCGTAACGATCGCGCCCAGCACGGCCTGGCGCGGAGCCTGGTCGCCAATGCCGTGACCGGCGTGAGCTCCGGGTTCCAGAAACAGCTGGAGATCCAGGGTGTCGGATACCGCTGCCAGATGAAGGGCAGCACCCTCGAGCTCACCGTGGGCTACTCGCACCCCGTCGTCATCACGCCGCCCGAAGGGGTCACGATCGAGGCGCCGGAGGCGACCCGCATCACGGTGAGCGGGATCGATAAGCAGCTGGTGGGCCAGGTGGCCGCCAACATCCGCGCGGTCCGGAAGCCCGATCACTACCACGGCAAGGGCGTCCGATACGCAGGCGAACAGATTCGGCTCAAGGCCGGCAAGGCGGCAGCCCGCTAGCCGGCGGCTGCTATCGAGGTAGCGCACCATGAATGGATTGACACGCACACAGCGCCGCTCCTTCCGGACCCGTCGCAGCATCCGGCGGCCGGTGGACACGGGGAGGCTTCGTCTCTCGGTGTTCCGGAGCGCGCGCCACATCTACGCCCAGGTGATCGACGATGCCAAGGGCGTCACGGTGGCCCAGGCCAACAGCAAGGCCCTGGCCCCTTCCGGCGACAAGACCGAGCAGGCCAAGGCGGTCGGCAAGGAACTCGCGCAGCGGGCCCAGGCGGCCGGTGTCAAGAGGGTCGTGTTCGACCGGGGCCCCTACAAGTACCACGGTCGCGTCAAGGCGCTCGCCGAAGGCGCGCGCGAGGGGGGGCTGGAGTTCTGATGGCTCTCCGCAAGCTTCGCTCTCAGAAAGGCCACGTGTCCTGATGGCAGACACCGACTTCGAAGACAAGGTCATCTTCATCCGTCGCACGGCGAAGACGTACAAGGGCGGCCGGCGCTTCCGCTTCGGCGCCATGGTGGTCGTCGGCGACCGGCAGGGCCGCGTCGGCGTGGGTCTCGGCAAGGCCAAAGAGGTCCCGCTGGCCGTCCAGAAGGGGCAGTACGTCGCGAGGCGGAACCTCGTGGAAGTGCCCATCGAGGAGCCTGGCACGATCCCGCACGCGGTGCTCGGTGAGCACGGCACCAGCCGGGTGATGCTCAAGCCCGCCGGCGCGGGCACGGGCGTCATCGCAGGCAGTGTGCCGCGCGCCATCGTGGAGCTGGCCGGCTACCGCAACCTCCTCACCAAGGAGCTTGGTTCGCGCAACCAGACCAACGTCGCGTACGCGGTCATGCAGGGCCTCAAGCAGCTCAAGACCTTCAGCGAGGCCAAGCGTGAGCGGGAGGCCGCGGAATGAAACTCCGGCTCAGGCGCAGCCTCATCGGCGTGCCGAAGGACCAGCGCGCGACGGTCAAGGCGCTCGGCCTGCGCAAGATCGGCGATAGCCGAGAGGTTGTGGACAACCCGAGCGTACGCGGCATGATCGACAAGGTCGCGTACCTGCTGCATATCGAAGGGCGGGAGGAGAAGTGAAGCTGAACGAACTCAAGCCCGCGCGTGGCTCCAAGAAGCAGCGCCGGCGTGTGGGCCGGGGGCTGGGCAGCGGCCGCGGCAAGACCGCTGGTCGAGGTCAGAAGGGGCAGAAGAGCCGCAGCGGCTTCAGCGGTGGCGCCGGTTGGGAAGGCGGACGGTCGCGCCTCGTGATGCGGCTACCCAAGCGCGGCTTCAACCGGGACCGCGAGCCCTACCAGATCGTCAACCTGGATGCCCTGAACGGCTTCGCCGAGGGCGACAGGATCGACGCAGACGTCCTCAAAGCGAAGGGCCTGATCGGCAAGGCGGACCGCCCCGTCAAGCTCCTCGGTGACGGAGAGCTCGAGGTGAAGAAGCTGACGGTGGAGGTCGATGCGGTGTCGCGCGCGGCTGCCGAAGCGGTGCAGGCCGCCGGCGGAAGCGTCACTGCACGTGACGACGTGCATGATGCCGCCGAAGCCGCGGCCGAGGAGAGCTAGGAATGCTCCAGGCCTTTCGCAATGCGATGGTCATTGCGGACCTGCGCGCCAAGCTGCTGGTGACCGTGGGCCTTCTCACGATCTACCGGCTGCTGGTGTTCATCCCCACCCCGGGGATCGATATCGCCCGCTTGAAGGCCAGCAGCTTCGGTCAGGGCTCCATCTTCGGCCTGCTGAACTTCATCTCCGGCGGCAACTTCA
>CAZIBD010000103.1:0-9225 GCA_964536935.1 uncultured bacterium | reverse complement strand
CGGCCCCGCAGGCGGGGGACGCGTGAGGACGGCGATCCTTCGAGGCCTCGCCATGGACGCGTCGGAATCCGGGGCTGCCCCATCGGCGCCAGGGGAGCGGCGCCAGGCTGGCGCTTCGTCGCACGCAGCAGCCTGGGATCGTGTGACGGGACCAGGGGATTCATGGACGAGGCGGTTGGCTTGAGACGGACACGCGGTTGGATCGCGCTCCTGGTGACGGCGGGGCGGACGGCCCTCGCCGCGGCGTCGGCCCAGGACCTCGTGCTCGGGGCGGCCATCGCCGAGACGGGCGTCGCGGCGTCGTGGGGGACCATGGAGGTCGACGCGCTCAAGAAGGCTCTTCCGAAGAGCCGGATCGACCTCGTCGGCACCGAATCGTTCGCGCCCGCGGTCCTGGACTTCGTGAAGGCGTACCGGGGCGCGTATGGCTCGGTCCCGGGCTCGTTCGCCGGTCACGCCTGGGACGCCGCCCGCATCCTGGAGGCGGCCATCCGGCAGGCGCTCGCCTCGACCTCGCCGAACGACGTGGAGGCCTTCCGGGGCGCCCTCCGCGACGCCATCGAGGGGCTGCACGACGTGCCGGCGGTCGACGGCGCCTTCACGTTCTCGTCCAAGGACCACGGTGGACTGGGGAGCTCGTCCGCCGTCATGGTGACGGTGCGGGACGGCGCCTACCAGCTCGTTCGGTAACGCGGCGCGCTCGGTCGCGCCTCGCACCCGTTCACGGGAACCTCAGGACAACCTGCTCCTTCTCATCACCGGTCTGCCTACCTTGGCGTGTTCTTCGGGGCCGGCGCGTGCCCCGTCGACGCAGGCCCGCTGGGCCTGGCGCCGCACGCTCCGGTCGCCGTCAGCGGGAAGGAGAATCACCATGACACATACGTTGCGCCATGCGATCGTGCTGCTCTTGGCAGCCGTGGTCGGAGCGGCTTTCGCCGCCGGGTACGGGTCCTCCACGACGAGCGCGACCGCCACCTCGAACAGCGGGATCGTGTCGCAGGCCCTCGCCAGGACCCGGGTAAGCCTGTTCACGGCCGAGCCGGGAACCCCGGGTGCCGTGAAGATCGTCAGCGCGGCGGCGTCCACCTTCGTGGACGGCACGGTCACCAAGGACATCGGCCACGCGGCCTTCGCGATGTTCAGCGTCCGGCGTCCGGGCGTGAGCCTTGGCCGGCGCGACGCGGTGTTCGCCGTGGCGAGCGCCGCCTCCGCCAAGAACCTGGAGCTCGCCGTGGCCGGGGTTCCCGGCTCGACGCGCCAGGACGAGGCCTCGTTGAGCGTGCTGGCGACGTACCTCTACAACGCCGTCCAGGGGACCGAGCCGGCCGTGCTTCTGGAGCGAGGGAGGGGTGCCAGGGCCGTTGCGTTCGCGGTCTACGACCCGGCGTTGCCGGCCGGCGCCATGAAGGCGAGCGGGGCCGACGAGGCCGTGCTGATCATCAACGGGCGCGTGCGCACCTACCGGGTGCAGGCGTCCGACCAGGCCGTTAAGAACCTGGTGATCGCGTCGGGCAAGCACAAGGGTCAACAGCTCGGCGCCGTCATCGGCTGACCGGGCTCCGCAAGCGGGGACCGCGCTGGGTCCTGCGCGAACAAGCGTGACAGCATCGACGTCGGCGAGCCGACGACTCGCCGACGTCCGCCGTCACGTGCCGGTCACAGCTTTCGCAGCGTCTCCAGGTCGCGCTCGTGCCCCAGGCCGTCGTCCCCAAGTGGCGTCTCCAGCACCATGGGCAGCTCGGCGAAGCGATCGTCGTGCGTGATGCGCGCGAAGAAGCCGGCGCCGATCTCGCCCTTCAGGATGTTCGCGTGGCGGTCCTTGCGGCTGCCGAGCGGCTGGAGCGCATCGTTGAGGTGGATCGCCGCCAGTCGCGCGAGGCCCGCTGCACGGTCGAGCGCTTCCAGTGTGGCGTCGTAACCGGCCTCGTCACGAAGATCGTAGCCGGCGACGAAGGCGTGGCAGGAGTCGAAGCAGATGCCGAGCCGTCCGGGGTCGTCCACACGCTCGAGCACCAGACCGAGCTCGTCGAAGTCGGAGCCCAGCGTGCTGCCCTGCCCCGCCGTGTTCTCGAGCAGGACGCGCACCTCGAGGGCCGGCCGGGCCTCGTGGACCTGGTCGAGCGAGCGGGCCACGCGCTCGACGCCGGCCTCCACCCCCTCGCGCATGTGGGCGCCCGGGTGCAGCACGAGGCCGGGCACGCCCAGCCGGTCGCAGCGGTCGAGCTCGTCGATCAGCGCTGCGAGCGACTTGTCGCGTATCTCCGGGTCGGGGCTCGCGAGGTTGATCAGGTAGCTCGCGTGCGCCACCACGGGGAGCCCGCTCTCCTCGTGGGCTTTCCGGAATGCCTCGATCTCGTCCTCGGCCAGCGGACGACCGCTCCAGCGGTTGGCGTTCTTCACGAAGATCTGCAGGGCATCGCAGCCGATGTCGCGCCCCCGCTCGAAGGCCTTGTGGGTGCCTCCGGCGACCGAAACGTGTGCTCCCAGACGGGCCATGGGCGGCAGTCTACCGCGGATCGACCCCCGATCGGCAGGGCCCGCGGTGGTAGACTCGCCGCCGTGATCCGGGCGCAGCTGTCCCAACCCGGCCCCGAAGAGCTCGCCGCATTCCTCGATGAACACCTCCGCGCCGGAGAGTGTCTCGTGCAGGTCGTGAGCGAGTGCGAGGTGCTCTACAGCGGGCGTGCCGCCAGCGTGGCCGAGGCGGGCGACTACCTCGTCATCGTCAAGCGTGACGGCAGCGTGCAGGTGCACGGGCACCGCAGCGTCAAGCCGGTCAACTGGCAGCCCCAGACCGACGACATCTTCGTCGGCGTGGAGGACGGGGTGGCGGTCATGCGGGCCGAGCGCTTCCAGCCCGAGGAGATGGTGCGGGTGGCCTTCCTGGCGCCTGCGCTGGCGCAGGCGTTGGAGCTGCGGGAGGCGGACGGCTTCGTCTTGATGGGGAGCGAGGCCGAGATGCAGCGGGCGCTGGCGCGCCATCCCGAGCTCATCGAGCCCGGACTCGAGGTGCTCGAGCGGGAGCTGCCCACGGAGGTGGGAGGGATCGACCTCTTCGCCCGCGACGCGGACGGGGCCCTGGTCGTGGTCGAGCTCAAGCGATCCAAGGCGAACCAGGAGGCCGTCCACCAGCTGAGCCGCTACGTCGCGAGCGTGCGCCGCCTGTCCACCGGTCCGGTGCGCGGGATCCTGGCCGCGCCCGCGGTGACGGGACCGGCGCTGAACCAGCTCGGGAGTCTCGGCCTCGAGTTCCGCGAGGTCTCGGCGCTGCCCCTGGACGACGACGAGGGCGCGCGCCAGCCGTCGCTGTTCACGCCCGCCTAGCGCCCCGTGCGCGCTGCACTGGCGTGCTTCGGGGAAACGACCTAAACTATTTCATATGAAAGCGACCGCGGCGTCGGCCGACTACCTCGAGCTGGCGAGGGCGGTATTGCGCCTGTCCCGGCACCTGTACCGCACCTTCGACGAGGCGCTGGGGCCGACCTTCGGCCTGGCGACCAAGGACTTCCTGGTGCTGCGCGTCATCCAGACGGGCGAAGTGCATCCGGGTGGCGTCGCCACCTACCTCAACATGCCGCCCGCCAGCGTCAGCCGCGTGCTGGAACGCCTGGAGGCGAAGGGGTACGTGGAACGGTCGGTGGATCCGGGCGATCACCGCCGCTTCCTCCTGGCCGTCACCGATGACGGCAAGCGTGTGGCGGCCGCCATCCGCGAGCTCATGCGCAAGGCGCTCAGCAAGACCTATGCTCACGTGCCGGCGGACGCCCTGCGCGCCGCTGTCGAGCACCTGAGCACGCTCAACGACGTCCTCGAGCAGCGCTCGTAACGCCTCCTCAGGACGCGCGCAGGTACTGCGGTGGGAACAGCGGGCGCGCGTCGCTGTCGAGCGCCCGCGCGGCGTGCTGAGGCCAGGACGGGCTGCGAAGCATCTCGCGCGCCAGCAGGACCAGGTCGGCCTCGCCACGCGCCACGATCGCTTCCGCCTGCTCCGCCGACGTGATCATGCCTACCGCGCCCGACGCGATACCCGCCTCGGACCGCACGCGCCTGGCGAACGGGACCTGGTAGTTGGGCGCGACCGGCACCTCGACGCCGGGGAGGAGGCCGCCGCTGGAGCAGTCGACCAGGTCCACGCCGAGGTCCCGGAGCACGCCGGCCAGGCGTACCGTGTCGTCGCCGGTCCAGCCTCCGTCCTTCCAGTCGGTCGACGACAGGCGCACGAGCAGGGGGCGGTCCTCGGGCCACGCCCGGCGGACCGCCGTCACGACCTCGCGCAGGAGCCGGGTGCGGCCGTCGAAGTCGCCGCCGTAGGCATCGTCACGGGTGTTGGCCAGCGGTGAAAGGAAGCTGTGCAGCAGGTAGCCGTGAGCGCCGTGGACCTCGACCACGTCGAAGCCGGCATCGACCGCGCGGGCGGTCGCGGCCTCGAAGGCGCCGACGACCTCGGACATCTGCTCCGGGCGCAACGCTTCAGGTACCGGGTAGTCGGGCGCGAAGGGGGTGGACGTCGGGCCCACCACGGTCCAGCCGCCGTCCTCCGGCGGCACTGCGCCTCGTTGCCCGGCCCACGGGTGCCAGGTGCTCGCCTTGCGGCCGGCGTGGGCAAGCTGTACGCCGATGCTTGCGCCCACGTCGTGTGCGAAGCGCGTGATGCGCGCGAGCCCGTCCACATGCTCGTCACGCCACAGCCCCAGGTCGCGCGGTGAGATGCGGCCCCGGGCCTCGACGGCGGTGGCCTCGGTCATCACGAGACCCGCGCCGCCCGCGGCTCGGGCTCCGAGGTGGACGAGGTGCCAGTCGTTGGCGAAGCCGTCCTCGGCACTGTACTGGCACATCGGGGAAACGGCGATGCGGTTGCGTAGGCGCAACCCGCGGAGATCGAGAGGGTCGAACAGTGCAGCCATGGGGCCAGTATGACCCGGTGGCTCAGGCGCGGCCGTCGCCACCGGTCGGCACGGCGAGCTCGGTGACGAGCCCTGGATCGGCGGCCAGTACCCGCATCAGCGCGCTCACCAACCGAGGAGCGAACCAGCGACCGGACTGCCGTTGCATCTCCGCCACCGCCTTCTCCAGCGGCCAGGCGCGTTTGTAGGGGCGCTCGCTGATCAGGGTGTCGAAGACGTCGGCGACCGCCACGATCTGCCCTTCGAGTGGGATGGCGTCGCCGGCCAGGCCGCGCGGATAGCCGCTGCCGTCCCAGCGCTCGTGGTGCGTGAGGGCGATGCGCTCGGCCATGTTGATGAGCTTGGAGCGCCCTCGCGCCAGGAGGCGTGCTCCCACGTCCACGTGCTGCTGCATGGTGACGCGCTCCTCCGGCGTGAGGCTCCCGGGCTTCAGCAGGATGTTGTCGGGCACGCCGATCTTGCCGACATCGTGGAGGGGGCCCGCGCGCTCGACGAGCCAGGCGACGTCGCCGTCGAGGCCCAGCTCACGGGCCAGCAGGCCGGATAGGTGCCCCACGCGCTGGGTGTGGAGCCCCGTGGTGCTGTCGCGGTACTCGGCCGCCTGCGCGAGCCGCTCCAGCACGTCCATGCGGGCGGCTTCGAGCTCGATGGTGCGCTCGCGCACCATGTCCTCGAGGTGCTCGGCGTGGCGGTGGAGCTGTAGGTGGAGCTGGCGCGTGCGAAGCAGGTTGCCCACCCGCAGCTCGATCTGGCTGGCGCGGAACGGCTTGGTGATGAAGTCCTTGGCGCCGCGCGAGAGCGCTTCCTCCTCGGCCTGCTGCGAGAGGTCGGCGGTGAGCACGAGGATGGGCAGGAAGGTCTCGGGGTCGAGCCGGTCCGAGATGGCGTCGATGACCTCGAGGCCGCTCATGCGCGGCATGTGCAGGTCGGTGCAGAGCAGGTCGGGTGCGAGGCGCTCGAAGAGCTCGACACCCTCCTCGGGATCGTCGGTGGCGGTGACGTCGTGGTAGCCGGCGCGATGGAGGATGCGCTCGAGCAGGACCAGGTTGGAGCGCTCGTCGTCGACGATGAGCAGCTTGGCATCTGCGAGTGTGGACAGCACCGACCGATCGCCCCTCCGGGCCGCGCCCATCGAGGCGCCGGCCCGGCAAGGATAGCGAGCCGCACGGCCGGAAGGCGGTACGGGTCTTCACAGAGCGGACGAGCTCTGCCGGCCTTGCGCCGGTTCGGATAAAGCTTCTCACGACGCCGTCCCCGTGGGCGCTGCTAGACTTAGTCGGCATGCCGCTGTTTCGCAAGGATCCGTTCGGCCGGGCCTGGGTGCTCATCTCTCCAGAACGGGGGCTCGTCGCCTCCGACTTCGGCAGCGTCCTGCCCCTCCCGGAGCGGTCGCCGCTGTCGCCCGGCAACGAGCGCGAGACAGGCCCGGAGATCGCCGCCGTCCGACCCAGCTACACCGTCCCCGACGGGCCCGAGTGGCGCATGCGGGTCATTGCCCACCCCTCGGCCCTGGTCGATTCACGGCGCTTCCACGAGGAGGGCGACGCGCTGTTCCGTCAGGCGGTGTCCAGCGGTTACCAGGAGATCATCGTCGAGCACCCGGACGCGCGGATCGATCTCGACACCATGCCGAGGCCGCACCTCGTCGACGTGCTGCGGCTGTACCGCGAGCGGCTTGCCCTGCTGGCGGAGAGGCCCGGCATCCGGCACGTCCAGATCACCCGCAACGTGGGCCGCGCTGCAGGGGCGCTCTACGAGCATCCCCACGCGCAGCTGCTGGCCGTGCCGGTGGGAAGTCGCTGGGTCGAGGAGGAGGTCGAGGCCGCGCGGAGCTACGCCGAGGACCACGGCCGCTGCCTCTTCTGCGACGTGATCGACCGTGAGCTCGATCGGCGCGAGCGCGTCGTGACGCTCAACGAGGGCTTCGTCGCGATCGCGCCCTACGCAGCCAAGACCCCGTTCGAGACGTGGATCCTCCCGCGCGAGCACGACAGCGCCTTCACCGCCGTCGCGGCCAACACCCTGCCGCAGCTCGCCGACCTGCTGCAGACCGTGGTGCGCGCGCTCAACGACGCGCTCGACCACCCGCCGTACAACCTCCTCGTGCATACGCTGCCCGCCTCCGGCGACCGCAGCTTCCACTGGCACATCGAGTTGCTTCCGCGCCTGACCCAGCAAGCCGGCTTCGACTGGGGCAGCGGCTTCTACGTCAACCCGACGCCACCCGAGGACGCCGCCCGCTTCCTGCGCGAGGCGTTGGCGATGCAAGAGGTGCAACCGTGAGCACCGTGCCGCGCACGCTGAGCGAGGTGTCGACCGAGGCGGAGCCCAGGCCGCGGCCGCGGGCGCGGCGTGTCGCCGTGGCCCGTGGCGCCCACCGCGTGATCACGGTGCTGGCCGTGGTCGGGAGCCTGCATGCGCTGTTCCTTCTGGGCGTCGAGACGTGGCGCTTCGTGATCGAGCGGCAGGCGGTCGCACGCCTGCAGACCCAGGTGGACGAGCTGCAGGGCCAGGCCCAGGACCTCCGGCAGGTCGTCGCCCACGCCAACGACACCCGCTACCGGGAGGACCTGGCGCGGAGGCAGGGCTACATGTACCCCAACGAGCAACGGGCGGTGACCCAGCAGCCCACGGCGCCGGGCCCGAGCCCCGCAGGTGGCGGCGGCAGCGGGCCCTGAGCGGGGGCGCCCTGCTGCAGCGTTCCCTCGGCACGGTATCCTAGGCCCATGCGCGTGGGGTGGAGGATGATCGCGTGTCCGACGACACTCTCACTTGGATGAACGAGCTGACGGCCGAGATGGAGGAGCGGCGCAAGCGCGTCGTGAGCGGGGGCGGCGAGGACCGGGTCCGGAAGCAGCACGAGGCCGGTAAGCTCACCGCCCGGGAACGCATCGAGGCTCTCCTCGACGAAGGAAGCTTCGTGGAGCTCGGCGTGTTCGTGAAGCATCGCGGCGGCGACCTGATGGACGGCGTGGATGCGCCGGGCGAGGGCGTGGTCACCGGCCACGGCACCATCCAGGGCCGCACCGTCTTCGTCTTCAGTCAGGACTTCACCGTTCTCGGGGGCAGCCTGGGCAAGATGCACGGCGGCAAGATCGCGGCGGTGATGGACCTTGCGGTCAAGACCGGCGCGCCCATCATCGGCCTCAACGACTCGGCCGGCGCGCGCATCCAGGAGGGCGTCGACTCGCTGTCGGGCTACGGCGAGGTCTTCTACCGCAACGCCATCTACTCCGGCGTCGTGCCCCAGATCTCGGCGATCCTGGGGCCGTGCGCAGGGGGAGCCGTCTACAGTCCGGCCCTCACCGACTTCGTTCTGATGGCCAGGGGAAGCTCCTACATGTTCATCACCGGGCCCGAGGTCATCAAGCAGGTGACCAAGGAGGACGTCACCTTCGAGGACCTGGGTGGCGCGGACGTTCACAACCGGACCTCCGGCGTGGCCCATCTGGAGGCGGAGGACGACGCGGCCGTGCTCGCCATGATCCGCGAGCTGCTCGGCTACCTCCCGCAGTCGGCCAGGGACGCGCCCCCGCGCCGGCCGACGCGTGATCCCGAGGAGCGTGAGACCCCGGAGCTGCTCTCCATCGTCCACCCCGACCAGCGCCGGCCCTATCCCATGATCGACGTGGTGCACGCCATCGTGGATGATCACCACTTCCTGGAGATCCAGCCCGAGTTCGCCAGGAACATGATCGTGGGCTTCGCGCGACTCGGCGGCCAGCCGGTCGGCGTGGTGGCCAACAACCCGCGGCACCTGGCGGGAACGCTCAACATCGACGCGAGCGACAAGGCGTCTCGCTTCATCCGCACCTGCGATGCCTTCAACATCCCGTTGGTGACGTTCGTCGACGTCACTGGATTCCTGCCGGGGGTGGCGCAGGAGCACGCCGGAATCATCCGGCACGGCGCCAAGATGCTGTACGCCTATGCCGAAGCCACCGTGCCGAAGATCACGCTGATCGTGCGCAAGAGCTACGGTGGTGCCTACCTGGCCATGAACTCGCGTGACATGGGCTCGGACGTGGTGCTGGCCTGGCCCACCTCGGCCGTGGCCGTGATGGGCGCCGAGGGTGCGGCCAGCATCATCTACCGGCGTGAGATCCAGGCGTCGTCCGACCCCGACGGCACGCGGAGTCAGCGCATCGAGGAGTACCGCAACCGCTTCGACAATCCTTACGTGGCCGCCGGCCACGGTTACATCGACGACGTGATCGATCCCAAGGACACGCGCCGGCACCTCATCCGCCACCTGCGGATGCTGGAGGGCAAGCAGGAGGAGCGGCCGTTCAAGAAGCACGGCAACATGCCGCTGTAGTCG
>CAZIBD010000102.1:0-9360 GCA_964536935.1 uncultured bacterium | reverse complement strand
CCTTCCGATTACAAGTCGGATGCTCTACCGGTTGAGCTAGGGTGGCGCGCCGCCGAAAAGCGGCGTCACCGACGCTGCCGCCCCGCTCCGAAGCAGAGTCGGGTCCGCGCTGACGTCCGAATGCCTAAGTTAGCACGCCCGATTTTCCCCTGTCAACGAAACGAATCGCCGTTCGAGACGTCGCAGAGGGCCCCTCGGAAGGTCGACCGGCGGGGCCACCGGAGCCGTGCCGTAGGCGCATCTGCGGAGCGGCCTGCACGCATCCGAGTTCGCGCCAACCGACCAGGCCAGGACGCTAATTAGGTGCTATCGTGGGCGCACGGAGGCATGTCACGTGATGGAGGTACCTCGATGAGATTAGGTTCCCTGGGTCTTCCCGAGCTGCTTATCATCCTGCTCGTCGTTCTCCTGATCTTCGGCCCTCGCAGGCTGCCGGAGATGGCGAAGGGCCTGGGCCAGTCCGTCCGTGAGTTCCGCAAGGGCGTCAAGGACATGAAGGAAGACTTCGAGGCCGAGGCCGACGACGAGGCTCCGAAGAAAGCGCCCGCCAAGGCGGTAACGAAGGATGCTCCTGCAACGGAGGCCGCCGCCGAGCCCGAGAAGGTCCAGGCGAGCACCCCCGCCGCGGAGGCCGTGGTCGGCACTGCGCCCGACGGCGACGCCAAGCCGAAGGAGGGCTGAACCCGCAGGCAGCCCTTGGGGCCGCGTGCGCCACCCCTGCGGTCGGCGCCCGTCGTGGGTTCGGACACGGCTGTGACCCTGATCGAGCATTTCGAGGAGCTCCGTACGCGACTCCTCATCGCGTTAGCCGCCTGGGTCGTGGGCTCGGGCGTCGCGTTCGCGTTCCGTTTCCACGTCCTGGAGTGGCTCAAGAACCCTCTGCCGACCAACACCACGCTGAGTTACTTCGGGGTACTCGAGCCCTTCACGGTCTCCATGCAGATCGCGAGCTTCTTCGGCCTCGTGCTGGCCTTTCCCGTGATCCTCGGGCAGCTCTGGGGCTTCATCTCACCCGGGCTGTACTCGAACGAGCGTCGCTATGCCGTCCCCTTCATCTTCTTCGCGGTGCTCGCCTTCCTTTGCGGCGTGAGCTTCGCCTACTACGGCGTGCTTCCGATCACCATCCCCATCCTGCTCGGTTTCCTCGGCTCGGCCGCCACCGGCCTGCTGTCGATCGGCCGCTACATCTCGACCATCCTGATGCTCATGGGCGTGTTCGGGCTGATGTTCGAGATGCCGGTGCTTGGCTACCTGCTGGCCCGCATCGGAATCCTGCACTCTGCGCCGCTCGCCAGGAACCGGCGCTACGCGATCGTCATCGGACTGGTGTTCGCCGCCATCATCACGCCCACCGGCGACCCGTTCAACCTGTCGCTGGTGGCGGTCCCGCTGATCGTGCTCTACGAGCTCACGGTGTGGGTCGTGCGCTTCTCGCAGCGTAGGATGGAATATGGACGGGAAGATCCAGAACCTACGAGCCCGAATTGACGACCTCAACCTGAACATCCTGGACCTCCTGTCGCAACGCGCCCGGATCGCGGAGGCGATCGGTGAGGTACAGAGCGAGATGGGCCTCTCGCACTACGACCCCGTTCGCGAGCAACAGATGCTTGAGGCGCTGATCGAAGCCAACGACGGCCCATTCACCGATGCGACCGTCAAGAGCCTGTTCAAGCAGATCTTCCAGGCGAGCATGCAGCTCGAAGAGACGCAGGAGAAGCGGCGCTACCTGACGTCGCGTCGCACCCACGACCAGGACACGGTCGTGCAGGTGGGCCACGTGCCGATCGGGGGGAAGCACTCGCCGGTGCTCATCGCGGGCCCGTGCGCCATCGAATCGGCCGCGCAGGTCGAAGCGGTGGCCGCGCACGTGGCCGCGCAGGGGGTCACCCTGTTCCGGGGCGGTGCGTTCAAACCGCGCACCGACCCGTACAGCTTCCAGGGGCTCGGCGAGGAGGGGCTTCGCCTCGCGCGCGAGGCGTGCGACCGGCACGGCCTGGCGCTGGTGAGCGAGATCATGGACGCCGCCCATCTGGCGCTCTTCGAGGAGTACGCCGACATGCTGCAGATCGGCGCGCGGAACATGCAGAACTTCACGCTCCTCAAGGCGGCGGGCCGCAGCCGAAAGCCGGTGCTGCTGAAGCGCGGCCTGTCGGCCACCATCGAGGAGTGGGTGATGGCGGCCGAATACCTCATGCGCGAGGGCAACCCCAACGTCGTGCTGTGCGAGCGCGGCATCCGGACCTTCGAGCGCTACACCCGCAACACGCTGGATGTGTCCGCGGTCGCGCTGGCGAAGCTCGAGACCCACCTTCCGGTGCTCGTCGACGTCACGCACTCCGGCGGCCGCCGCGACCTGCTGGTGCCGCTGACCAAAGCGGGGCTGGCGATCGGCGCCGACGGGATCATGCTGGAGGTCCATCCCAACCCGGCCGTGGCGCTCTCCGACCAGAAGCAGCAGGTGGACTTCGAGACCTTCGACCGCTACCTGGAGGAGACGGGCTACCACAGCAAGCTCTCCGAGAAGAGGCGCGAGGTGTACGGCTTCTAGCCGGTCGCTCCGATGCCGGGACTCGAAGACCTGCTCAACTTCGTTCTCAAGGCCACCAGCGTGGCGCCGGACTACAGCGCCGACCGTTGCATTGCGGTCACGCAGTCCAGTACCGCCTGTCACGCATGTGTGGCGATCTGCCCCCACCAGGCGGTGAAGATGGGGCGCGAGGTGGAGATCGACCCGGTCGACTGCACCGGCTGCGGGCTGTGCGTGCAGGCGTGTCCGTCGCAGGCGCTCGAGCCCAAGGTCAGCTACGCGCCCGGTACCTCGGTGCGCTGCTCGCAGGTCGAGGGGAGCGCCCAGAGCGTGCTGTGCCTCGGCCGGCTGCAGGCCACCGACATCGTCCGCCTGGTCGCCCGGAATGGGGACGTCACGCTCGCCCATGGCGACTGCGCCGATTGCCCGATCGGCGTACCCGAGATCCTGGAGGGCTTGGCCAAGGCGGTCGCCGACGCCGAGGCTCTCGTCGCGCAGCACGGCCGCACGATCACGGTGCACGTAGAGCAGCGAGAGGTGCTGGAGCGGGACCACGCGCCCGAGGGCGTGAGCCGGCGCGCGCTGCTCACCGGGGGAATCCGCAGCGTGCGCCGGTCGGCGGCAGGCGCCCTGGCGCCGCTGGAAAACCTGCTGCGCGTCCGGCCAGATCCCGACGAGGCCAGAGCCCTGCCGCGCGAGCTCATGCGCCGCTACCGGGTGCTGGAGCTTGCCCGCCCGGAGCCGGAGGACCGCGTGCCGTGGCGGCTCCCGCGTGTCTCGGAGGGCTGCATCATGTGCCCGGTCTGCACGCGCGTCTGCCCGACCGAAGCCTTCTCGCGCGAGTTCGAGCCCGAGGACGGTGGCGGACCGGTCCTGCGGCTCGAGCCCGAGCGCTGCCTCGACTGCGACGCCTGCGTCCGGGCCTGTCCGGTGAAGGTGATCCGGATGGACGACGACGTGACCTGGGGCGAGCTTTCCGGGGGCCCGGTCGAAGCCCATCGCAGCTCCGATGAGGATGGCCCCCAGGGCAGCATCTACCGCTGAACGCCTGTTTACGGCGCCACGGTCCCTGCGGCCCCGGCGCACGCGCAGGCGGGGCGTACACTGACGCATGACGGTGGACGATTGGGTATTCGAGGCCGTAGAGTCGTCGGGCCCGAAGGGTGCCACGCTGCGCGAGGTGCAGCGCTACATCGACGAGAAGCACTTCGAAGAGCTGGCCGTCGACACCATCGAGTCCGCCCTGACGTCTCTGACCGAACAGGGTCGCCTCGCCAAGGAGGGCCAGCGGTACTTCGTGGCACACCGCACGAGCAAGGAGGACGCCCTCAAGAAGCTCTTCGGTGACGGCTGAATCGTTACCGCCCTAGCGCCACCCTCAGGAGGAACGATGACCACCCGAGCCGCGACGGCCACCGCCGTGTCCCTGGAGGACTTCTACGACCTGGATGCGCTCTACACGCCGGAAGAGCGCATGATCCGCGACAGCGTGCGCGACTTCG
Source organism: uncultured bacterium (assembly GCA_964536935.1). Taxonomy (GTDB): domain Bacteria; phylum Deinococcota; class Deinococci; order Deinococcales; family Trueperaceae; genus JASBRS01. The sequence goes on along the minus strand of CAZIBD010000102.1, from coordinate 5,328 downwards.
TGAGGAGCGAGATCCTCCCGAACGTCGCGGAATGGTGGCGGGAAGACCGCTTCCCGACCGACCTTCCACGCCGCTTCGGCGAGCTCGGCCTGCTCGGCGCGACGCTGCCCGAGGAGTACGGCGGCGCCGGCGCTTCCGCCATGGCCTACGGCCTCATCAACCGCGAGGTCGAGTACGCCGACTCGGGCATGCGCTCCTTCGTCAGCGTGCAGTCGAGCCTGGTGATGTACCCCCTGTACCGGTACGGCAACGAAGCCCTCAAGAAGACATGGCTGCCGCGGCTTGCCAGCGGGGAGGCCGTCGGCTGCTTCGGACTGACCGAGCCGGATGCAGGCAGCGATCCAGGGGCGATGCGCACCCGGGTCCGCAAGGTCGGTGAGGAGTACGTCATCAACGGGGTGAAGCGGTGGATCACCAACGGCTCGTGGGCCGACGTCGCCATCATCTGGGCACGGGACGAGGACTCGGACGACATCCTCGGCTTTGCGGTCGACACCGACCACGAGGGCTTCCAGGCGGTCGACATCAAGACCAAGGCCTCCATGCGGGCCTCGGTCACGTCGGAACTGTACCTCGACGACGTCACGGTGCCCTCGGCCAATCGGCTCGACGTAACCGGATTGAAGGGTGCCCTGAGCTGCCTCAACCAGGCTCGGTTCGGCATCGCGTTCGGCGTTCTGGGGGCGGCGCAGGCCTGCTTCGACGAGGTCACGGCGTACGTCTCCGACCGTCCCAGCTTCGGCGAGCCCCTTGCCGCCAAGCAGATCGTGCAGGAGCGGCTGGGCGACATGCTGGCGGGCATCACGAAGGGAAGCCTTCTCGCCTACCGGCTCGCGCAGCTCAAGGAAGCCGGCGCCGATCGTCCCTCACGCGTCTCGCTGGCCAAGCGCGACAACGTGCGTACGGCCCTGGCGGTGGCGAGATCCGCGCGCGAGCTGCTGGGTGGCAACGGCATCACGACCGAGTACGCCAGCATCCGCCACATGTTGAACCTCGAGACGGTCGCCACCTACGAGGGCACGGACATCGTGCACACGCTGGTGCTGGGGCGGGAGATCACCGGGACCAGCGCCTTCTAGATCAGCGGTCAGCGCAGTACGAACACGGCCGAGGCCAGAAGCGCCGCCATGGCGAGGGCGCGGAGGGCGTGGTAGCGCCACAGCACGCGGCCGAGTACCCAGCGGGCGTTGAGGTAGGACGCCAGCCACGCCAGCACCAGGCCGGCCCCGAGGATCCAGGAGGCGAAACGCAAGCCGTAGCCCACGGCTACCGCTGCCACCACGAGCACCATCGCGCTGAGAAGGAACAGCCGCGACACACGCGGCTTGCGCCGGCTCACCGCCCACGCGCCGAAGGCGTTGACGGCAACGATCCCGAGCACCACGAGCATGACGACGACCTGCACCGGATCAGTCTACCGGCGTCACCAACAGGCTGTCGACGGGGTCGAGGTTCGCGATCACGTCCTGGAGATAGCGCACCTCCACCGGCTTGCGAACGTGCTCGCGCAGCCGGTCGACCAGCCAGGCGTCGGCGCCCGAGCCCCGGTCGGCCAGGACCCTGATCAGGTCGACCCCACCACGCCGGGCGAAGAGGCCGGCGGCCCCCACCACCTCAGCGTCGGTCGGTACCAGCGACGCATCGATGCGGGCAGCCTCCCGGCGCAACCTCTCCGGGTCCAACCGGTGCTGCGCCACCACGTGGTCGCCCTCGTCGGTGGCACGCTCGGCCAGGTCGTCGCTGAGCAGCCACGGCTGCCCAACCAGCCCAACCGTCCTACGTTCGCCGGGAATCAGCGTCCAGCGCGGGGCCCTGGGTCGCGTGGGTCTGGCCTCCGCGCGACGTCGCGCCCAGATTCGCCGCACTGCGTGTGCATCGTGCACGAGGTTCTGAAGGGCGGGGACCACGGTCTTCTCGATGCCGGGCCCGGTGAACGCGGGGACTGCTACCAGGGGCGGGAGCCCCGCCAGGGTCGAACGAAGCGCGTCCGGGAAGTCGGCCACCCAGGGATCGGCGCCGCCCCCACGCGAGAGATCACCCGCCCCAGACCGGTCGTCCGATGGTCCGGCGTTGAGGTCGGGAACGATCAGCATGTCGGCGTCCGCCAATGCCAGCGCCTGCGCCGCCGCCAGCCGGAACGCCAGCGGAGCGATCGCGGCCACCCGCGGCTCCCCAAGTGCCGTGCGCACGCCCTCGGGTCTGGCCACGAGAGGCTCGACGCCCGCATCGCGAACGAGGTCCAGCCACAACGATCCGTAGCGATCCCAGAGAAGCTGGGTGACGAAGCCTACCCGCACGGCTGCGAAGTCTAGCATGCCGCGACGGCGCCGCGTAGGCGCCGAGGCGCAAGCATCCTAGGCCCGCACGCGCGCGTCCTCACGCGAGCCCATCCTGCCCAACAGTGCGTCGGCCAGGCGCCGTGCGGCGCCCTTGTCGAGGAACTGGTTCCCATTGCCGCACTTGGGCGACAGGACGCAACGCGGGCAGCCGCTCTCGCACGGGCAGTCGCGGAGCAGGTCGCGCGCCGCGGTCAGCCATGCCTCGAACTGTGCGGCCCCTGCGCGGGCATACCCGACACCACCGGGATAGCCATCGTAGATGAAGACCCGGCTCTCCCCCGTCGGCGGGTACAGCGGGTACGACACACCGCCGACGTCGGCGCGCTCGCACAGCACGAAGGCGGGAAGGAGCCCGATGAGGGTGTGCTCGAGGGCATGGAGCGCGCCCGGCAGCTCGTCCGGACGGACCGAATGCTCCACCTCTCGTGCGCTGAACCACAGCGCCTGGGTGGGGTAGCTCAGCTCCGGAAGATCGAGCGCACGCTCGTCCAGGACCTGGCCGGAGATGTACCGCTTCCGGACATAGCTGGTGATCGAGGTTCGAACGCGCACCCGTCCGACCTGGATACCCATGGGGGCTCCCTCGTCGACCGCGGTCGGGTCCACGCTCAGGACCTCGATGTCGGTCTCCGAGCGCGGCTGCGTGTAGGTGTCCTCGATGTGCGGAAGCAGCTCGGCCAGTCCGCGATCGAGGTCCAGCCGGACTACCAGGTAGGCCTCCCCCTGGTGCAGGTGGACGGCCCCCGGGTGGAGATCGCGCAGGGCCGTCGCCAGGTCGGCCGTTCCGAGCGACCTTCCGGATGCGTCCTTGAGCCGGATCATGCGGTCTCCACCGCCGCGGATGCGCACCCGCCGGTGCGGGTAGCGCCCGATGTGGACCCAACCACCATCCACCCGGTGCAGGCCCTGCACGTTCGCCAGCTCCAGCTCCGGGTCGACGAGGCCGACCTCATCGTCACGGATGGGCAGCTCCGCCGCCGCACAGGCGATGTGCAGCGGGTGAAGCTCCGTGTTGTAGGGATCGGCTACGGCATCCTCGACGCGCCCCTCTGTCAGCAGGTCGGGGTGGTGGAGGTAGTACTCGTCGAGGGGATCGTTGCCGGGGACCAGCAGGGTGAGTGCGCGTCGGCCCTCCCGCCCGGCACGACCGCTGCGCTGCCAGAGGGCCATCTTCGAGCCCGGATAGCCGACCAGCACGACGGCGTCAACGCCCCCGATGTCCATGCCCAGCTCCAGGGCGCTCGTTGCGGTCAGCACGCGGATGTCACCGTTTCGGAAGCCCTGCTCGATCAGCCGCCGGTCCACGGGGCTGTAGCCGGCCCGGTAGCTCTGCACCAACGGAGCTTCCTCCCCGGTGAGGTAGCCGCTGGCATAGCGCCTGAGCAGCTCGGCCACCTTGCGCGAGTTGCAGAAGAAGATGCTCTTGACGGAACCCCGCACGAAGGCGGCCGCCAGCTGCGCGGCCTCCGTGGTGGCGCTGCGGCGCCGCACGGCCTGGGCCCCGGCTCCCTCGGCACCCCCGACCTGGGCGGGTCGCCAGAGGATGAACTCCCGGGGCCCGCGCGGGGCCTGGTCGTCGTCGATGAGCTCGAACGGCTCGCCGGCCAGGGCCTCGGCGTGCTCGAGGGGGTTGCCGATGGTGGCGCTGGCCGCCACCAGCCGCGGCGAGGCGCCGTAGTGGCGCGCCACCCGGAGCAGCCGCCGCAAGACGTTGGCAACGTGGGTTCCGAGGACGCCGCGATAGCTGTGCAGCTCATCGATCACGATGGTGTCGAGCCGCCCGAGGAGCGGGGCCCAGCGGGCATGGTAGGGCAGCACCCCGTAGTGCAGCATGTCGGGGTTGGTGAGCACGCACTGTACGCCTTCGCGCACCCGGGCCCGGCGGGCAGCGGGGGTGTCGCCGTCGTAGCAGGCGATCCCGTCGTCGCCGAGGTCCAGGTCCAGGCGGTCGGCCATCGCAAGGAGGCGACCGAGCTGGTCGTGGGCGAGGGCCTTGGTCGGGTACAGGAAGAGGCTGGCCGACCCGGTGGCGGCGGCCTCCAGCGTGGGGAGCTGGTACACCAGCGACTTGCCCGATGCGGTGGGCGTCGCCACGACCACGTTCCGGCGCGCTTCGATGCTCTCCAGGGCGCGCGCCTGGTGCTCGTACGGTGTCAGCCCGAGCCGCGCCAGGGACGCGGCGTAGCGTCCGGCGTAGGACTCCTCGACGCTTCCGAGGCGTGGCGGGTAGAAGGCGTAGCCGGCGACCTGGTCCTGGTAGCCTTCGAGTCCCGTCAGCAGGGCATGGTAGCTCTCGTCGCGGGCGCGGGCCACGCCAGGAAGCCTACCGCGTCGGGGCCGCTAGCGAAGGCCCGGACGGCACGGCCCGGGGACGCGCCCCGGTGGGACCCGGTGGTACACTCCCAGTGGCTCGCGCGCCTGGGTCGATGCAAGCTCCGTCACGGGAACCCGCGGCGGTACCGACCCGGGGCGCGTTCGATCAGCGGCTCACGGCAGCCCGTGGCCCTCGATCCGATACGGCGCCTGCGCACCCCGCTCGGTCAAGCCTGCATGCGGCGCGCCTGCGCGCCCGGAGGTACGCATGAAGGTCTTCGTACTCGGCGGTGACGGTTTCTGCGGCTGGCCCACCAGCCTCCACCTCAGCAAACTCGGTCACGACATCACCATCATCGACAACCTCAGCCGCCGCAACATCGACAACGAACTCGAAGCCGGCAGCCTCACCCCCATCCCACCCATGGGCACCCGCCTCAAAGCCTGGCACCAAGCCACCGGCCGCACCATCCACTACGAGAACCTCAACATCGCCACCAACTACCACCGCCTCCTCACCCTCATCCAAGACCACCAACCCGACGCCATCATCCACTTCGCCGAACAACGCGCCGCCCCCTACAGCATGAAAAGCAGCTGGCACAAGCGCTACACCGTGACCAACAACCTCAACGCCACCCACAACACCCTCGCCGCCATCGTCGAAGCCAACACC
>CAZIBD010000101.1:0-9363 GCA_964536935.1 uncultured bacterium | reverse complement strand
TTTCAAGGTGGCGGCACGGGTTCGAATCCCGTAGGGGTCACCAGATGGGAGGCGCGATGAGCGCCTCCTTTCTCCTTTTCGATGGGCACCGGTCAGCCCGCCGTGCGCCGCGACGCGACGGGGCCGAGGCGGTCGAACGCCGCCGCCCCCTTGGCGATGATCGAGATACTCCCGTCCATCTCCAGGACGGCCATGTCGACGGCGGCCAGATCGTCCAGCCCGTGCTCCCGCACGGCCTCGGCGAGCTCCTCCTCGCTCACGCCCTCGCGCGCCAGCTCCTCACGCATCAGGCGTCCGCGATAGACCAGCACCACCGGATGCCCCTCGAGGCTGGCACGCAACGGCGCCGAGCGGCTCACGAGCCGGTTCATGGCCAGCAGCAGGGTCGCGCCGATCAGTCCGCCGAGCAGGCTGTTGTCGGGCCCGATCATCGCGTTCTGCACGACGTTGGCAAGCAGCAACAAGGTGAGCAGGTCGAACGGCGTGAGCTGCCCGAGCTGGCGCCGCCCGGTGAGGCGCAGCAGCAGGAGCAGCACGGCATACACCACCACGACCCGGACGACGGTGAAGAGCAGGGTCGGTACCGTCCCCACGAGGGCCCACGACCCCGGCACCAGAGTCTCGAGGAAAGTGGTCATGGGGGCATTATGGGTGCCGGCGCCCGCCGGGCGACGTCTCGCGGGCCGATCCGCCGCGGGTCGCCCACCGGCTCCACGCGCGTAAGCGTTCCGTCAGGCCGACCTCGATACCGTGCCGCCACGATGGACAACGCGATCCCCTTCACTATCCGTACGAAGTTGACGAACGCGTTGGGGGATGTCGAGGACCTGGCCACGGCCAAGGGCCTCCAACAGGTGTTCGCGGTGGAACTCTTCTCGCTCCGCAAGACCGTCGAGGAAGCACTCGATACCGGCGATCGAGACGTGGCCGACAAGGCCCTGCGGGACGCCCGCGTCCTGTGGGGGCTGCTGCGCGGCACACCGGGTCGGTACCACCAGGTGAGCGCCATGGCCTGAGCGCCCCTCCCCGGCCGGCGCCGTGTCCGCTGCGGCCGACGGCGGGCCACGCGATCGATTAGCGTGAGGGAGACAAGACCCGCACGGCTCCACAGCTCCCGTCGCCGTACGCCCGGCGCTGTGCAGGTGGAGGAGGAGCACCATGTCGAGATTGGCTTTCGTGCTCGCGGCCGCGCTCCTGGGAGGGGGCGCAGCCGGCGCCCAGGACGCGTTGCGCTTCCAGACCTCGCTCGGCCCGTTCGAGATCGTTCCGCTCGGGCACGGCTCGCTCCGCCTCGACGTGGCGGGGCTGGTGATCCATGTCGATCCCTACAGCCAGGTCGCCGACTACGCAGCGCAACCCAAGGCGGACTGGATCTGGATCACCCACGACCATCCCGACCACTACGACGAGGGCGCGATCGCCGCCGTTCGCAAGCCGGGCACACGGTTCCTGCTCGACCCGGCCAGCGCCGAGCGCCTCGGCGAGGAGGCCATCGTCCTCCGCAACGGCGAGTCGGCCACCGTGGCCCAGCTGCGGGTCGAGGCCGTGCCCGCCTACAACATCAAGCAGAAGCGTACCAACGGCCAGCCCTACCACCCCAAGGGGGCTGGCAACGGCTACCTCGTCAAGGCCGGCGACTTCGTGCTCCACATCGGCGCGGACACCGAGTGCGTGCCTGAGCTGCGCCAGCTCGGTCCGGTCGACGTCTCCTTCCTACCGATCAACCTGCCCTACACGATGACGCCCCAGGACGCGGCCGAGTGCTTCCGCATCATCCATCCCAAGGTGGCGGTGCCCTACCACCAGGGCGAGTTCGATCCTCGCATCGTCGCCGATGCCCTGCGTGACACGGATATCGACGTGCGCGTGCTTCCGCTCCGTTGACCGACGCGGACCCAGCGAGCCTCGCCTTTCCCGCCGCCGGCACCCGCCGCTGGGTGCTGGCGGCGGCGACGCTGGGCTCGAGCATGGTGTTCCTCGACAATTCGACCGTCAACGTGGCGCTGCCGGCGCTGCAGCACTCGCTCGGTGCATCGGTCGTCGGCGTGCAGTGGGTCATCAACGCCTACACCTTGTTCCTGGCCTCCCTGCTTCTGCTCGGAGGCGCCCTGGGCGACCTGCTAGGGCGCCGACGCGTGTTCGCGGTAGGCGTCGCCGTCTTCACGCTCGCCTCCATCGCCTGCGGCCTGGCGGCCACCACCGGCATGCTCATCGCCAGTCGCGCGGCGCAGGGCGTCGGCGGCGCCCTGCTCACACCTGGCAGCCTGGCGCTCATCAACGGCACCTACCCCCGCGCCCAGCGCGGTCAGGCCATCGGCCTGTGGTCCGGGTTCTCGGCCATGGCTTCCGCCGCCGGCCCGGTGCTGGGCGGCTACCTGATCGACACGCTTTCGTGGCGGGGCGTCTTCTTCCTCAACGTGCCGCTGGCGCTGGCCGTGCTGGCTGTCGTATGGCTGCGCATGCCGGCCACGCCGGGCCAGACGGGCGGCCGGCGGCTCGACGTGGCCGGCGCGCTCGCCGCGGTGCTGGGGCTCGGCGGGGTGGTGTACGGCCTGATCGAGTCCTCGAGCCGCGGCCTGGGATCGCCCTCCGTGATCGCCGCCCTCGCGGGCGGCGTTCTCGTGCTGGCGGCGTTCCTGGTGATCGAGCGGCGTCTGCGGCGTCCGATGGTGCCGCTCGAGCTGTTTGCCTCTCGCACGTTCGCCGGCGCCAACGTGCTGACCCTCTTCCTCTACGGGGCCCTCTCCGGCCTGCTGTTCTTCCTGCCCATGAACCTCATCGAGGTGCAGGGGTACTCCGCGACCGCCGCCGGCGCCGCCCTGCTGCCGTTCGTGGTCTCGATGTTCCTGCTGTCGCGCTGGTCGGGGGGACTGGTCGCGCGCGTCGGCGCCCGTCGACCGCTGGTGGTCGGGCCCCTGATCGTGGCGCTCGCGTTCCTGCTCTACGCGCGCTCGGGCGGGAGCGGCCCCTACTGGAGCGCCGTCTTCCCTGCCGTGCTGGCGCAGGGGCTTGGCATGGCGTTGAGCGTGGCGCCGCTCACCACCACCGTGATGGCGTCGGTGCCCGAGGCCCGGGCAGCCACGGCGTCGGGCATCAACAACGCGGTATCACGCGTGGCCGGCCTCTTCGCGATCGGTGCGTTCGGAGCCATCATGGTGGGGCTGTTCGGCGCCCACCTCGACGCACGACTGCCCGCGCTCGGCCTGCCGGCGGGGGCCGCGCAGACGGTGCACGCCGAGAGGACCGACCTGGCCGCGCTCACGCCGCCGTCCTCTCTTACGCCGAGTCAATCGGCCGGACTGCGACAAGCCGTCGACGACGCCTTCGTGCACGGCTTCCGGATCGTGATGCTGGCCTTCGCCGGTCTGGCCGTGGCCGCCTCCGGCGTGGCCTATGTGTCGCTGCGGGAGGCGGCCCCGGAGACGCCCCCCGGCCGAGCTCCGTGACGATGCTCGCCTGGCCAGCCGCTATGATGGTGCTCGCCCCGCGACGCCGCACGCAGCCGTTCACGGGCCGGCACCCACGGACCTGCGCATCGTTCACACGACGACGTACACCTACTCGACGCCCGCTTCCGACTCGTTCAACGAAGTGCGGCTCCGCCCTGCCGACGACTACCGCCAGACCCTCTTCACCTTCGATCTGAACGTCACCCCGGAGGTATCGCTGCGCAGTCGTCACGACGTCTTCGGCAACGTCGTCCATACCTTCCACCTGCCGGCTGCGCACGAGCGGCTCGAAGTCTCGGCGACGTCCAGCGTGGTCACCTATCCCATCCCGGAGCCGATCGCCGTGGGTGCCAGATCCATGCTCGGGCTGCGAGGCCGCTTCTTCCAGTACCTGGCGCCGAGCCGGCGCGTGCCCCTGGATCGCGATTGGCTCGCCATCTTCGGCGCGCTCCCGCTCCGCGAGACCGAGGACGTCACCGCCTACGCCACGAGCCTCACGCGCTATCTCTTCGGCCGCTTCGACTACCGGATCGACGCCACCCACGTCGATACGCCGCTCGTCGAGTTCGCCGAGACCGGCGACGGTGTCTGCCAGGACTACGCGCACGCCATGCTCGCGATCTGTCGAAGCGTCGGGATCCCGGCTCGCTACGTCAGTGGCTACGTGCACGCCAACCCGTCGGAGGACCGGCCGCTGCAGGGGTCGGAGGGATCCCACGCGTGGGTCGAGCTCTTCCTCCCCGGGAGCGGCTGGGTGGGGTTCGATCCCACCAACGGCTGCCTGGTGACCGAAGCGCACGTGAAGATCGGCGTGGGCCGCGACTACGACGACGTACCGCCGGTGAGCGGGCTGCGCCGAGGCGGCGGCACCTCGAAGCTCTTCGTCGACGTCCGCGTCCGGAAGCGCGACGGAGCCGAGCCTCACGGTGACGTCCGGTCGTGGATCGAGTCCGCGACCTCGGTCCGGCTGCCGGCGCCCGACGACGAGCAGGCCCAGTAGCCACACCCACCCCGCGCGGCATCCAGCCCCCGCCTCCTGCACTTCGCCCCTCAGTCCTCGTGACCGAAGTACGTGGCGCCGACGTAGTCCGACAGCTGGGACAGCTCGCTCAACAGGTCCTCCAGGCTCGGGTCCTCATCGTCGAGGACCGGGGACGCGTCCGGCATGTAGCGCAAGCGCGCCGCCAGCCAGCCCGCCTGCCGGCAGGTCTCGGGTCCGACCTCCGCGTGGTGGCGCGCGAGCTCGCAGATGGTGTGATCGAGCGCCTGCGCGCAGAAGAGGACACTGCGCGGAAACCCCGGATCGCACAGCAGGAACGCCGCGATCTCGCGTGCGTCGAAGCCCCCGTGATGCGACTTCAGGAACGCCTCATAGGCGCTCAACGAACGCAGCAGAGCGGCCGCCCGATGCGTCGCGACCCCCTCGGCGACGTTCGCCGCGCCCTGGGCCTGGCGGTAGCGCACCATCAGCGTGCGAACGGTGCTGTCCGCCCGCTCGAGGTACTGACCGGCACGCATGAAGGTCCAGCCGAGGTCCCGCGGCATGGTGGCGTCGGAGATCCCGAAGAAGAGCTGGCTGCTGTCGCGCACGTCGGCGCAGTAGTCGTGGAGCTCCTCGTTCTGCACATCGACGGTGCCGTCGACCACCAGCCGCAGATAGGCCGTGTTGAGGGTCTGCCACATCTCCGAGCTGATTCGGTCGCGGACCGCCCGCGCATTGCTGCGGGCCGCAGCGAGGCTCGAGCGGATGCTGCCGGGGTTGCGGCGGTCCAGGGCCAGCCAGTAGGGGACGCTCTGGGCGTCGGCCCGCTCGTGGTGCAGGTGGAACGTCTCCGACGCACCTGTTGCGGCCAGCAGCGGTGCCCATTGCTCGGTCACGAGCCCCGGCGCGCCCGAGACCAGCGGCGCTTCCATAACCGCGAAGTAGTTGACCTGCAGGAGGCGCGCGGTGTTCTCCGCCCGCTCGACGTACCGACCCATCCAGTAGAGGCTCTCCGCGATACGGCTGAGCACTAGCCCTCACCATCCTCGTCCGCTCCGAGGACCCAGGTGTCCTTCGAGCCACCCCCTTGCGACGAGTTCACCACCACGGAGCCCTTCTTGAGGGCGACCCGGGTCAACCCGCCGGGCACGACCGTATTCTCGTCGCCGACCAGCACGAAGGGGCCAAGGCCGACGTGGCAGGGCTCGCACACGCCCGCTTCGGGGCGGTACGCGGGCTGCGTGGAAAGCTGGATCACGGGCTGGGCGATGTAGTTCGACGGATTCGCCTTCACCGCCGTGAGAAAGGCCGCGCGCTCCTCGCGAGTCGACTCGGGTCCGATGAGCATGCCGTAGCCACCGGACCCTCCGACTTCCTGGATGACCAGGTTCGCGGCCCCCTCGAGCATGGTCGCCAGGCCGTCGGGATCGCTCCCCAGCACGGTCGGCACGTTCGGCAGCACGGCCCCCTCGCCGAGGTAATAGCGGATGATCGCCGGCACGTAGGCGTACAGCGCCTTGTCGTCCGCCACTCCGGTGCCGATGGCATTGGCATCGAGACGCGGCCCGAGCGCACCGCCCCCACGAGCCCGCGCACCCCCAGGATGGAGTCCGCCCGGAACTCCGAGGGGTCGAGGAAGGCGTCGTCGATACGGCGGTAGATGACGTCCACCCGCGCCCGCCCGTGTGTGGTCCGCATCCATACGCGGTCGTCCTCCACCAGCAGGTCGCGCCCCTCGACCAGCTCGATACCCATCTGCTGCGCGAGGAAGGCATGCTCGAAGTACGCGCTGTTGAAGGGCCCCGGCGTCAACAGGACGACGGTCGGCTCGGCGGCATCGCGCGGGCTGATCGAGCGGAGGGTCCTGAGCAGGGCGCTCGGATAGTGCTGGATGGGTCGCACCCCATGGGCCGCGAGCATCTTGGGGAAGCTCCGCGCCATGACGCGGCGGTTGAGCAGCATGTAGGAGACTCCGCTCGGCGAACGCAGGTTGTCCTCCAGGGCCATGTAGCCGCCGTTCTCGTCGCGAATGATGTCACAGCCGACGACATGGGTGTAGGCCCCGCAGGTTGATGCCCCGGATGCCAGGGCGGTAGTTGGGATTGCGCAGCACCAGGCGGTCGGGCACCACGCCGTCCCGCAGGATCGCCTACTCGCCGTAAACGTCGGCGAGGAACAGGTTGAGGGCGCGCACGCGCTGCCTGAGCCCTCGTTCGATCACCGCCCATTCGCCTGCGGGAATCAAGCGCGGGATCGGATCGTAGGGGAAGGTGCGCTCCACACCCTCGTCGCTCCCGTAGACGGTGAACGTGATGCCCTGATTGCGGAACGTCAGGTCGATCAGCGACCGCCTGCGATGGAACTCGCGTACGTCGAGCTGCTGGAACGCCCGGGTGAGTTGCCGGTAGGGTTCGCGAGCCACGCCCCCGGCCTCGAACGCTTCGTCGAAGCCCGCAACCGGCTCGTAGTCGTCGAAGACCCCCATGCGGGAGTCTAGCATGCGTGCCTGACGGGTCCCGCTCCAACGTGCCCACCACATGGCCCCCTGGCTCGCGTCGTTCCACCCCGCTCGACGCGCGTGGCATAATTACGTCCGGCCGGCAGGTCGGCCAAGGGACGTCGTTCGGGCGATTAGCTCAGTGGAAGAGCGGCCGCCTTACAAGCGGTAGGTCGGCGGTTCGAACCCGTCATCGCCCACCACGAAAACGCAGCGTCAGGGGGCCAGGTTGCAGCACTTATTGCAGCACTTGGCCCCCGCTGGCTGCCCGTTGGTGGCCCGGGGGGTAGCCACCCCCCTGGCTGGCCTCGCGCAGCGAGGTCGGCTCCGGTGGCCGGGGGCGCGTCGGCCGTTCGCTCGACTGGCGAGCGGAGCGAGCCGGTTCCGGCCGGCCGAGCGAGCCGGGCATCATGAGGGTCCGGGTTCGCAGGCCGTTCGAGCCGGATGGATTCCACGGGCGCCCGCTTCCGCGTGGCATCGAGACCGCGAGCGAGGCGCAGCGGGAGCGAGACCGCGCTAACCGATGCGACAGAACCTATACGCCGGATCAGGTGCGCCGCGCCATCGGCCGCGACCTTGAGGACCTGGCGGCTCCGGTCGCCCTTCGACCCCCGTCCTGTAATACGGGGGTCGAAATTACAGGGAGTTTGGTCCACGTGCCCCGAAGCCCCTTCGGTATCCATTGGGTACAGGGCACCACAAGCACGCCCGCCGATGAGCTGCTGGCGGACTTCGCGGAGCACTTCGGCCAGGACACATGGGAGGCGAGGGGGCGCGGGCGCTTCGGCTACCGCGAGTCCTTTGTGTCGGTCGCGGGCATCGAGGTTCACACCAAGCCGTCCACGGAGTCCATGCCTGAGTCCTTGGTGATCGTCCCTGGCGGGGCGTGCGAGTCCGTGGGCTGGGACCGCCTTCGCTGGCTTGCCATGTGGGGTTTGAAGCTCACGCGGGTTGACCTCGCCTTTGACCATGGGGATGTGGCCCCGCGAACCTTCCGCCGCTACTGGGAGGCCGGTCGTGCTCGCTCGCGCGTCCATCGCGATTCCTTCGCTTGGCACGAGAACGCGGAGGGAGCCACGTTCACCTTGGGCAAGCGGTCGGGGACTCGGTACCTGCGCGTCTATGACCGGAGGGGCTTCCCACGTGTCGAGTTGGAGTTGCGTAAGGAGCGCGCGCAAGCGTTCCTTGGGCGGGGCGGGTTCCTCGGCTCCCTGGCGGATGCCCGTCGGCTGGGGCTTGGCTTTCTGCGGGACATGGTTGACTTCGTGGATTCAAGTGCCGGCCGGAACCCATCGCGGTGGCCAATTCTGCCGTGGTGGCGGGAGTGGTTGGGTGGCGCCGAGCGGGCGAATGCGGCTATGCCTCCTAGGGCGCCGACGACCCTGGCAGGGAGCATGCAGTGGATGCGCGACCAGGTGGCGGTGCCCTTAGCTCGCGTGGCGTACGCGTTCGGCCAGGGTGCAGTTGACGAGTTGGTGGCGGTCGGCAAGGCAAGGCTTGGGCCGCGCCTGCTGCTGCCTCGGCTCCAGGATGAAGCCCGCCGGATGCGCTCGGCCTTGAGAGCGAGCGCGGCGGCGGCCAGGGCGGGGGCGCCGGGGTCGGCCCATTGGAGCCGCGAGGGTGTCGTTCCCGTGTGGCAGGCGCGTCAGCGTCGCTTCTTCGGTGAGGACGATCTCGTGAAGAACCAGGCGAGGGCGCTTTGGGGCAACCTGCCGGCCTTGGCCCCGTTGGGCGGCACCTAGGTGTGACCCGCTCGATTGGTTTGTGTACCGCTCGAAGTCACCGAATGGCCCGCCAGCTAGCGCAAGCTTTCGGGCTCCTCTTGCGAGTTGGTACGGTGAGGGCATGCGCTCGGCCTCCATGCGCCACGCGCCCAATGTGCGAAAGTGGCATGGGTGCCGCGCCCGTGGAAGGTTGGGCGCGCGATTGGGGGCTGCGGCGGCGCCATTGGCTTAGTGGGCGACCGCGCGAGCCCTGAGGGGGGAACGCATGAAGCATACTTGGCTGGTCCTTTTGGTGCTGGTGCTTGCGCTTTCGTTGACGGCCTGCACGTACAGGGTGACCACGCCGCCGGGGGCGCAAGCGTCGAGCGCCGGGCTACACCCCCGTGCCTGCCTCGGGATCGAGGAGAGGGCCGCGCGGGATGGCGTGCGCATCGTGAAGGTGTTGCCAGGGAGCCCGGCCGCTGCCGCTCGACTGTCAATGCTCGACGTCATCATGGGCTTCGCCGGCTACGAGGTCACAACGCCAGCCAGACTAAACGGGATCGTCGCTGGCCTTGCACCGGGAGCCCTCGTTGACGTGACGTACGCCTCGACATTGCTTTATCCTCCCTCAATACATCACGTCCAATTGCACCTCGGGCAGTGGGATCACCAGACCTGCGTGCCGGTTGTAACCGGACCCTAGTTACGCGGCCGTAACGCAACCAGACA
>CAZIBD010000100.1:0-9489 GCA_964536935.1 uncultured bacterium | reverse complement strand
GTCTTGATCTCGTCCGTGATCTGGACCGGAACGACCTGGCCTTCGTTCAAGGGTTCCCTCCTCGCGTGCCTGCCCGGGTACCGGGAAGCCCCGCGGAAAGCACCCGTGGAGCGGCATCAACCGGCATCGGACCAACGCATGAGTCTACCATCGGGCGGGACCCTCGCGCAAACCTGGTGACATGCCTAGAACGCCGTCCAGTGCGGCGATTGTGGCAGCCTCCAGCGCTCAGTTGGAGGAGGGCTGCTGCAGGGTGATGAAGTGGCCCAGCACGCCCAGGACCCGAAGGTCGGGGCCCGCCATCGGCACCGTGTACACGCTCGCCACCAGGTAGTCCTGGCGCTGGGTCTGGCTCATCAGGAGCCCCTCGATGGCGGTCTGTGTGAGACCGCCCAGGAGCTGCCCGAACGGACCGGTCAGCCCCGACTGGGAGGTCACCTCGGTGTTGAGCCGATCGGCGTAGGCAGTGGCGAAGGCCCGCTTGTCCGGGTTGGTGATGGCGAACGCCACGACCAGCAGCACGGCGAGGGCGGCCGGGAGGGCCCAGCGACGGGGGTCCATGCCGTCAGCATACCGGGGGCGGGCGTCGGAGCGCGGTTCCGGCGGCCGCCCTCCGATCCTCGGGAGACCCCCGCCCGGGCGTCGGGGACGCGCCTTCCGAGCCGGCGCGGGCGGCTCCGGCGTGGTAGCGTTCCATCCATGATCGACCGCTACTCCACGCCCGAGATGCGCCGCCTGTGGGGTGCCGCCGCCCGGTACAGGGCGTGGTTGCGGGTGGAGCTCGCGGCGACCGAGGCCTGGGAGGCACTGGGAGAGGTGCCTGAAGGCACCGCCGAGGCCATCGACCGCGCGCTCGCCGGGCAGCCGCTTGACGAAGCCTTCGCTGGTCGGGTGGAGGAGATCGAGGCCACCACCCGGCACGACATCGTCGCGTTCACGCGCGCCGTCTCCGAACGAGTCGGCGAGCCGGCGCGCTTCCTCCACATGGGACTCACCAGCACGGACGTGGTGGACACGGCGCAGAACCTGTTGCTGAGGGAAGCGCTCGACATGGTGCTGGCCGACGTGTCGGCGCTCTCCGAGGCGCTTCGCGAGAAGGCGGTTCGCTACAAGCACACCCCCTGCGTGGGGCGCACCCACGGCATCCACGCCGAGCCGATGACCTTCGGGCTCAAGTTCCTCAACTTCCTGGCCGCGCTGCGGCGCGACGAGGCGCGCCTGCGGCGTGCTCGCGAGGCCGTGTCGGTGGCGATGTTGTCGGGTTCGGTCGGCACCTACGCGCACGTGCCGCCGGAGGTCGAGGCGCGGGTCGCCGAGCGGCTCGGCCTCGCGATCGATCCCGTCACCAACCAGACGGTGGCGCGCGACCGCCACGCCGAGCTCATGAGCGCCCTGGCGATCCTCGGCACCACCATCGAGCGCGTCGCGCTGGAGATCCGTCACCTCCAGCGAAGCGAGGTCCGCGAGGCGCAGGAGGGCTTCGGGCGCGGCCAGACCGGCAGCTCCAGCATGCCGCACAAGAAGAACCCCATCGCCAGCGAGAATCTGATGGGGGTGGCGCGGCTCCTGCGCGGCAACCTGCAGGCCGCGCTGGAGAACGTGGCGCTGTGGCACGAGCGCGACATCAGCCACAGCTCGGTCGAGCGCGTCATCCTGCCCGACTCCACCACGCTCGCGAGCTACGCGCTGCGGCGCCTCACGCGCGTGCTCGACGCGCTCGTCGTCGACGAGCGCCGCCTCGGCGCCAACCTCGATCTGCTGCACGGGTTGATCTACTCGCAACGCGTACTGCACAAGCTCATCGATCGGGGCCTGAGCCGGGAGGCAGCATACGAGGTGGTGCAGCGCAACAGCCTGCGCAGCTGGGACGAGGGCGCCCATCTCGAGGCGCTTCTGGCCGACGACCCGGACAACCCGCTGACGAAGGCGGAGCTCAACGAGGCTTTCGATCCCGCCTGGTACCTGCGCCACGTCGACGCCATCTACGCTCGCTTCGGTCTTTGAGCGCCGGGATCGGCCGCCAGAACACGCGGCCCGGGGGGCCTCCCTTCCGCGACGGGCGGGCGCCCCGAACTGATATCATCCGGGCGTGACGGCTCCCCGCAAAGGCGCGATGCGCTACGAAGGCAAGGCCAAGAAGGTCTTCGACACGGACGACGAGCGACTGCTCATCGTCGAGTACAAGGACGACGCCACGGCGTTCAACGCGCTCAAGCGCGGCACCATCCGGGGCAAGGGGGTGGTGAACAACGCGGTGTCGTCGGTGCTGTTCGAGCTGCTGGCAGGGCACGGCGTGCCGACCCACTTCGTGTCGCGGCTGTCCGATCGGGAGCAGCTCGTCAAGGCGGTGGAGATCATCCCCATCGAGGTGATCGTGCGCAACCGCGCTGCGGGATCGTTCGCCAAGCGCTACGGCGTGGAGGAGGGGCTCGATCTCGACCCCATCGTCATCGAGTGGTGCTACAAGAGCGACGAGCTCGGCGACCCGCCGCTCAACGACGCCACGGCCGTGGCGCTGGAGCTGGCCACGCCGGAGGACCTGGAAGCCCTGTTCGAGATGGCGTCGACCGTCAACGATACGCTCCAGCCCTACTTCGAGGAGCGCGGCCTGGAGCTGATCGACTTCAAGATCGAGTTCGGCCGAACGGCCGACGAGGAGCTGGTGCTGGCCGACGAGATCAGCCCGGATACCTGCCGCCTGTGGGACCTCGCCAGTGGCGAGCGCCTCGACAAGGATCGCTTCCGGCGCGATCTCGGTGCGGTCGAGGAGGCCTACCAGGAGGTCTTCCGTCGCGTGGTCGAGGGTGCCGAGCCGCGCCCCATCCCCACCGGATCGAGCGGAGAGTGAGCGCGCCCCGCTACCGCGCCGTCGTGGATGTGCTGCTCAAGCGGTCGATCCTCGACCCGCAGGGGCGGGCGGTGGAAGCGACCCTGCACCGCCTTGGGAACGACAACGTCTCCGGCGTTCGCGTCGGGAAGCGGATCGAGCTGGTGCTGGAGGGGGAGCGCGTCGAGGTGGAGCGTCAGCTCCGGGAGATGGCCGAGAAGGTCCTCTCCAATCCCGTCATGGAGGACGTCGAGGTCACGCTCGAGGAGGTCTGAGCGGCATGGCTCCCGAGACCGGCACCGTGCGCGCCCGCGATGGGTTGGAGCTGGCTCTGTACCGCTGGCCGCTCGAGGCGCCGCGCGCCACCTGCGTGCTCATCCACGGCTACGCGGAGCATATCGGCCGCCACGAGGCTCTGGCCGAGGCTCTGGGGTCTGACGGGCTCGAGGTCAGGGCGATCGACCTACGCGGCCACGGCCGCAGCCCGGGGCCGCGCGCCGACGTCCGGCACTTCGCCGACTACATCGACGACGTCGCCGCCTTGGCCGACCGGATCGAGGCCGAGCGTCCGGACCTGCCAAGGGTGGTGTTCGGCCACAGCATGGGGGGCACGATTGCCTTGCGCTTCGCGCTGGAACACCCCGATCACGTCTCGCTGCTCGTGCTCTCCTCCCCCTTCGTCCGCCTCACGCACCCCAGCCCGTCCTGGCTCACGGCCCTGGCGCCCGCCATCGCGAAGCTTGCGCCGCAGCTTCCCGTGATGCCGATCGACGCCTCGGTGCTGTCGCGAGATCCTGCAGAGGTGCGTGCCTACCGCTCCGACCGACTCACCTACAACGGTTGGGCCAAGGCGAGGATGGGCGACCAGCTGGTGAGCTCCGGCCCCCCGCTCCTCGAACGCGCGTCTGCCCTCGACGCGCCCGTCCTGATCGTGCACGGTGCGGCCGACCGGCTGAACGACCCCGAGGCCAGCCGGGAGCTCGCCGCCACCATAGGCGGCGACGTCACGCTCAAGATCTACGAGGGCGGCTACCACGAGTTGCTCCACGATAACGACCGCCAGGTCGTCATGGCGGACATCCTGGCCTGGCTGGCAGAGCGACTTCCGTCTGACGGGGCGGTGTGAGCGCGCCGTCCACCGCACCGAGACCTCAGTCGGACAGCACCCGGTACACCAGGAATTTCAGGTAGCGTCCCTCCGGGAAGCTCGACGGCACCGGGTGGTCGATCGGCTGGCCGCGCTCGGCGACGAGCTGGGCGCGAACCCCGGCTTCCCTGGCCGCCTCGGCGAGCAGGCGCTGGAAGGCCTCTGGGGAGATCTGCGAGGTGCACGACGCGGTCGCGAGGAAGCCTCCCGGCTCCACCGCCCGGAAGGCGGCACGGTTCAGCTTCAGGTAGGCACGCTGAGCGCGCCGGCGCTGGTCGGCGTTGCGCGCCAGCGCGGGCGGGTCGAGGATGATCAGGTCGTAGCGCTCGCCGCGGTCGACGAGCTCCGGCAGGTACGCGAACACGTCTGCGACCAGGCCGTGGTGGCGATCCACCGGCAGGCCGTTACGCGCCACCGAACGGCCGGCCTCCTCGACGGCTCCCTCGGCCACGTCGACGCTGACGGCCAGCTCGGCCCCCCCGTCCAGGGCGTAGACGCTGAACGCACCGGTGTAGCTGAACAGGTTCAGGACGCGCCTGCCGCGGGCCAGCTCGCGCACGAGCACGCGGTTGTCCCGCTGATCGAGGAACAGGCCCGTCTTCTGACCGCGGCGCAGGTCGGCATGGAACCGCAGGCCGTTCTCGACCACCGTCTCCTCGGGCGGCGGCAGCTCGCCCCAGAGGGGGTCGAGCTCGTCCCCCACGCGGTGCGCCACGCCCTTGAGGCCCAGCGAGGTCCCCAGCTCCCGCGCGACCGTGGGCAGGAGCGCCCGCACGCTGCCCGCGTAGGCCTTGACCACGGCGAATCGCCCGTAGCGGTCGGCGACGATGGCGGGCAGGAAGTCGCCTTCGCCGTAGATGAGCCGGTAGGCGTCGGTGTCCTCGCGCTTCAGCAGCGGCTGCCGCAAGGCGAGCGCCTGATGGACGCGGCGCTTGAGGAACGGCGCATCGGGGACCGCATCGCGCCGGAACAGACGCACGGCGATCGCGCCCTCGGCGTCGTAGAGGCCGTGTGACACGGCCCTTCCCGCCTCGAGGCGCACCCAGTCCCCGCTCGACAACCGGTGCCTCGGCAGGTGGTTGCGATAGATCCAGGGGTGCCCGGAGACGAGAGCCGGCTCCAGGGCAGGACCCAGGTTGAGCGTCGTCAGGCTCATGGCGTGACTCTAACGCGCCCAGGGTGAGAGAACACTGGCCGTCGGCTCGGCCTCGCGTGCGGTTTCGCCGGACGCAGGCGCCGTTCCATCACAGCCCCGCCAGCCGCTTCGCTCGCGCCAGAACGGCGTCGAACATCGCCGGCGTCAGGCGTCCCGTGTTCGTGTTCTGGAAGCTGACGTGATAGGTGTCGAGGAGGGGTGGCCCCGCCTCGAGATCGTGCCGCGCGCCGTGGGCGAAGGGGTGACGTGCCTTGACGAGGCCGGCGCCGCGCGCCTTCAGCAGATCGAGATAGGCGTCGTGCGCGATGCGTCCCAGGGCCACCACCACGCGGATCGACGGCAGCAGCGCCAGATCGTGCTCGAGCCAGTGCCGGCACGCCGCCAGCTCGTCGCGCCGCGGCTTGTTGCCGGGAGGCACACAGCGCAGCGCCGCCGTGATCCACACGTTACTCAGCCGCATGCCGTCGTCGGCGGCCCGTCCCTGCGCCTGCGAGGCGAGGCCGGCCCGGAACAGGGCGGGGTAGAGGAAGTCGCCGCTGGCATCGCCCGTGAACATCCGCCCCGTGCGGTTGGAGCCGTGCGCGCCGGGGGCCAGCCCGAGCAGCGCGATGGTCGCCCCGGGATCGCCGAATCCCGGTACCGGCCGGGCCCAGTAGCTGTGGTCGGCGTAGGCGCGCCGTTTCACCCGTCCCACCTCCTCGCGGTAATGGACCAGGCGGGGGCACCGCCGGCAGCGCTCGAGCTCCGGCGGGTAGAAGGCCGGAGGCGGGTCTCCCGGGATCGCTCGGCTCAGCGGTCCGCCCCGGAGCGGAGGCGCGCCGCGATGCGATCCAGCGCCTCGTCGAGGATGGCCCGGCTGGTGGCGAAGTTGAGGCGAGCGAACCCTTCGCCGCCGGTTCCGAACGAGGGCCCGCTGTTCAGGCCGACCCTGGCCTCCTCGAGCAGCACCGCAGCGGGATCGTCGCCCAGCCCGGCACGCCGGAAGTCCAGCCAGGCCAGGTAGGTCCCCTCGGGCGCGTGCAGCCGCACCCCTTCGAGATCGGCCTCGACCCGGCGCGCGAGGTGGTCGCGGTTGGCGCGCAGGTAGGCCATGGTGTCCTCGAACCAGGCGCCGCCGCGGGCGTAAGCACCGATGGTGGCGGCCTGGGCGAGCACGTTCGGCCCGGGCGCGATGCCCCGCGCGTGGTAGCCGATGCGGTCGAGCATGGCGTGGTTGCGGCTGAACGCGAAGCTCAGCTTCAACCCCGGGATGTTGAATGCCTTGGTAGGGCCGTACAGGGTCAGGGTGCGCTCGGCGATGTCGGGTCCCAGCGAGGCGATCGGCACGTGCTCGCCGCTGAAGGCAAGATCCGCGTGGAGCTCGTCGGATACGACCCAGAGGTTGTGCTTGAGGGCAAGCTCCGCGAGCCGCTCGAGCTCGTCGCGCCGGTACATGCGCCCCACGGGGTTGTGGGGGTTGCACAGCATCAGGATCCGCGTGGCCGGCGTCACCGCCGCCTCCAGCGCCGCCACGTCGAGGGCGTAGCCGTCCTCGCCTTCCAGCATGGGCACCTCCACCGGCACCCGGCCGGTGTTCTCCAGCGCTGCGCGGAAGGGGGGGTAGAGGGGAGTGAGGAGGAGCGCCTCGTCGCCGGGGCCGGCGAACGCCAGCGAGGCGAGGTACAAGCCCTGGACGGTGCTGCCGAGAAGGCGGACGTCGTCGGGCTCGGGCCGCGACCCGTAACGGCGATCGAGGCGGTCCTGGAGAGCCTCGACTAGACCCGGCAGCCCCTGGGTGAGGCCGTAGCCGAGGTTGTCGCTGCGAGCCTGCGCTTCGATCGCCTCCTTGACGGCATCGGCGATCGGGAAGTCCATCTGGGCAACCCACAGGGGGAGCACGTCGGGTCCGTAACGCGTCCATTTGGCATTGGGGCGTTGCCTGAGTGCCTCGAGGGAGAGTGCGTCGTAGATGTGGTCGGGCATGGGGCCGAGTCTACCAGGGCCTCCCGCGCGCTCTCCAACGCGAGGGAGACGTGCGGACGCGGGTACACTCGAACGCATGCGGGTCTCCCTCGATGTGCCCTCCTGGGCGAAACGCTTCGCCTCCGACCTGACCGACATGGAGCGCTCGCCGCGCTCGCTGGAGCCCGACGGCGAGCCCCGCCTCGCGTTCGAGCTCCCCGACGACGTCTACTTCGAGTACGCCTTCCTGGATGCGTCAGGCCGGATGCGCGCCGACCCCGCCAACCCGCGGCGAGCGGACAACCCCTGGTACCCGGAGGTCAGCGCGCTGCTCGGCCCCGACTATCGGCCCGACGCGCTGGCCGAACCGCCGGAGCCGACGCCTCCGCCCACCGTGGACCGGTTGCGAGTCCCCAGCGAGGCCCTGCACCAGCAGCGCCGCGTCATCGTAGCCACGCCTGCGGGGTTCGAGCGCACGGCGTTGCCCTGGGTGTTGGCGCAGGACGGGGTGGCGTTCTACCGCCTGGCGCGGCTGGCCGATGTGCTCGCCGCCCTGGTGGCAGCCGGCGAGGCGCGCCCGGCCCGTATCGCCTTCGTGGAGCCGGTCGAGCGCTCGCGGGAGTACGCCTTCCACGCCCCCTACCAGCGCTTCGTGGTGGAGGAGCTGCTGCCGGAGTTGCGTCGGCGCTACGCCTCGACCGACGAGCTGGTAGCGATGGGTGCCAGCCTCGGCGGCCTCTTCAGTGCCAGCCTCGGCCTCGAGCGGCCCGGCGTGGTGAGCAGCGTGGTCACCCTGTCTGGAGCGTTCCTCGGGCATCCCGAGGAGCGCGACTTCTACGGCAGCGACCGCTCGTGGGTAGCCGAGACGTTGGAGGAGGGGTGGGCCGGCGATCTGCGCTGGTACGCCGAGTGCGGGACGCTGGAGTGGCTCACCGACGTCAACCGACGCGTCGCTCGCGCGCTCGAGGAACGCGGCAGCGACCATGCGCACGTGGAGCGCCCCGCCGGACACAACTGGACCAACTGGCGCAACGGCCTGTCGGGTGCGCTCCGTTTCGCGCTGCGCCCCTGAGGCGCGCTCGCGACGCCCGTCGCCGGCGTTAGCATGAGGCCGGCAGGCGGCCGCACGCCGTCGTATGGAGGAATCATGGAGTACCGCATCGAGAAGGACACGCTGGGCGAGGTCCGCGTGCCGTCCGACCGTTACTGGGGAGCGCAGACGCAGCGATCGCTGCAGAACTTCCGCATCGGCGGGCAGCGCATGCCCGAGGAGGTCATCCGGGCGTTCGCGTTGCTCAAGAAGGCGGCGGCCGCGACCAATGTCGAGCTCACCGACTTCCCCGCCGACAAGGCCGACATCATCTCGCGTGTCTGCGACGAGATCCTGGCCGGCGAGCTCGACGACCACTTCCCGCTGGTGGTGTGGCAGACGGGGTCGGGCACCCAGTCGAACATGAACGTCAACGAGGTGATCTCCAACCGCGCCATCGAGCTGCTCGGCGGCGAGCTCGGCAGCAAGAAGCCGATCCACCCCAACGACGACGTCAACAAGTCGCAGTCGTCCAACGACACGTTCCCGACGGCCATGCACATCGCCGCGACGATCGCGCTGGTGGAGCACACCATCCCGCAGCTCGAGCACCTGCAGCAAGCGCTCGACGCCAAGGCGCGCGAGTTCATGGACATCGTGAAGATCGGGCGCACCCACCTCATGGACGCTACGCCGCTCACGCTGGGTCAGGAGTTCAGTGGTTACGCCACGCAGGTGAAGAAGGGGATCGAGACGCTTCGCAACAGCCTCGAGCACCTGCGCGAGCTCGCGCTGGGCGGGACCGCGGTGGGCACCGGTCTCAACGCCCCCGCCGGCTTCGCCGTGCGCGTGGCCCAGGTGCTTGCCGAGATGACGGGGCACCCGTTCGTGAGCGCGGACAACAAGTTCGAGAGCCTGAGCGCGCACGATGCCGTGGTGGAGGCCTCCGGTGCGCTGAAGCGCGTGGCCGTGAGCCTGCTGGCGGTGGCGAACAACGTGCGCCTGCTGGCCTCCGGGCCGCGCTGCGGCATCGGCGAGATCAGCCTGCCCGCCAACGAGCCGGGCTCGTCGATCATGCCGGGCAAGGTCAACCCCACCCAGGCCGAGGCCATGACGATGGTGTGCGCCCAGGTCATCGGGAACGACGCCGCCGTGAGCGTGGCCGGCACCCACGGACAGTTCCAGCTCAACGTCTTCAAGCCCGTGATGATCTTCAACCTGCTGATGAGCGCGCGGTTGCTGGGCGACGCCGCCGCGTCGTTCACCGACAATTGCGTCGTCGGGATCACGCCCAACCGGGAGCGCATCCGCGAGCACCTGGACAACTCGCTCATGCTGGTGACCGCCCTCAACACCCGCATCGGCTACTACAAGGCGGCCGAGATCGC
>CAZIBD010000099.1:0-9577 GCA_964536935.1 uncultured bacterium | reverse complement strand
TTGCGCTTCTCCTCGAACACCAGCTTGCCCGCCTCGGCCGCCTGGTTGCCGTTGACCAGCAACACGTGCCCAGTGCTGGTGGAGAGGTCGGTGTCGACGTTGAACTCGACCTGGTCGGCCTTGATCGTCACCGGATCGCCCCCCTTCGTCTCGGGTGCGACGGTGATGGCGGCGCCTCCCTCCAGGGTGCCCAGGCCGGTCGCCTCGCTGTAGACGAGGCTGGGGCCGATGGCGGTCAGCCGGCCGCGCTCGACCTTGACGCCCCCATCGAAGGTCGCGGTGCGCTCGCCACCCTTGAAGATCGACACGCCCTTGGGCGCCTTCAGCACCGCGTGGTGCCCGTAGATGGTGAGGGTGGAGACGGTCGCCTTGATGCCGTACGGGTCGGGGTGCTCGTAGACGATCGGACCGAAGCGCAGGTTGCCCGACTGGGTGCCGCCGCTGTCGTCGATGGTGATGACCCGCTTCTGGTTGGTCTGGGTGGGAGCGTTGGGAGCAGCGGGCTGGCCCGCGCCGCCGGACCCGCTCGCAGGCGGGCTGGTCTGGTCCTGCGCAGAGCCGAAGGCGGCCAGACCGACCACCGCCAGCAGCAGGAGGAAGCGGGAGGGCTTCAAGGAGACTCCTTCCGGGGCGACGACACCACGAACTCACCGTAGCCGACCGTGCCGGGACCGCCAGCCTGGAAGGTGGTGAAGTCGAAGCCGATGCGCATGTCCTCGAACACGATGGTGTTCTTCTCGGGATCCGTGACCGTGACGCGCGGCACCTCGAACTGTCCGCGCCGCTGGTTGATGAGCACCTGACGCCCGCCCCTGCCGACCATGTCCAGGTTCACGTCCTCGGAGACGAGATGGGCCTGGATGTGCTCGCCGTGGAGGTTGTCGTTGCTGTCGATGACTACCCGGTCCGACGCCAGCGTGAAGTCGGTCTTGCCGTTCACGACGCGGCGGCCATCCTGGATGTGCAGAAGGGTCGTGTCCTGGGAATTGGGGTCGTACTGCACGTCCGGCGCGCGGAACGACCACACGGCCGTGGGGTCGGCCTGCGGGTAGAGGGCTACCGTGGCATCGTGCAACACGATGGTCGCACCGGGCACGGTTCCCCGGTGCTGCGGCAGGAGCGCCACCACCACGAGTGCGACGAGGACCGCCGCCAACGCGAAAAGAGCCGCGCGAGGCACACCTGAATCTACCAGCGCCAACCGCTGAGAAGCGTGACCTCAGGCAAGGCGGTGCTTCATGGGGGCCCGCCCATCGCGGGCGGACCGCAATCTTTGGGAACGCCGACGGGGTGCCGGCTGCAGCGTAGTCGCCGTGAGCCCGGGCCCGCGCGTGGCTATCCGAACCTGGGGAGCCTACTCGAAGTAGACCGAGACGACCGTGTAGTCGACCTTGTTGGAGCCGAGTGGCAGCTCCACGTGGTCGCCCGCCCGTTTGCCGAGCAGGTTCTGGCCCAGCGGCGACTCGTCGGAGATCTTGTTGTCGAGGACGTCCGCCTCGTGCGTCCCCACGAGGTGGAAGACGATGCGCTCCCCGGTGGTGTCCTCGAGCTCGAGGCTGGCACCGAGCCGGGCGGTGGCGTTCTCGCCTTCCTCGGCCTCGACGACGACCGCGCGGTGCACGATCTCCTCCAGGTCGGCGATGCGGGCCTCGTTGGCGCTCTGCAACAGACGCGCCTCGTCGTACGCCGCGCTCTCGCGGAGGTCGCCGTCGGCGATCGCCGCCCCCATGTAGTTCGAGAGCTCCTCGCGCTTGTCCTCCTTGAGGTAGCGCAGCTCCTCCTTGATCTTCTCGAGCCCCTTCGGTGTCAGATAGATGGCTTCCTTGGTCACGGCTTTGCTCACCTCACAGCTGGGTTGCCTCGGGCCTGGGTCCACGCGCCGTCGGCCCGTCCGGCCCGGCAGGAGGTGCCAGGCCCAGTTCAGAATTATACGACGGCTTCCCCGGGCCCCCGGCGGCCCCGATACCCGGTCTGATCGGGCCCCAGGGAAGGCCGTGCCCCGCGCCGTCGGCGCCCGCCGGCCGGCGCCGACGGGGGCTCGCCTCGGCCGGGCACGGGCGGACATGGCGCGCGCCGGTCCGCCCGTGGCGTTCGGGCCGGCGTCGGGTAGGCTCGGGCATGACGGCATCCAGGGAGCACGGTGGCGGTGACGGCAGTGGGGATGGGAACGGTGACGAGCGAAGCCGCGCGAGCGGTGGCGTGAAGGGCGGCGGGGACGGGGGCAGCCTCGAGCTGCTCGAGCGGCTGATCGGCATCGACTCGGTCAACCCTGCCCTGGTGGAGGGCGCCGCCGGAGAGGGGGCCATCGCCGATTTCGTGGCGGCGTGGGGGGCGGCGCGGGGGCTCGACGTCACGCGGCTCGAGCCGGTGGGCGGCCGCCCCAGCGTGGTGCTGGTCGCACGCGGCAGCGGCGGCGGCGAGAGCCTCATGCTCAACGCCCACCTCGACACGGTCGGGGTGGACGGCATGGAGGCGCCCTTCCGGCCGCGTCTCGACGGGGGCCGGCTCTACGGGCGCGGCGCCCTCGACATGAAGGCCGGCCTTGCCGCCGCCATGACGGCGCTCGAGGCCGCCGCCCGCCTCGATCTGCGCGGCGACGTGCTGCTGGCCGCCGTCGCCGACGAGGAGCACGCCTCGATCGGCACCGAGGCCGTGCTGGAGCGCTTCGGCGCCGGCGCGGCCATCGTGACCGAGCCCAGCAACCTCGAGCTCCACCTGGCCCACCGAGGCTTCGCTGTGGTCGAGCTGGAGACGCTCGGGTTGGCCTCGCACACCTCGCAGCCCGAGCGCGGGGTCAATGCGGTGGCCCACATGGGGCGCGTGCTGTCCGCGCTCGAGTCCCTCCAGGCGGAGCTGGCGGCCCGGGAGCCCCACCCCCTCGCCGGCCGTGGAACCGCCCAGGTGGTGCGCATCCGTGGCGGTGAGGAGCTCTTCGTGACCCCGGCGTCGTGCCGGGCGAGCTACGAACGGAGGACCATCCCCGGCGAGACGCTGCAGACCGTCGAAGGTGAGGTGGAGCGGCTGCTGTCCCGCGCGGCCGCGACGATCGACGGCTTCCAGGGCCGGGCCGAGCTCGCGCTCCTCCGCGAGCCCTTCGAGGTGGAGGCCGACGCGCGCGTGGTGCGCCTCGCCGGCGAGCACGCCCGCCGGGTGCTCGGGCGCGAGCCGGTGACGGCAGGCGCCCCCTACTGGACCGATGCGGCGCTGCTGCAGGCCGCCGGCATCCCGACGCTGGTGCTGGGCCCGTCGGGTGAGGGGTTGCACGCCGCCGACGAGTACGTCGAGGTGGCGAGCGTCACGGCCCTGGAGGCGATCCTCACCGGCGTGGCGAGCGAATTCTGCCGGTAGGGGAAGCCGGGGACTCGGCGGCCAGGGGGCGGCACGGCGTCCCCTTGCACATGCCGAGCGGGAATGTCATGCCGAAGTGAATCGAACTTCGTGAAACCCTACCCCGGAGCACGTTGGGGTGGTTGGCTTCCAGGGGGCTCCGATGGCTGCGGCGCAGCGTCGTGGTTGTGTCGTGACCAGCGTGTCTTGCGAGCACGGTGTGCGGCCAAGGAGGAGAGCCATGAGACGAGATCGAGCCAGTGTGGGCGCGGTCGCCCGCTACGCATGGACCTTGATGGTGGGGCTGATGATCTTGTTCGGGGCGCAGGCCCTGGCTGCCGGGAGCAGCGTGCAACCCTCCCCGGTCAGCTACCCGACCCAGTTCGGTTCCATGAGCTTCCCCGCGCAGTTCCCGGCCGGGACCACGCTCACCCTTACCCAGTGGAGCCACTTCGTGCCCAGGTACGACAAGTGGTTCGACAGCTACGCCAAGGCGTGGGGCAAGGCGAACGACGTCAAGGTGACGGTCAACCACATCAACCTCGCCGATCTGTCGTCGTCGCTGTCGTCGGCCATCGCTGCGAAGCACGGCGCCACCCTCTACGAGATGATCTCGCCGCCGTCGTCCTTCATCCAGGGCCTACAGCCGCTCAACGACGTCAATCAGGCGGCCCAGGCCGCGTTCGGCAAGGAGACCGGGGTCTGCGTGCACTCGAGCTACCTCCCCTCCAAGCAGGAGTGGTACGGCTTCTGCCACGGCTGGGTCCCGGACCCCGGCGACTACCGGGTGTCCCTGTGGAAGAGCGTCGGCGATCCGAACGGCCCCGCGACCTACGCGCAGCTCCTGTCGGGCGCGACCCAGATCTTCAAGAAGGACGGGATCCCGGCGGGCGGCGGCATCGCACCGGAGATCGACTCCGAGTTCTTCATCCGCTCGCTCATCTGGTCGTTCGGCGGCGCCATCCAGGACGCCCACGGCAACGTCGTCTTCGACTCGCCGCAGGTCCTGGCGGCCGTCAAGTGGTTCAAGCAGTTCCACGATTCCGCGCAGACGCCCGAGGTGTTCTCCTGGAACGCGGCCTCCAACAATCAGGTCTACATCGCCGGTCAGGCCTCGTACATCCAGAACTCCATCTCGTTCTTCCGGAGCGCCCAGAGCGTACACCCGAAGGTGGCGCAGGACACCGGCTTCGTTCCGGGGCTGCAAGGGCCCAACGGCGATCAACACCAGACCGCGCACGTCTACTTCATCTACGTGATGCCCAAGTACGTGACCAACGCCAACGAGAAGGCCGCCGCCAAGAAGTTCCTGCTCGACCTCGAGGCGAACTACTCGAACGCGACCTACAACAGCGAGCTCTACAACTTCCCCGCCTTCACCAAGGAGGTCCCGCAGCTCACCCAGGCGGGCGGCTGGCTCGACGACGACCCGTTCGGCTCGAAGCCCGCCAACAAGCTCGACGTGCTGCGCAACGCCTCGACCTGGACGGCGTGGCTCGGTTACCCCGGCTATGCCAATCCGGCCATCAGCCAGATCTACGGCGAGCACCTGCTCTCCGCGATGATGGCGTCGGTGGTTCAAGGCAAGGCGACGCCCGAGGCGGCGGTGAAGAGCACGGCGGACCAGATACAGAAGATCTTCGCGAAGTGGCGCTCCATGGGGTACCTCGCATCCGGGGCCCAGTAGCGCTCATGAGCCAAGCGGAGCTCTAGTCTGCCATGGCGACTCTGGAAACCCGGGGGCTCAAGCGGCACTACGGCAAGATCGCGGCCGTGGACGGCATCGACCTGACCACGGCGGAAGGCGAGCTGCTGGCCATCCTTGGGCCCTCGGGCTCCGGCAAGTCCACCTTGATGCGGATGGTTGCGGGGCTCGAGCGGCCGAGCGGCGGGGACATCCTGCTCGACGGCCGCAGCGTGGTCGGGGTCCCGGCCCGCAAGCGCAACGTGGCGATGGTGTTCCAGAGCTACGCGCTCTACCCGCACATGTCCGTCTACGACAACATCGTCTTCCCCCTCAAGTCGTACAAGGTGCCGCGCGAGCGGTGGAAGGCGAAGGTCGACTGGGCGGCCGGGGTGCTCGGCATCACCCATCTCCTGGACCGCCGACCGGGTCGCCTGTCGGGGGGCGAGAGCCAGCGCGTGGCGCTGGCTCGAGCCCTCGTCCGCGACCCCGAGATGTTCATCTTCGATGAGCCGCTCTCGGCGCTCGACGCCCAGGTGCGCCACACGGCGCGCGCCGAGCTGCGCGACTTGCAGAAGCGCACGAACGTCACATGCCTCTACGTCACCCACGACCAGGTCGAGGCGATGGGGCTGGGCGACCGAGTGGCGGTGATGAAGGACGGCCACGTCCGTCAGGTGGGCGAGCCGGCCAACCTCTACTTCGAGCCCGCCGACCTGTTCGTGGCGAGCTTCATCGGGACGCCCCCGATGAACCTGCTCGAACGGGAGGCAGAGACCCTGGGCATCCGTGCCGAGCACTTCCGCCTGGTGGGTGAAGACCAGCCGGCCGGCGACGAGGACGAGGCGCGGTTCCGCATCCGGCTGGACCAGCTCGAGTTCCTGGGGGCCGAATGGCTCGCCTACGGCCACGAGGAGCGCGGGTCCGAGGAGACCCGCGTGATCGTCCGGTTCTCGCAGGACGAGGGCGCGACCGTGACGCCCGGCAGGGTGTACGAGTTCGCCGTTCCGCGGCGCCACATCAAGGCGTTCGACAAGCAGACGGGACTTCGGAGCCGGGCGGGGCGTTCTCAGCAGCCCCAGGATTGAGCGCCCGGCGCCGCGTCACGTTGGCGCGGCCGGGCAGCTGGGCCCTGAGCGAGCGGCCGCAGAGGAGATGAACGTGCAAGAAGGCCTTCCAGGAGCACCACCACGGGCGGAGGCCCCGACGAGCGCCATCGTCGACCGGGAGCGGGCGCTCGGCTGGTTGATGCTCAGCCCGGCGCTGCTGTACATCGTGGCGTTCGTGGGCGTCCCGTTCGTGCTCGCGATCCTGCTGGCGTTCAGCAACGCCACCGTGGGCAACCCCACCAGCTTCCACTTCGTGGGCTTCGCGAACTTCGCCCGGATCCTCCAGCAGCCGCAGTTCCTGATCTCGCTGCGCAACAGCGCCACCGTCACCCTCGGAACCCTGGTGGTGCTGGTCGTGCTGGCCACCATCACCTCCGAGCTGCTGGCCCGGGACTTCCGGGGCAAGCGGCTGGTGCAGATCGTTCTCATGCTCCCCTGGGCGATGCCCGTCTCCCTCGCTGCCATCAACTGGCTGTGGCTGCTCGACTCGCAGTTCAGCCCCATCGACTGGATCTTCCGCCAGCTCCACGTGCTCGGGCCCGGCGGACTGTTCGGGCCGTCGATGCACTTCTACTATTTGGGCAGGACCGACCTGGCTCTGGCGTCGGTCATCATGGTCTACGTCTGGCGCATGTTGCCGCTGGCCACCATCATCGTGCTGGCCGGCAGGCTCTCGATCCCTCGGGAGCGCTTCGAGCAAGCGGAGATCGACGGCGCCGGTTTCATGAGGGTGCTGTTCCGGATCACGGTGCCGGCGCTCATGCCGGTGCTGGTGGTGGCGCTGCTGTTCACGGGCCTGCTCGTCATCGGCGACATGGCCACGGTGGATCTGCTGACGCGGGGCGGGCCGGGCGACTCCACCCAGGTGCTCCCCTACTGGGCGTACCTCACCGGCATCCAGGGGGGCGACCTCAGCGCCGGCGCGGCTGTGGCTCTGTTCCTGCTGCCCGTCCTGCTGGCGATCTCCATCGTCGTCCTGCGCTACGCCTACCGCTCGGAGGATGCATGACCGCGCTTCCCTCCAGGTTCTGGGGCCGGCTGGGGTTCTACATCCTGCTGCTGTTGCTCTCGCTGTTCGTGCTGGTGCCCGGCATCTGGATGGTGCTGACCATCTTCAAGCGCAGCTCGGACCTCTACAACGCCCAGGTCGACCCGTTCCTGTACCACCCGAGCCCGACGCTCAAGCACCTCGTCTATCTCTTCACGCAGTCGCCGTTCCTGACGTTCGCGCTGAACTCGCTGATCATCGGCGTGTGCGTCGTCGCCATCACCCTCCTCGTGGCCGTGCCGGCTGCCTACGCGCTGGCTCGCCTCACCGGGCGCTGGGGGCGCGACTCCGGGATGGCGCTCTTCCTGGTCTATCTGATCCCACCGACGTTGCTGTTCATCCCGCTGTACCAGCTGGTCACGGCGCTGGGCCTGGCGAACACCATCTGGTCGCTGGTGCTTGTCTACCCCACCATCGCCATCCCGTTCTGCTCGTGGCTGTTGCTCGGCTTCTTCAAGTCGATCCCGGCGACCCTCGACGAGGCGGCCATGATCGACGGCAACAGCCGCTTCGGCGCCTTCCGCAAGGTGGCGCTGCCCCAGGCGCTGCCCGGCATCGCCGCCTGCGTGGTGTTCGCCTTCTCGCTGCAGCTCAGCAACTACATCTACGCCGCCACCTTCGTCACCTCCACCGGCGCCATGACCGTGAGCTTCGGCGTGCCCACCGAGATGATCCGCGGCGACGTCTTCTTCTGGCAGGCCCTCATGGGCGCCAACGCGGTGGTGGCGATCCCGCTGACGATCGCCTACGGGCTGCTGTTCAACCGGCTGGTGATGGGGTTCCAGAGCGCCGAGGGCGGCTGAGCCGGCGCACGACCGTCCGAGGCGCCCAGCGGCGCCCTTCACGCAGCGCATGCAACGCGCGCGGTGTCGTCCACCTGGCCGGCCCCGGTGCGCCCGGGGTGCACCATGGTCGCGAGAGTTGCGATGACTGACGGAGGTGACCATGGCGCTCGACAACGGGGGCGACGGTGTGCTCGACGATCGTGTGCCGCACGATGCGCTCGACAACCCCTACTGGCACGCCATGACCGGCCCCCAGGCGAACGTCGCGCTGGGCGCCGGCAAGGCGCGGCGCTACCCCGCCCGGGTGGCGCCGCAGGCGGCGCTGCAGGAAGTGAGCCCCAACGCGTACCGCGATCTGGAGCGCCTGGTGGAGCCGGGAGAGACCGTGGCCTTCCTGGCGGCGGAACCTCCGCCCGTGCCGCCGGGCTGGACGCAGGTCTTCGGGCTAGAGCTCGAGCAGCGGGTATGCCGGCGGCTGGCCCCGAGCCGTGCCGTGGACGCCACGCCGCTCGGAGAGGACGACCTTCCGGCCATGCTGGCGCTGGCCGAGGAGACACGGCCGGGCCCCTTCCTGGAGGGAGCGTTGGCACTGGGGAGCTTCGTCGGCCTGTGGGAAGGTGCCCGGCTCGTCGCCATGGCCGGCGTCCGCGCCCACCTGGACGGCTACCGTGAGATCACGGCCGTGTGCACGGTACCGGACCGGCGGGGCCGCGGTCTGGCCAGCGCGCTCGTGAGCCGGCTGTCGAACGACATCCTTACCTCCGGAGAGACGCCCTTCCTGCACGTGCGAGCCGACAACGACCCCGCCATCCGTGCCTACGAGCGGCTCGGCTTCGAGCGGCGACGTTCCATGCGGGTGCGGGTGGTGCGGCGGGGAGCTGCCTGAGCACCCGATGCCGGCGCTTCAGGCGACGTGCCTACGCAGCCACGTGACGAGCCCCTCGCCGTCGGCGAAGACCCGCAGGATGCGGTCGCCCGCCTCGGCCGTGAAGAGCCACGGCTCCACGGGCCAGCGCCGTACGGCGGCCAGCCCCTTGTGGCGCAGCAGGCCTGCCCGCGGGTGGTCCGCTTCGAAGCCATGGGGCACACGCTTCAGCTCCTCGCCGTGGATGGCGTACTCCTTCGCGCGCAGCTCGGCCACGATCGCTTCGAGGCGCTTGCCCGCTTTCGGGTCGGCGACCGCCCGCCGGAACGACGCCAGCGCATCGCCCTCCAGGCGGTAGGCGCCGATGGCGACGAAGAGCCCGTCGCTGTCCAGGTGGACGTGCCGCCCCGCCACCGCGCGTGGCCCGCGGCCTCCGAAGGTGACGGCCGCATGCTCCTTGTAGGGGCGCTTGTCCTTCGTGAAGCGCAGGTCGCGGTTGGGGCGGTAGATGTGGCCGGTGCCGAACAACCCCTGCAGCGAGCGCTCGAGCGCCTTCATGGGCGCGCGCACGTGCTCCTCGAAGGTGTCGCGATGGGCGTCCCAGAAGCTCTTGCTGTTGTCTTGAGCGAGTTGCCCGAAGAACGCGATCGCCTCGGGGTGGAAACCCTGGAAGGAGCTCGTCGGCACCATGGGCCCAGGGTAGCCGAGCCGGAGCGGTTGCACGGTGGCGCGGCTGCGCCGCCTGGACGTCCCGGCTAG
>CAZIBD010000098.1:0-9640 GCA_964536935.1 uncultured bacterium | reverse complement strand
TCGACCAGGTGGTGAACATCAACTTCACCGACCAGGGCGGCCCGCTCGGCAGCACGCTCAGCATCGCCGTGTACATGTACCAGCTCGCCTTCTCGCGCTTCCAGATCGGGTACGCCTCGGCCGTGACGGTGCTGCTGTTCGTGCTCATCCTCCTCGTCACGCTCGTGCAGCTGCGCTTGCTGCAGCGGCGCGTGGAGTACTGAGGCCGTGGTCGGGCTCGACACCTACGGCGAGCCGCGCCGCCGTCCCGACGCCGGCACCGTCATCGCCTACGTGCTGCTGACGGTGGGCAGTGTGGCGATGTTCTTCCCGTTCGTGTGGATGGTGCTGTCGGCGTTCAAGCCCATCCGCGAGATCTTCCAGCTCACCGTGCTGCCCCACACCTGGACGTGGGCGAACTTCCAGCAGGTGCTGTTCCACACGCAGTTCCCGCGCTGGTTCCTGAACAGCCTCATCGTCGCCGGCATCTCCACGGTGAGCGTGCTGTTCTTCTGCTCGCTGGTCGGCTACACCCTGACGCGGCTGCGCTTCCCCGGCCGCGGGGTGCTGTTCGTGATCATCCTGTCGACGCTCATGGTGCCCACCGAGATGCTGGTGATCCCCTGGTACGTGATGTCGACGCAGTACCACTGGGTGAACACCTACTGGGGCCTGGCGTTCCCCGGGTTGATCCCGGCGTTCGGCGTGTTCCTGATGCGTCAGTTCTTCCAGACGCTGCCGCGCGACCTGTTCGATGCCGGCCGGGTCGACGGCGTTAGCGAGTTCGGCCTGTTCTGGCGTATCGGTCTGCCGCTGGTGCGCCCCGGCCTGGCGGCGCTGGGCATCTTCAACTTCGTCGGCAACTGGAACGCCTTCCTGTGGCCCCTCATCATCGCCAAGTCACCCGCCATGCGGACCGTGCCGGTGGGCATGGCGCTGTTCTCCGGCGAGGCCAGCACGCAGTGGAACCTGATCATGGCGGCCTCGGCGCTGGCCATCGTGCCGGTGCTGCTGGTGTTCTTCGTGTTCCAGAGGCAGATCATCGAGGGCGTGGTGCTCACCGGCGTCAAGGGCTGAGGCGCAACGGCACCCGGAGGGACGCCGCGGCACGCCGCCCCGGGCCAACCCCTGCTAGCATGACCGTCGGCATGCGACCCGAGCTCGTGATCTACGATTGCGATGGCGTTCTCGTCGACACCGAGCCCATCGCCAACCCTGCGCTCGCCGCCATGCTGACGGCCGAGGGCTACCCCATCGACAGCCATGAGTGCGCCGAGCGCTTCACGGGAAGGCCCGTGCCCGAGACCGTGCGCGAGGTGGAGCAGGATCTCGGGCGCTCGCTGCCCGCAGACTTCACCGACCGCCTCTACCGCCGCGTCATCGACGAGTTCGTGAGCGAGCCCCGGCTGGTGCCGGGCGTGCGCGAGGCCATCGAGGGTGTGCCGGGACGGCGCTGCGTGGCGTCCAGCAGCGGTCCCGGCTACCTGCGCGAGGTGCTGGGTGCGGCGGGGCTGTGGCGATGCTTCGAGCGGGTGTTCTCCGCGGTCGAGGTGGAGCACGGCAAGCCTGCGCCGGACCTGTTCCTCCACGCGGCGTCCAGCCTGGGGGTACCGCCTGCGCGCTGTCTCGTCATCGAGGATTCCCCCGCCGGGGTGCAGGCGGCACGGGCGGCCGGCATACCGGTGCTCGGCTACGCCGGCACCGTGGGCGTGGCCAGGCTCGCTCGCGAGGGCGCGGAGGCCTTCAGCTCGATGTCGGAGCTGGCGGCGCGGGTGGCCGGCTTGTGACCGGCACGACGCCGGACTCGGTCGCCAGGTGCGTCACGCCGACGTCGTGGGGCTCGTGCGGTAGCCGCTCCACGACCAGCGCGTCGAAGGTCACGCCCACCCGCGGGACGTGTGCGGGCAGGCGCCCCAGGAACCGATCGAAGTAGCCCCGGCCGTAGCCGAGCCGTGCGCCCCCGGCGTCGAAGCAGAGCCCCGGCAGCAGCGCCAGCTCCACCGTTTCGGCTGCGACGGCGGGGGTTCCGGCCCGCGGTTGCAGGGGGCCGTAGGGGTGCCTCTCCAGACGTGCGCCCTCGAGCCGGTGCAGGCTCAACTCCGGGGCGGGGGTGTCCTCGCTGCGCGGCACCAGCAGGCGCCGGGCGGGGTCGGCGAGCAGGGGCGCGAGGTCGACCTCGCTACCGAACGCCAGGTACAGCAGCACCGTTCGGGCGCTGCGGTACCCGGCCCACGCGCGCAGCCCCTGTGCCACGCGGCCGCTGCGCTCCGGCGTCGCCAGCAGGCGGCGCACGGCTCGAGCCCACGTGCGCCAGCGCTCCTTGGCGGCGTCGGGGCCGGGCGGTCGTGGGAGGGTCGGGTCGGCAGGCATGACAGGCGAGTCTACCGCCGCGTCGCGGCCCCGGTGAGGAGGGGGGTGGGGAGGCGACCGTGTGCGCTTGGCGACTCCCAAGAGAGCGCGCGATTCCTCATACTGGCGTCATGCCCAAGACCATGACCACGACCGTTCATCACCTCGTCGGGAAGCGTTTCGTGGGAATCACGCCCGATCAGCAGCGCGTGATGATCGACGGCGAGAAGACGGCCCAGAGCGGCATGCGCCCCATGCAGCTGCTGCTCAACGCGCTCGGCTCGTGCGCGGCCTACGACATCGTCGAGATGCTGGCCAAGCGCAAGCTCGAGGTCCGCTCGTACCGGATCGAGCTGACCGGCGAGCGGCCGGACGGCCCGCCCAGCCCCTACACGCACATCCATGCGCGGCACATCTTCGACGTGCCCGGGCTCGACGAGCGCCTCGCGAAGCGCTTCGTGGGGCTGGGCATGACGAAGTACTGCTCTGTATCGGCGAGCCTCAACGCCGAGATCAACTACGAGGTCGTGCTCGAGCACGACCAGGAAGCGGCGGCGGCATCCTGACCGACCGGATCCTTGCGGACCGGGTGCAGGGCGGCCGCGCGCGCGGGCGAGACGGGAGAAGGCACGATGGCGGACGCACCGGAAACCGATAGGCAGGCGGGCCAGGGCCCGGCGGGGAGCGGTGCCGAGCGCAGGCCGCTCCCGGAGCGCAACGGGCCGGCTGCTTCCGAGCCCCCGGCGCGGCCCCGTTCTGCCTCCGCGGCCGAGCAGGCCGCCGCCGGTGTGGCCGGACAGGGCGACGCGCTTCCGGACCGGAGCAAGCGGGAGGCGGCCCCCGAGCTGGACGATGCCTCGCTCTACTTCAACCGCGAGCTCTCCTGGCTGGCGTTCAACGAGCGTGTCCTGGAGGAGGCTGAGCGTGCCGATACGCCGGCGCTGGAGCGGCTGAAGTTCCTGGCCATCTTCGGCTCGAACCTCGACGAGTTCATCATGATCCGCTACGCCGGCCTCAAGGAGCAGCTCGCCGCCGGCATCACGAGGCGCACGCCCGATGGCATGACGCCGGGCGAGCAGGTGCGGGCCATCTCCAAGCGCGTCCACGGCCTGGTCGAACGGCACCGCCGCACGCTGCGGGCCGATGTGTTGCCCGCGCTGGCGCGGCGCGGGGTGCGCCTCCGCTCGGTCGACGAGCTGGAGGGGGAGGCGCTCGACGCCGTCCACGCCTTCTTCGAGCAGGAGCTCTACCCGGTGCTCACGCCGCTGGCGGTGGACGGGAGCCACCCCTTCCCGAGGCTGCCGAACCTCAGCTTCTCGCTCCTGCTGGACGTGGTCGACGTCGACTCGGGCGCGGCGCGCGGCGCCGTGGTGCAGGTGCCGAGCGTACT
Organism: uncultured bacterium; assembly: GCA_964536935.1. Lineage (GTDB taxonomy): Bacteria > Deinococcota > Deinococci > Deinococcales > Trueperaceae > JASBRS01. The sequence goes on along the minus strand of CAZIBD010000098.1, from coordinate 5,922 downwards.
GCCGCGCTTCCTGAGGCTACCGGGGGACGGGCACGACTACGTGCTGCTCGAGGACGTCATCCTGGCTCGGGTGGGGGAGCTGTTCCCCGGCCACCGGGTGCGGCGCGCGCACGGCTTCCGCGTCACCCGCAACGCCGACATCGAGATCGCCGAGGACGAGGCCGACGACCTGCTGCAGGTGATCGAGGACGAGGTGCGCCGCCGCCGCTGGGGGGACGCCGTGCGGCTGGAGGTCTCGGGAAGCATGCCCGAGGCGTGGCGCGAGCGCCTGCGGCGCACGCTGGAGCTCGACCCCGAGGACGTCTTCACGATCCCGAACCACCTCAACGTCTCAGACTTCCGGCAGCTCGCGGAGCTCGACCTGCCTGAGCTGCGCGACCCGCCCTTCGTGGCCCGGCTGCCCACCGAGTACCGCGACCACGACGGCGCCTTCGATGCCGTGGCCGACGCCGACGTGCTCGTGCACCACCCCTTCCACGCCTTCGATGCCGTGCAGATGCTGGTCGACGAGGCGGCGGAGGACCCGGACGTGCTGGCCATCAAGATGACGCTGTACCGCGTGGGCGCGCGCTCGCCGGTGGTGGCGGCGCTGGCCCGGGCGGCCGGCAATGGCAAGCTGGTGACGGCGCTGGTCGAGCTCAAGGCGCGCTTCGACGAGGAGAACAACATCGTCTGGGCGAGGGAGCTTGAGCGGGCGGGGGTCCACGTGGTCTACGGCTTCGTCGGCCTCAAGACGCACTGCAAGGCGTTGCTGGTCGTCCGCCGCGAAACCGACGCGTCCGGCAAGACGGTGACCCGGCGCTACGTGCATCTCGGCACCGGGAACTACAACCCCTCCACCGCCGACCTGTACACGGACATGGCCCTCATGACCGACGACGAAGCGTTCGGCGCCGACCTGAGCGACCTGTTCAACTACCTCACCGGGTACAGCAAGCAGCACGCCTGGCGCAAGCTGTGGGTCGCGCCGGAGGGCCTGCGCGAGCGCCTGATGGAGGCCATCGAGCACGAGACGGCGCTCGCCGCCGGCGGCGAGCGCGGCCGGATCGTCGCCAAGATGAACGCGCTGGTGGATCCCGAGGTCATCCGGGCGCTGTACCGCGCCTCGCAGGCGGGCGTGGAGGTCGACCTGATCGTTCGGGGGACCTGTTGCCTGCGTCCCGGCGTGCCGGGCGTGAGCGAGCGCATCTGCGTACGCAGCATCGTGGGGAGGTTCCTGGAGCACTCGCGCGCCTACTACTTCCGGCACGGCGGCGCAGACGACCTCTACCTCGGCAGCGCCGACTGGATGCAGCGCAACCTCGACCGTCGCATCGAAGCGGTCTTCCCGGTGGAGGACGATCGCCTCAAGCGCAAGGTGATGCGGGTGCTGGACCTTCTACTGCGCGACAACGCCAAGGCGCGGGAGCTCTCCGCCGATGGGACCTACCGCTTCGTGCGCCGGCGCCCCGGGCAGCACCGGCTGGACGCGCAGGCGCGGTTGCTGGAGCTGTCGGAGGCCCGGCACTGGGGCGGCTGAGGGCGGCCCGCTCCGCCGGTTGAGCGGCGGCGTCCCCGCGCGCCGCGCTTCGTGGGCCCGGTCAGGCCTGCAGAGGGCCGGGGACGTCGGGTCCGCTGGGCTGGTCGTCGCCGGCGCGGCCCGCCGTGTAGCCGGTCTGCAGCCCCATCAGGTAACCGAGCTTGAGCATGAACAGGAGCGTGTCGCAGTCGTCGTGGGCGATGCGTTCCTCGACGAACGCATCCGTCCCTTCCGGGAGGGCGACGGCGTCGATCTCCTTCTGGTAGCTGCGGCGCATCTCCTCGAGGAAGGCGCGGATGGTTTCCTTGCTCATGGTGCGTCCTCTCGTGGCGGCGCCTCAGCGGGCGGCCGAGGCATCCTCGTGCAGCGCGAGCTGCTCCTCCAGCCAGGCGATGATGGCCTCCGCGGTCCCGAGGTTGGTCGCGAGCGGCACGTTGTGCACGTCGCAGATGCGCAGCAAGGCCGAGACGTCGGGCTCGTGGGGCTGGGCCGTGAGCGGATCGCGGAAGAAGATGACGGCCTTCACGCGGTCCTCGGCGATGCGGGCGCCCACCTGGAGGTCGCCCCCCTCGGGGCCGGACTGGAGGCGCTCCACGTGGAGCCCCGCCTTGCTCTCCAGCACGCCTCCGGTGGTGCTGGTCGCGATGAGCGGGAAGCGCTGCAGCACGTCGACGTGCTCCCGCGCGAAGATGGCCAGGTCGAGTTTCTTCTTGTCGTGCGCGATCAGCGCGACGGCCTTCATGCGCCCAGTGTAGTCGCTGAGGTCGCATGCCCGCGTTGGGGCCCCGTCAGCGTCGCCCTTCCGCCGCGATCAGCCACACCTCGGTCCCCACGGGCGCCTGCGCCAGCTGCCACAGGTCGCGTACGTCCACCACGGCCGGCTTGGCGTAGCCACCGGTGCGGCCGCGGTCGGCGAGGAGCACGATGGGGTGGCCGTCGGCCGGGAGCTGGAGCGCACCCCAGGGGACGCCCTCGCTGCGGATGTCGGGGGCGGGCTGGGGGAGCGGCGGGCCGTCGAGCCGCACGCCGGTGCGGTCGAGGCCGGCCACCTTGAAGGTCGAGGCGAGGAGGCGGCGGAAGGTGTCGGGGTCGTACTGCGGACCCGGATGGATGCGGAGGCCGATCCGGGCGGGGTAGCGAGGGCGGAGCGCAGCGCCGGCTCCGACCGTCGATGCGATCCTCCCCGCGCCGAGGGCGAGCACGTCGCCGCCTCGCAGGGCGCGGCGGCTCCCGCCGACGCCGGCGCGAACGTCGGTGCTCGACGAGCCGCCGTAGGCATGGGCGGCGACGCCTCCGGCCAGCGCCAGGTAGCTGGCGTTGCCGCCGGCGCGGCCGCCGGGCAGCAGCTCGAGGACGGCCCCGGGGCGCCATGCGAAGGGGCGTTGGCAGGGCGCCGGGCGCCCGTCGAGCAGCACGCGATGGCCGCCACACGCCACCGCGGCCGTGACGGGCGCGAGCGCCCGGAGCGTCAGCGGCAGGGCCAGGAGCTCGAGCGCCGCCGCGTCGGCCGCATTCCCGACCGCCCGGTTGGCCAGGAGGTGCGCAGTGGCGTCGAGGGCGCCCGCCTGCGCCAGCCCCAGATGCCCGACCCGCCAGCGCGGCCCGGCCTGGAGGGTGGCCGACGGCGGCCAGGCCTCGAGCACCTCCAGGGCGGGAGCCGCGCCGGCATCGCCCAGCGGAGCGGCCGGGACACGCGCGTCCGAGGCGCCAGGCTCGGCCGAGCGGGCCGGGGCGCCCTCCGGGTCCGGCCCGGACGGGAGGAAGCGGACCTCGTCGCCGGCCGCCCAGCGCGTCGGCGGCCACGCCTCGCGGTCGAACAGCCGCTCGCCGGTATGCCCGACGATCCACCATCCGCCCGGGCTGGCGCTCGGGTAGATGCCGGCCTGCTCGCCGGCGATCGCCACGGAACCGCCGGGCACGCGCGGCCGCGGGCTTTCCCGGCGGGGCGTGACCAGCTCGCGCGGCAGCCCCAGCAGGTAGGGGAAGCCCGGCGTGAATCCCAGGAAGGCCACGGTGTAGCGCGCGCCCGCATGCAGCGTCGCGATCCGCTCCCAGGGAAGGTTGAGACGGGCCTCCAGCTCGGCGCGGTCGGCCCCCTCGCCGTAGCGGACGCTCACCAGATGGCGCGCCGGGGTCGGCCCGGGCCCGCCCTCCTCGACCGACTGGGCCGTCGCCTCAAGCCAGCGCCGGAGGCGGCCCATCGATGCGCCGGGGCGGACCTCGATCAGCAGGTTGGTGTAGCCCGGTACCACGTCGCGTACCGGGGCGGGGGCGCCTTCGAGCAGGGCCCGTTGCAGGGCGCCGAGGCGCGCCGCGACCTCGGGCGAGGGGGACTCGGCAACGTCGACGTACCAGGCTGCGGGCCCGGCCCTGCGGACCCTCACGCGTCCTGAGGGACGTCCGCCCGGGCCACGGTGACGCCGGCCTCCTCCAGGGCGGTGCGTACGCGGCGGGCCAGCGCGACCGCCGTCTCGCCGTCGCCGTGCAGGCAGAGGGTGTCGACCGCCAGCTCGAGCCGGCCGCCCTCCACGGTGCCCACCGTGCCCTCGAGGGCGAGGTCGAGCGCCTGCCGAACGACGCGCTCGGGATCGCTGTGGACGGCGCCCGGCGTGCCGCGCGGGGCCAGCGTCCCGTCGGGCCGGTAGGCGCGGTCGAGGAACCCCTCCCGCAGCACCGGCACCCCGGCGCCCCGGACGGCGCGCTCGGCTTCGGAGCCGGCCAGCACCATGATGGGAAGGCGCGCGTCGAAGGCTCTGACCGCCTCCGCCACGGCCAGCGCCAGCTCCGCGTCGACCGCCATGGCGTTGTACAGGGCGCCGTGCGGCTTGACGTGGCGGAGGCGCACCTCCTCGGCGGCCGCAAGCGCCGCCAGCGCGCCGAGCTGATACAAGATGTCGTCGCGCACCACCTCGGGCGGCAGCTCCATCGGGACCCGGCCGAAGCCGCGAAGGTCCCAGTAGCCGGGGTGGGCGCCGACGGCGGTGCCGGCCTCGCGCGCCGCACGCAGCGTCCTGCGCAAGCCGTGAGGGTCGCCGGCGTGGAACCCGCAGGCTACGTTCGCGGAGCTCACCAGCCGCAGCATGGCGCCGTCGTCTCCGAGCTGCCAGCGTCCGAACGACTCGCCCAGGTCGCTGTTCAGGTCGATGCTCACGGCCCCCATCGTAAGCCGGTGGGCCGCGGGGCTGCGCAGCCCCCGCCGGCCCCTGTCGGGCGGGCAGCGGCGCGGTGGGAGATCGCCTGCGTAGGATGGGGCGGTGAACGCTGTATCGCTGGGCCCCGTGGTGTTGAGCGGGCCGCGCTTCGGGGTGGCGTTGGCGCTGATCGCGCTGCTCGTCACCGCCGAGATCCTCGACAGGCGCGGTCGCAAGGGGGTCGCGCCCGTCGCCTGGAACGCGGTCGTGCTGGGGCTTCTGGCGGCGCGCTTCGGCTACGTGGTCCTCCACCTCGGTACCTTCGCGCGCGATCCCTTGAGCGCGCTCTACATCTGGCAGGGCGGGTTCAACCTGATCGTCGGGGTGGTCGGCGCCGTGGCGTACGTGGTGGTGGTGCTGCGCGCCCGCACGGCCCTGCTAAGCGGGGCGCTGATGGCGGGCCTGATCGGGGCGGTGGTGTGGGGCGGCTGGCAGCTCGCCTCGGGGCCGCCACCGGCGCCGTCGCCGAGCGTTCTCACCACGCAGCTGCAGGGTCTCGACGGGTCCACCACAGACGTGAAGGCCTTCGTGGGCAAGCCGCTGGTGGTCAACCTGTGGGCCACCTGGTGCGCGCCCTGTCAGCGCGAGCTCCCCATGCTCGCGAAGGCGGCGTCCGCGTCGCAGGGCGTGACCTTCGTCTTCGTTTCGCAGGGGGAGCCGGAGGCGCGCGTGGCGTCGTACCTCAAGGCGCACGACCTGGCGCTCCGGCACGTCTACCTCGATGGCGGGAGCCGCCTGTCGGCGGCGGTGTCCACGAAGGGCCTGCCGACGACCCTGTTCTTCGACCGGCGGGGGCACCTGGTGAGTCGCTGGCTGGGCGAGCTCTCTGAGGCCAGGCTGAACGACGAGTTGAAGGGCATCCGCTAGCGCTTCCAGGGGGTCTGGCGCCGCCGCTCCGGAGGGGCGCGAGCGGTGCCCGCCCGGGCTTGACATGGCTTCGGCTGCAGGTATACACTTATTTTTGCCGCTCGAAAAGGCGGCGCGGACATTGACAGCGGAATAGGAGCGTAACGAGCATTGAGTTCGGCAAGATTTGTGCCGTCTACGACTGCACTTCTTGTCGAAGCGCGACGCCGTCCTTGAGCAAGTGGGACGGATCGTGCGTCTGCTCACTCATCCATCCTTTAGTCAACCAGAAGGTTAAGTTACTAAGGGCACACGGTGGATGCCTTGGCAGCCGAACCGATGAAGGACGTGGCTACCTGCGATAAG
>CAZIBD010000097.1:0-9685 GCA_964536935.1 uncultured bacterium | reverse complement strand
CCGGCTCGAGCTGGAACGGGCGATCCTGGACCGCGACGCCCTGCCCTACGACGTGTTGCGCGACGTTTCCCTCGACGCCACCTACGAGTCGAGCACCTACGGCTACCAGGTCGGCGCCTCGCTCGTCCTCGACCGGGGCCGCCCCGGCGCCGCCCTCAACGGCCAGATCGGCTCCCAGGAGGACGACCAGTGGAGCATCGCGCTGAGCGCGCGCATCCGACTGGACGGTACCGACGAGCGCGCACGGGCCGATGCCGAGGAGCGCGTACGCCGGGCACGGGAGGCCCTCGCCGTGCTGGACCGGGACCATCCGGGGGACGCGCGCCGCGCACGGGTGGCGGTCGACGACGCCAACGCCCTGCTCGATGCCGAGCTGGCAGCGTGGCGGGAGGCCGCGGCAAGGGGCGCGACCTCGCCGAGGACCTGCCGCGCGCTGCTCGCCCGGGAGAATGCCGTGTACGGGGCGTGGCTCGGCGTCGTCGGCGCGGTGGACGACTACCTGGAACGGGTCGACGGATCCTGGGCCGTAGCAGATGCGAGGAGCACGAGCAGCGGCTCCACGGCGAGCCGAGGCGCGGCTGTGGCCGTGGCCACCGCGGGCCGGCGACCGGACATCGCCGTTCCAGGGACGGCGCCTCGCGACCCCGCCCCGGGGCGTCCGACCCTCTGCAAGGTCGAGCCACCATAGCGCCGGTCCCGGGGCTCAGCCCCTGTCGACGAAGGTCTCTTCCTCGTCGGGTAGGTGCGTGAACCGGTCAGCCAGATCGATCAGGGTCTGAGCCGCGGCCTCACGGAACGCCAGCACCTCGACCCGCTTGCCGCGCTGCTGGGCCAGCTCGAGGATCGGCACGAAGTCGCCGTCGCCGGAAGCGAGCACGAGCACGTCGACGTGCGGCAGGGCGCGCACCAGATCCGCGGCGATGCCCATGTCCCAGTCACCCTCCATCACCGGCCTGCCGCCGTCGTCGGCGCGGTGGACGCGCACGCTACGGCGCCGCACCCGGTAGCCCAGCGCCGAGAGCTTGGTGACGAAGCCGAAGGCGCTGCTGTCGCCCTCACGCTCGACCACATACGCCGTGGCGGCCGCGAGCTCGCGGCCGCGGAGCGCCAGCTCGAGCAGCCGGGCGTAGTCCACGGTCGCGTCGTAGCCGTCGCGGGCAACGTAGTAGAGGTTCTGGGTGTCGACGAAGAGGGCGACGCGGGCGGGTCGCCGGCCACCGACCTCATCCTCGATGCTCGTGGGTGTTGGCATGGTTCGAGTCTAGGCGACGATGCAACCCGAAGGTTCGCCTCGGTGCCGTCGCGTCATGCCCTGGAGGCAGGGCTCACCCACCGACAGGGCGCCGGACCTCGGTTGCGGGTACGCCTATGCCCGAGCTGAGATCGATCGCCATCACCTGGCGCATCTCCCGACCCTGGGCAGGCTCGTTCGCCGCCTGCGCGCCACCGCGACCCACCGCGTGCAGCGTGATCTCCAGCTCCACAACGGCGGCTTCGGCACGCGTGAGGATGCGTCCCTCGATCGCATCCGACACGAGCAACCAGACGTCGATGGCACCAGACAAAGGCATGAGCACGGCATCCTCGCCGTCCTGCGCCAACGGCTCGGTCAGCCCCTGCACGAAGACCACGCGATGCCCGTCGGCCAGCTCGAACTCCAGTGGAAGCGCCTGCCCGGCCACGCCGACCCCGAGCGGTGCCTCGGCCCAGCACCGGCCGCGCAGGTGTACCAACGCCCGTTTGCCGGGTAGCTCGAAGCTGATGGCCGAGGGTCCATTTCCAGGGATCTTGACCATGCGCCAGTCGGCGCCCTCCCCGCTAGTGCCGGGACCGTGACGCTCCGCCTCGAGTAGCGCCAGCTCCGGCCCGACCATCGTTTCCAGGTAGCGCGGCGAGGCACCATCCACCTCTAGGCCCAATGCGGCGCGCACGGCCGCCTGCACCAAGCCGTTGGGAACGCCACGGTCGCTTTCAGTGAGAACAACGGGCTGACCGGCGGCGATCCTATGGTAGGCCCCTGCCAGCCAGTCACCTTCCACCTCCATCAGAACCGCCACCTCACGATGGTAGGTGCCGCGCCGACCCGGCTGGAGGGAGCGGCACAGGACCGTGCGCGATTCCGGCTCGCGAAAGCGCCACGCACCGTCGTACGTCAACCAGCCGCGACGTTCCAGCTCGTCCAGCGCCCCACGCGCATCGAGGACATCGATCAGCGCCTCCGTGATGGGACCTGGATGGATCGACAAACGTTCCAGAGCGAGCCGCGCCTCCAGGCTGACGTAGCGCATCTCAAGCTGGTAGGCGGCACGCACCCGCTGCGGAACGGCGAACACGCCGTCCCCTTCGCGCACCCATTGCATCCTCGCCAGCTCGCGCAGGAAGCCACCGTTGCCGCCCGTGAACACGTAGGCCTCGGCCGCCTGTTCGAAGCGTAGGTCGTGCAGCAGGCCTTGCCGGGCATCTTCCCAGGAAACCCTCGGCAACTCGACGTACCGAAGGCGCGCAGGATCGAACGCGTTCCGCAGCTCGAGGACCTCCCGTGGGTCCTCGCCGTAGGCCGGCACACGAAGCACCCAACCTCCCTCCCTCGCCGCCAGGAGGGCCTCGGTGCAACCGTCGGGATACGGGGGCGACACGACGCGAAGCGCCCTGGCCGGACCCCCAACGCCCTCCACGAGCGGCAGGCGCGTGGCATCGGAGAGGGCCGTCAGGAACTCGTCGAGGTCTTCGGCCGGACGGGCGCGCAGCACGATGAGGAACGGGCTTCTGAGCTCGCCGGCCAAGCCTCGGGCGAGGTCGCCGGCCCGTCGATTCTGCAGAACCTTGCGCTCGGCCTGGGCTCGGACTCCCTCGATCCAGCGATCGAGGTCGAAAGAAACGCCGTCGATGCCCTCCAAGAGGGTGTCATCAACCGCATCACGATCGACCGTGACCCAGGATGGGAGCCGCAACGGGTCGGCACGGGGCTCGAAGAGGGAGCGTCCGGTCACGTCAGCGAGCCGATGCAACTCCACGCGAAGATTCGCCCGCCCGGTGCCGTTCTGCCACAATAGATCCGCCAGCCTGGCCCTCGACGCAGCACCCACCACCCCGAGGTATGCGAGCAGCGCAAGTCCCTTCTTGCGGACCGCAACTGGGCGCCCTTGGTACTCCAATCGAACTTCACCCTGCAACACTAGACGGAACCCGGCGTTATTGACGACGTTACTCAAGCGTTGCCCCCGTTCACCGATTGTGCCTGTACGGTAACGCAGCCGCGCAAAGCGCGACGTACATAACGCACATGGCGGTTGCGCCCAGGAAACGGAAGGGCGCGTACCGTGAGCACCGAAATACAACCGTCGTGAAGGAGGTGGATGTCCTGGTCCACGAGCTCGCTATGCCTGACCCGTCCTGGGCCCAGGTGCAACGAATCGCGTCTGCGTTCTCAACAACATCTCGCACGGAGGGTTGACCCTACATGAAACGACTCACCGCAACGATCGCGCTCGTGGCCGTTCTCGGGCTCATGGCCGGGGCATTCGCCTGCACAAACTGTGATGCCCGCACCAGCGTTGAGCAACACATCAACGTCAAGGTGCCGACGGTCATCTCGCTGATCCTGGACAACAACCTCGCCAACTCGGCACAGACTGGCCAAACGACGACTCTCGACAACTGGGAGATCAACCTGGCATCGCCCGACTACAAGGCATCCAACTGCTACGTCGTCCCGAACTGGGTTGGCTACAAGGGCCAAGGCGGCGTGTCGTTGATGGACTTCATCGACTACGTCGGCGGGATCGGCAACCTGTTCCCGGCGTGGAGCTCGTACGTGCACGGCAGCTACCCCGCCATTATCAGCTCCAACGGCAAGGTCCTGACGTGGGGTGACGTCGCGAAGATGTGGCCGCAGTTCGCGAAGTACGCGAGGGGCCACGCCACCGCACGCGCCAAGGGCAACGTGGTGTGCTACAACCAGATCGCCGTCGAGAAGTACACCAACTGCGACCAGGTGCAGTTCGGTGTCTCCGTCACCACGGGTGACAACAATACGTACGACACCTTCGGCAAGCTCCTCATCCAGGACAACTTCCAAGTCAACGGACTTCCCGGTACCGCGGGCTCGTCCGGCTGGCTCTCCTTCACGAGCGCTTCCGGCACGCAGGACTACCAGTTGCTCCTGTCCAAGATCCCAACGGGGACGTTCATCGATGACGTGATTACGCAGATGATGTGGCTCCGTAACTCCCAGCCCGGGTACTACCCGCTGCTGACGACCTACACGCTCGGCAGCGCCCTCCTCCCCGCTACATAGGACAAGGTTTCTCTTGCTGTCGCCCAATGATCGACAGCAAGCGGGTCGGGCCGTCCGGAGAGACGGCCCGACCCCGATTCCGCCCGACCCATCCAGCGCATGGGTTACCGCGTCTTCAAGCCCGTCGCCCGATAGGATGGATCCCATGCTTGCCACCACGCGAAAGAGCCTCGGAGTCTTGCTGCTTCTACTCGCATTGGGCCTCGCCAATGCTCAACTGGGCGCCGAGATCAGCCCTGCGAACGTTCAGTTCTCGGGCAAGCCCGGGCAGACCCTGACCGGTACGATCACGCTCCGCAACCCCACCCACGCATCGGCGAGCCTCGAAGTCCTCCCTTCGGACTTCGTACTTACACCCAACAACCGCATCAGCCCGCTGCCCGTCTCCACGCTGCCGGCATCGTTGGCAAGCTGGCTGAACCTTGGGGTCAGCGCGCTCGACCTCGCACCCGGTGCCAGCCGGCAGTACAACTACTCGATTACCATCCCCGCGGCGGCGGCCCCCGGCACCCACTGGGGCGCCATCCTATTTCGCACGGCCACCACAGCGCAGAAAGGGAGCTCCGGCGTCGGTATGCAGGTGCGAGCCCAGGTCGCGTTCATCGTCGTCGTCGACATCGCTCCCCTGAGCAAGAGCGGCAAGGTCACCGGCGTCACCCTGGGCCAGGGCAAAGCGCCCGACGCATCGGGTGCCCAGACCGTGACGGTGAGCTTCCAGAACACGGGCAACTCCTACCTTCGCCTCGAAGGGCGCGTCGAGTTGCGGAAGCCGGATGGAACGCTCGTCCAGACGTTGTCGATCGCTCCCACGCCATCGTTTCCGCAAGAGCTTTCGAACATCCCCGTGAAGGTGGGCAAGCCCCTGGCCGCAGGTACCTATCTCGCCACAGCGATCCTCGATTACGGGACCGCCGATCTCGTCGCCGGGCAGGCCACCCTCACCGTTCACTGAACCGAGGCCGACCATGCGCACGCTGCTCTTCCTTGCACTCTCGCTCGCTGCCTTCGCCACCGCCCAGTCCACGGTCACGAATGCCACGACGACGCATGATGGCGGCTTGCTCCAGGTGAGCCAGCACGTGGTCTCCTTCGATCTCTCGAGCGATGCGTGGCTGCAAGCAGCACGATCGGGCACCTATGCGCCCGCGACGAGCGGGGCGTTCGACCTCGCTGCCGGCGTGCCGTTTGCCGGGGTGTGGGTGGTTCAGGTGTACGTCGACCCCCCTCTGCGCATCCCGGACTCCACCGCCACGCTTCCGTCCAGGAACGTATGGTACCGGGTCGTACCCACGACACCACGGCAGCTTCCCGGGTGCGTCGAGAGTCCCTGGCAACGCATCGGGCCCGGCTCGACCGTGGTTTCCCTCCACGCCGTCACCGGAGCAGGAAGCTGCCGGCTGCAGGTCTTCCTGAGACTGGACGGTCAAGGGGTCACGACACCAGGTACCTACGACGGCGGACTGCGATGGACCCTGCGCCGCGCCACGCCATGATCGCCCGTGCCATCGCGCTGCTGTTCGCGATCACGGCCTCGATGGCGCTGGCCCAGACCCTGACCACGTCGACGGAGCCTCATGGGCTTCCGGGTTCGGTGCTGGCCCTCCCACTCCATCAGGACGGACCGGGCACCATCGAACTGACGGCCCCGAAAGGTCTCACGGTCCTCGGCGTGATGCAAGCTTCGGGCTCCGACCGGCGATCGCTTGCGACCGTGCTCATCGGATCCGATGTCCTCGCCGGGGAGTACAGGCTCACTGCGCGTCTGGTCAACAACGGCAGCGAGGTCCGTTCCACGTCGTTCAAGGTCAGGGTAGACGAGCATCCCGACGCAACGATCCGGGCGAACGCTCCCGACGTGATCGAAGCCGGGGCCACCAAGAAGGTCCCCGTGGTGGTGACCAATACGGGCAACATGCCCGACCGGTACGACCTGACCACCAGGACGAGCGACGACGTTAGTCTCTCGGCGAATCACGTTGCGCTGAAGCCGGGTGCCTCCGCGACGGTGGAACTCGCGATTCACCCCAACGGTGTCGGCGAACGCACCGTCTACGTCGACGCCCGATCTCAGGCGGATCCTTCGTTCCATAGGGGTTTTCTCATCACGTACCAGGTGTACGCACTGGGCACGACCGATCCCAATGCCCCGGTCCTCGACTACGCTCTGCCCCTTCAAGCGAGCTATGGCTCGGAAGGAGTTTCGTACCGGGCCAGCCTGTCGGTCACGGGTGATCTCTCCTCGATCGTGCAAACAGGCAACTTCGCAACGATTGCACCCAAGGAACGCACGGCGTCGGTGAGCTTCTTCGGCACTCGCTGGGGAGTTGTCTACGGCTATGCCCAGGGAGCGGGCCACAGCCTTTCGGTGCAGTTCGACAACGTGAACCTCACCGGCGAGCTGGATCCTCAGCACCGGGTGACGACGGGCGTGAGCTACGGCCTTGGCGACCTGCTGCTCAGCTACCAGCACCGCTGGGGACCGCAAGCCCAGGACACGTTGTACGCGACTCGTACCTTCCACGTCACGGACAGGCTCCAACTGTTCCCGTCGCTCGGTGTGACGGGCCAGGTCCATGACGATGGTACCTACCACGTCTCCCCCGTCCTCGGAGGGGGCGTGACCTGGACCGGACCCGTTGCGGTCGTGTCCGCCGACGCCTCGCTCATGCCCCTTCCAGACTGGTCGTGGAATGCGTTCCTCACGGTCTCGACCCGCGCGGCGGCACCGGTGTCGGCCACGGCCTCCCTCAACCTCGCTCCCGGCAAGTACTCGGTCTTTGCCAATGCGGTCGAGACTCCCGACACGGCCCTGTCGATATCGCAGGTCGTTGGCTACCGCAGCGACGGTACGGCGGAAGGGCATTTCGGTGTGAGCTACGCCTTCCCTGATCGCCCCGTGGACCTGCTTTCGCTCGTCGATCTCAACTACCAGGGAGGCGCACTGTCCGGACGAGGGCAGATCGGATTGCGCCGATCCCAGCTCCCTTGGATAGCATCGGTCCGCGTCACCGTGGACCCGTCCGTGACGATCGCCTACGGGCAGACGTACGTGACCCCGGACTACACGGTCGGCGGCTCGGTCGAGCTCCCCCTGCGCCCACCCTTCGCACCCGTCCTCACGCTGTCGGCCGGCTACGCGGCTTCGCTCTACAGTCTTGGCGCCAGCCTCAACTACAGCGTCGGCACGGCTCAGCTCGGTGGCTCCACCACCCTGGGCGTCCAGGTCCTACCCGCACTGTCGCTGAACGGCACGGTCGGGTACCAGGGGGACACGGGCCTGACGTGGCGGATCGGTGCGGCTGCTTCCGTGAGCGGCGGGATCGCAGTGCCTTCGCCGATCGTGAACGCCTTCGGCGGGCTCGACGTCGGCACGATCGTCGGCAAGGCGATGCTGGACTCCGGTCCCACCGCGAGGCCCCTGAAAGGCATCGTCGTCGAGCTGGGGGACGGCGTCCGCTCCAGTAAGACGGACAGCCATGGCGACTTCCGCTTCACGGCCCCGCCAGGATCGTACACGCTGCGCTTCCCGGGACTTCCGCCCACCATGGTGCCTCCCTCCGACCTCAAGGTCACGGTCCAGCGGCATGTCACTATCCGCAAGGACCTCCACTTCAAGCTCTCCCTCGGCGTCACGGGCCAGGTCTACCTCGACACCATGCGATCCGGACACCCGACGAACACCTCTGTTGGTGTCGCCAATGTCACCGTCCAGCTCACGAGTGTCGACGGCACGGTGCGCTCCACCGTCACTGGAGGATCAGGGCACTTCACCTTCCGCAACTTGAAGGCTGGGGACTACTCGGTCGCGATCAACCCGTTGAGTCTGCCAGCCAACACGGAAATCGCACAGCCTTCCGAAAGCGTAACGGTGACCGACTCGACCACACCCTTCGTCTCTCTCGGCGTGCAGCCCGTGAAGCGGCACGTCAGCGATACGCTGACGAGAGGAGACCTGGCGCTCACCGCATCCGTCAAACCCTCCGACGTTCCCCCTGGGGCGCTCGTCACGGTGACCGCCCACGTCCCCGGGGCCCGATCCGTCACCGCGAGCATCGGCAGCGGCCAGCCGGTTGACCTGAAGCCGACGAATGACAAGGGTGACTTCAGTGGGGACGTCGAGGTTCCCACGAGCGCCGGCGCCGTCGCCCTCGTGGACGTGACGGCGACCGCGGACAAGAAGCGCGCCTCCCAGAGCCTCATGGTCTTCGTGACGCCCGGCCCTCTCGGCAGCGTCCAGCTCGACCCCGCCTTCGCAGAGGCAGGCAGCACGGTGACGGCCACGGCACATCTCTTCATACGCGCATCTGAGGTCCACATCCGCGTTGGCGACACCGTCGTCCAGCTCAAGCACACCTCCGATGGCACGTTCGCGGCGACGTTCACGGCACCGGCCGCACCGGGCACCCTGCACGTCGAGCTGTTCGCCGACGGCAAGAAGCTCTCCACCGCGACGATGATCGTCAAGCCAGTGGGTCCCTAGACAGGAAAGGTGCTCAAGACAGCCGCCGAGCCATGATCACGTTGTCCTCGAACCCGCCCTCGTCGGTACGCACCTGCCCCCGCTCTCGCCCCTCCTCCACGAACCCTTCGGAGCGGTACAGCGCGATCGCGCCGATGTTCTCTGCGCGTACGTTGAGGCTGATCTTGCGCACGCCGACGTCCCCCGCCCAGCCGTAGGAGCGGCGCAACAGCCCGCGGCCCAGGCCATGCCGGCGCCACTCGGGGGCCACCGCCACGGTGAGCATGGCCACGTGCTGCATGCGGCGCGGCTGCAGTCGGTGGAGCTCGAGCCACCCCGCCACCTCCCGCCCGCGTGCGGACTCCCCCTCGGCCACCAGGTAGAACGCGTCCTGCCGGTCGTCGGCAGCGATACGCCGCCCCAGCGACTCGGCCAGCGGCGGGCCGTCGCCCACGAAGTAGCGCCCTTCCCGGTAGATGGTGCGCATGAGCCGGACGATCTGGTGAGCGTCGCCCGGGCGCGCCCGGCGGATGGCGTGCCCCACGTGCGTCTCCGGCATGCTCGAGTATACGGGTGGCGGATGAGCCCGGCGGTAGACGTGCGACCCGGCGGCAGACGGCTGCCAGCTCGTGCCCGCCCGATCCTGCCTGTGGGACAGCCGGCGCGGCGATTGCGGCCCCGAGGTCGCCGCCCGCTCGCGCCCATCGTGCGGCACCGCTCCGCTCGAAGGCGACCGTGTCGGCACCCCACGCGCTCGCCCCCCCCATCCCACGGCACGCTGCGCAGCCGCGCGCCCTGCTAGCATGGCGAATCGAAGCGCACCCGACCGTCCTATCGAGGAAGCGTGCCGGGCGCATCCGAGCATCACGGCTTTCCCTGGAGGACACAGGCGTGCGCAGACTCATCTCCGCCGAATCGGTGAACGAGGG
>CAZIBD010000096.1:0-9989 GCA_964536935.1 uncultured bacterium | reverse complement strand
TACGGAGCGTCGTCGACGATCATCTTGTTGACCTGCTGGTAGATCGCCTTGCGCTTGTCGAAGCCCTGGGTCACGTTGCCTTCGTCCAGGAGCTTGTCGACCTTGGGGTTGCTGTAGCCGGTGAAGTTGAAGACCTGCCCCGTACGATGCTGGGCGTAGAAGTAGTCGTAGGGGTCGACGAGGCCGTTCCAGGAGCAGACGTAGGTGTCGTAGTTGCCCTTGCCCTCCTCCTGCAGCCACTGGGCCCACTCGAGCGTCTTGATCGTCACCTTGATGCCGACGGCCTGGAGCTCCTGCTGGATGACCTGGGCCCCACGTACGGACTGCGGGTACTGCGTGGTGGGCATGATCTGCATGCGGAAGCCGTCGGGGTAACCGGCTTCGGCGAGGAGCTGCTTGGCCTTGGCGGGGTCGTAGCTGTAGGGAGCGTAGTTGAACGCCCAGGCGCTCGACGACGGGATCGGATCCTGCGTCGGCACGCCCGTGCCGAAGGTCATCGCCTCGGTGATGTCCTTCCGGTTGATGGCGTAGGCGATGGCGTGGCGGACGCGGATGTCGTTCAACGGCTTCTGCTTGAGGTTGACGCCGATGTACCAGTAGGCGCCGGCGGCGGTCTTGTCGACGACCACGCCCTTGGCGTTTTCCAGCTGGCTCAGGCTCTGGGGCGGCACGCTGATGGCCCAGTCGATGTCACCCGTCAGCAGCGAGGTCTGCCGCACCGACTCGTCGGTGATGATGCGGATGTCCACCTCGTTGAGGTAGGGGAGGCCGGGCTTCCAGTAGTACGGGTTCTTCTTCAGGATCACCTTGTTGCCGGGCTCGAAATCCGTGATCATGAACGGACCGGTGCCGATCGGCTGCGTCTTGATGGTGCCGTTGTCGACCGACTCCTTGGCGATGATGCCGACGGCCTTGTTGGCCGCGAGGTGGGAGAGCAGCGCCACGTTGGGCGTCTTCAGGTGGAACTGCACCGTGTAGTCGTCGGGCGCCGTGACGCTCTGCGTGCTGCCGAGCAGGTACTTCTGGCCCGACCCCGTCTTCGGATCGAGCATCCGCGTATAGGTG
This sequence comes from uncultured bacterium, assembly GCA_964536935.1. Classification (GTDB taxonomy): domain Bacteria; phylum Deinococcota; class Deinococci; order Deinococcales; family Trueperaceae; genus JASBRS01. The sequence goes on along the minus strand of CAZIBD010000096.1, from coordinate 8,924 downwards.
TAGACCACGTCCTTGGCGGTCATGGGCCGGCCGTTGCTGAACTTCACGTCGTGCCGGAGATGGAAGGTCCAGGTGAGCCCGTCGGGAGAGACCTCCCAGCTGGTGGCCAGCGAGGGCTCGACCTTGCCTTGCGGGCTGAGCACGACGAGCGTATCCAGCACGTTCTGGAGAACCTGGAGGCTGGACATGGCGCTGGTGATCTGCGGGTCGAGGCTGACGGGGTCTTGGGCCCAGGCCGCGATGAGCGTCCCGCCGCTCTTCTGGGCGAAGCCCAGGCTGGCGACGGCCATCGTCGCGAGAAGGCCGAGGATCAGGGTCAGGCGTTTCATGCGTGGTCACTCCGTTTCGGGTTCGGCGGCGGTGCGCTGTCGTCGGACTCGGTCGGTAAGGGCCAGTCCCACACGCTCTTCTTGATCTTCACTACATGGATGGTCTCGCTCTCGTACACTCCCTCCCTTCCCAGCTCGTTCTGGATGAACGCGTGCACGTCCTCGACCGAGGCGTGGAGCGACTCGACGACGAGGTTCCGGCTGCCAACGCCGATGGCGAGGTAGCGGACCGCCTCGTTGCGCGCCAGTTGATCGGTGACCTCCTCCAGCACGTGGGGACTGACACTCGCGTAGGTGGTGGCGACGATGGGGACCCCCAGCTTGAGGGGGTCGCTGATGGCGAGGATGCGCATCCAGCCGGACTCGAGGAGCTTGCTCGCCCGCTTGCGGACCATCGATTCGGAGACGTCGAGGCGGCGTGCGATCTCGCGGTACGGCATGCGTCCGTCCGTACGGAGCAGGTCGACGATCTGCTGATCGATGCGATCCAGCTGGTGGTAGGTGCCGATTCTCATGGTGCCGAGGACCCGGAGAACGTTGGGTCCACCCTCCCAGGTGCATGACTATTCATCAGACGCTTCACATCATAGGAGAAATGCGTCATCGAAGTCAACAAAATGGACGCATTGCGTCCATCAGGGCGCATTCCGGGCCGAAGCACGCTGAGAACCGTGCTCGACGCTCTCACGAGACTGGAATGCGGACCGACGGTCGTCGCCGCGGTGAGACCGGCGAGCGGCGCCTGGGCTCCCGCCTCACGCGACCCCTTCGCGAACTGTGACAACCCGCCATGGACGGCCCGGACTGGCGACGGTGAGGGGGCACCGCTCGCCCGCCGGCGTCAGCGCAGCAGCGCGTCCTGGTACGCATAGAGGGCGGGGGAGCCGCCCGTGTGCAGGAACAGGACATTGTCATCTCGCTCGAAGCGACCGCGGCGGACCAGGTCGATCAGTCCCGCGGCGGCCTTGCCGGTATAGACGGGATCCAGCAGGATCCCCTCGAGCGAGGCGAACAGCTTGACGGCCTCCACCATGGCGTCGGTCGGGAGCGAGTATCCCGGACCCACGTAGTCGTCGAGGACCGATACGGCCTCGGCCCGCACCTCGCTCCGTACGCCGGCCAGCTCGGCCGTGCGGCGCGCCAGGTCCAGGACGCGCTCCTCCTGGGCCGCCTTCTCCGCCCGCACGCTGATCCCGGTCACGGGGACGTTGGCGTTGGTGCCGACGATGCCGGCCACCAGGCCGGCGTGCGTGCCCCCGCTCCCGCTGGCGCTGATGATGTGGTCGAGCTCGAGCCCCAGCTCAAACGTCTGCGCCAGCAGCTCCTCGGCGCACGCGACGTAGCCGAGCGCCCCGAGCGGCGTGGAGCCGCCGCCCGGGATGATGTAGGCACGGCGGCCCTCGGCCTCCAGCGCGTCCGCCTCGCGCCGCATGCTCGCCATGACGTCGGTCCCGGCGTCGACGACGGTGATCGACTCGACGTCCAGCAGCCTGTACAGGAAGTTGTTTCCGCTGGCACCGGGATCGTAGCTGCCGGGAACGCGCTGCTCCAGCACCAGCCGGCACTGCAACCCCTCGTGCACGGCAGCCGCCAGCGTCAAGCGGCAGTGGTTGGACTGCACGGCGCCCGTGGTGATGAGGGTGTCGGCTCCCTGGCCGAGGGCATCCGCCACCAGGAACTCGAGCTTGCGGGTCTTGTTGCCGCCGGCGCTGAGGCCGAGCAGATCGTCGCGCTTGATGAAGAGGTTCGGTCCGCCCAGAAAGGCGGTGAGCCGTTCCAGGGGTTCGATCGGCGTGGCGTAGGAGGTGTAGCGGCGTCGCGGGAACCGCGCCAGGTGCATGGGTGGACTCCCTCCGGTTGACCGGCCGGCTGCACGAGTGGACGGCACCATCATAGCCCGGTCCAGGCGGGGTTCGCGGCGGCACGGCATGTATGCTGGGAGGACCCCGCGACGGCGAGCCGTGCGGGGCGGGAGCGACCGTATGAGCATCGAGAGCGAAGCCGCCGAGAGCGCCGTGCAGCCGACGCACGCGCGCAACCCCGGCATGGCGCTGACGCTGGACTGGGTGAGGGATGCGCGCGTCAATCGCAGCGCGGTCGAGCGTCGCGCCGCGACGCTACCGGCGCGGCGCAGCGTGAAGAAGCGGTGGCAGCTCGCGTGGCTGCTCAAGGCGGTCACGCTCATCGACCTGACCACGCTGTCGGGCGACGACACGCCGGGAAGGGTCCGGCGCCTGTGCGCGAAGGCCGTGCGCCCGGTGCGTGCCGACCTGCTGGAGGGGCTGGGCATGGCGGACGCCGGCATCACCACGGCGGCGGTCTGCGTGTACCACGACATGGTGCCGGTCGCCGTGGACGCCCTGCGCGGCACCGGGGTGCCGGTCGCGGCGGTGTCGGCCGGCTTTCCGGCGGGGCTGTCGCCGTTCGAGACGCGCCTCGAGGAGATCGGGCGGAGCGTGAGGGCGGGAGCGGCCGAGATCGACATCGTCATCTCACGCCGCCACGTGCTCACCGGCGACTGGCAGGCCCTCTACGACGAAATCCGGGCCTTCCGGGAGGCGGCCGGTGAAACGCACTTGAAGACCATCCTCGCCACGGGCGAGCTGGGGACGCTGCGCAACGTCTACCGCGCCAGCCTGGTGGCGATGATGGCCGGCGCGGACTTCGTGAAGACCTCGACCGGCAAGGAGAGCGTGAACGCCACGCTGCCGGTCGGGCTCACCATGACGCGTGCCGTACGCGCGTACTACGAGCGGACGGGCCACCGCGTCGGCTTCAAGCCGGCCGGCGGCCTTCGCACGGCCAAGGACGCGCTGGTCTGGCTGGCGCTGCTGCGCGAGGAGCTGGGGCGGCGCTGGCTCGAGCCCGACCTCTTCCGCATCGGCGCCAGCTCGCTGCTGGCCGACATCGAGCGCCAGCTCGAGCACGGCCTGACAGGTCGCTACTCCGCCGGCTTCCGGCATCCGGTGGGCTGATGTTCTCCCTCCGCCTCGCCGACGACCTGGAGCTCAGCCTCCTCGAGGAGCGCGACGCCGAGGAGCTCTACGCCCTGGTCGACGCCAACCGTACGGCGCTGCAGCGCTTCCTGCCGTGGGCGGCCGCGGCCACGCTCGAGGCCGAACAGGCCTTCCTGCGGGCCAGCCTCGAGCGCTTCGCGCGCGGCGGCGGCTTCGACGGCGGGCTGCGTGTCGGGGGTGCGCTGGTCGGGGCGCTGGGCGTGTTCAACGTGCGGTGGGAGGTGGGCCGGGCCGAGTTCGGCTACTGGCTGGCCGCGCCCTACCGCGGGCGTGGGCTGATGACCCGCGCGGTGGCGGGGTTGGCGAGGGTGATGTTCGAGGAGCAGGGGTTCAACCGCCTCGAGATCCGCTGCGAGCGCGAGAACCTGCCCAGCCGCAGGGTGGCCGAGCGGCTCGGCTTCCGGCACGAGGGCACGCTGCGCGCCATCCACCCCGCGCTGGGAGGCCGGGCCGCCGATCTCGAGGTGTTCGGCTTGCTGCGTTCGGAGTGGTCGGCGGCGCGCGAGCGGCAGGAGCGGATCGCATGAGGTGGAGCGCATGAAGACGACGAGCCACGACAGCGTCAAGGCGATCTTCGAGAGCCTGGAGTACGGGCCGGCGCCCGAGAGCGCCGATGCGGCGATGGCCTGGCTGGAGCGTCACGGGCGCAGCTTCGGCCACTTCATCGGGGGCCGCTTCGTGGAGCCCGCCGAGGGCGAGCGCTTCGCCACCGTGCACCCCGGGGACGGCTCGGAGCTGGGGCAGGTAGCGCAGGGCGGCGAAGAGGACGTCGACGGCGCCGTGCGCGCCGCCGAGCAGGCGCTGCCGGCCTGGCAGGGACTCACGCCGTTTGAACGCGCGCGGCACCTGTACGCCCTGGCGCGGCACGTGCAGAAGCACGCGAGGCTGCTGGCCGTGCTGGAGGCCCTCGACAACGGCAAGACCATCCGTGAGACGCGGGACATCGACGTGCCGCTGGTCGCGCGGCACTTCTACCATCACGCCGGTTGGGCGCAGCTTCTGGAGAGCGAGTTTCCCGGCTACCAGGCGGTCGGGGTGTGCGGTCAGGTGATCCCCTGGAACTTCCCGCTGTTGATGCTGGCGTGGAAGGTGGCGCCGGCGCTCGCGGCGGGCAACACGGTGGTGCTCAAGCCGGCGGAGTTCACGCCGCTCACGGCGCTCGCCTTCGCGGAACTCGCCGCCGAGGCCGGGCTGCCGCCGGGCGTGCTCAACGTGGTGACCGGGGACGGCCGCACCGGCGCGGCGCTGGTGGCCCACGACGGGCTCGCCAAGGTGGCGTTCACCGGCTCGACCGAAGTGGGGCGCATCATCCGGCAGGCCACGGCGGGGCGCGGCGTCAAGCTGTCGCTGGAGCTGGGCGGGAAGAGCCCGTTCCTCGTGTTCGACGACGCCGACCTCGACAGTGCGGTGGAGGGCGTGGTCGATGCCATCTGGTTCAACCAGGGAGAGGTGTGCTGCGCCGGCAGTCGCCTGCTGGTCCAGGAGAGCGTGGCGGCGCGCATGGAGGAGAAGCTGCGCGCCCGCATGGAGACCCTGCGCGAGGGGCCCTCGCTCGACAAGGCCATGGACATCGGCGCCATCATCGCGCCCGTGCAGCTCGACAAGATCACCCGGCTGGTGGAGCAGTGCCGGGCCGAGGGCGGGCGCTGCTACCAGCCCTCCTGGGCCTCGTCGCTGGCCGAGGACGGCGGGTTGTTCTTCCCCCCGACGCTGTTCAGCGAGGTCGCGCCGTCCTCGGCGGCAGCGCAGGAGGAGATCTTCGGCCCCGTCATCGTGAGCATGACGTTCCGCACGCCGGAGGAAGCGGTCGAGCTCGCCAACAACACCCGCTACGGCCTGGCGGCCAGCGTCTGGACCGAGAACGTCAACCTGGCGCTCGACATCGCTCCCAAGCTCGAGGCCGGGGTGGTGTGGGTCAACTGCACCAACGTCTTCGACGCGGCGAGCGGCTTCGGCGGCTACCGGGAGTCGGGTTTCGGGCGCGAGGGCGGCCGCGAAGGGATGTTCGAGTACCTCAAGCCTTCCTGGGAGGCCGGGCTCCCGGCCTACGCGGCCGATGAGCTGTGGAGTGGCCCGAACGGCGCGGCGCTCGGGGAAGGTGCGCCCGGAGCGGACGGGCCCGGACCGGGCGGCGCGATCGACCGGACCGCCAAGCTCTACATCGGCGGCAAGCAGGCGCGGCCCGACGGCAACTACAGCTACCCGGTGCTCGGCGCGGACGGCAGCCACCTCGGCGAGGCGCCGCTGGGCAACCGCAAGGACGTGCGCAACGCCGTCGAGGCGGCGCGCAAGGGATCGGGCTGGTCGAAGGCGACGGCGCACAACCGGGCGCAGGTGCTGTACTACCTGGCGGAGAACCTGCAGGCGAGGGCCGCGGAGTTCATCCACCGGCTGCGGGCGATGACCGGCGCGACGGACGCGGACGCCATGCGCGAGGTCGAGGCCAGCGTCCGCCGGCTGTTCGTCTACGCCGCGCTGGCGGACAAGTACGACGGCGCCGTGCACGCGACGCCGTTCCGCAACGTCACCCTGGCGATGCCCGAGCCGTGGGGCGTGATGGCCGTGGTGGCGCCCGACGAGGCGCCGCTGCTGGCGTTCGTCTCCCTGGTGGCGCCGGCGCTGGCGATGGGCAACCGGGTGGTGGCGGTGCCGTCGGCCAGGTGGCCGCTGGCCGCCACCGACCTCTACCAGGTGATCGACACCAGCGATGTTCCGCCGGGCGCGGTGAACATCGTCACCGGCGATCGCGAGGAGCTCGCCGCCGTGCTGGCGAAGCATGCCGACGTGGCGGCGATGTGGTACGTGGGCACGGCCGACGGCTCGGCCGTGGTGGAGCGCGAGAGCGCCGACAACCTCAAGGCCACCTGGGTCAACGGTGGCAAGCGGCGCGACTGGCTCGATCCCGGGCAGGGCGAGGGCCGCGAGTACCTCCGACGGGCTACCCGCATCAAGAACATCTGGGTCCCCTACGGCGAGTGAGAAGGTCGGATAGGGGGCGCGGCTAGCCCAGCAGCTCGAGCAGGATCCGCGGCAGACGGGCGCGCAGGCGCTTCGAAGCGCCGACGGCGAAGCCCGCGCCCAGCGCCACCGTCAGGGCCAGCCAGGGCTTGCTGCGCGCCAGCGCGGGGAGCCAGGTTCGGGCGGCGGCGGTGGGCCCGCGCCGCGAGCGCGCAGCCCGGCGCAGGCGCTCCTTCGCCTCGGCGACGCTCAGCGGTTCATGCGTACGGCGATCCATGCCAGACCTCCGGCGATCAGCAGGACAGCGACGCCGACCAGCAGCCTCGCCAGCGGGGTCGGCATGACCGGGTAAAGCGCCGTCAGGAGCGCCCATGCCAGCAGCGCCGCCGCGCCCAGCGCGAGCAGGGCGGCGGTCGCCAGCAGCACGATCCCCGCTGCGGCGCGGATCAGGCCCTTGCGGGCGCTGCGCGCTTCCGCCTCCAGCAGCTCGAGCGCCGCGATGAGAACGTCGGCGAAAGCTTCACGCATCTACTTGCGCGAGACCAGCCAGCCGAGCAGCGCCCCGATGCCGAAGGCGGTCAGCAGGGACGGGAGCGGTTTCTCGGCCACTTCGTCACGGAGGCCCTCGGCCACCTGCCGTCCTTCCTCCTCCAGGGAGGTGGCCGTCTGCTTGAGGCGTTCCATGAGCTTGTCGGCTTCGTCGCGCAGGGCGTCCCGTGCGGCCTGAACGCTGTCCCCTGCGACCTTGCCGCTGGTCTTGGAGAGCGCGGACAGGTCGTCCCGTAGGGACTTGAGGTCCGCCTTGAGGCTGTCGATCTCGCGCTGGACATCGGTCGTTTGTGCCATAACGACACCTGCCTTCACTGACTCGGGCCGTGGACGTTCCGATCGGGTCCGTGCCGGCGTGGGTGCGGTGAGGACTGAGGGTGATCGAAACCCGCCGGACCGCACCGCCGAACCGTTCCAGTACCCATGCGGTACCGGGACGGGACCCGACGACCCCGGATCGGGTCGGTTTCGTCACCATCGACGCTAGCACCGGTACGGTGCGTACCATGTGACGCCCGCACCACGCCCTTCGTGGTGGTTGGGACCGGCGGCGGCGCCCCCGTCGCGGCGGTAGCCTGAGGTCATACGGGCGCGAAGGCGCCCAGCCCGACTCGGGCAGGAGGAGCGACATGACACGCGCATTTCTGGACCACCTCCACAGCGAGACCGAGGCGCTACGTCGCGACGGCCTGTACAAGGACGAGCGCATCATCACCTCGCAGCAGCAGGCGCTGATCTCGGTTGCCGGCGGCGCCAGCGTCCTGAACTTCTGCGCCAACAACTACCTGGGCCTCGCGAACCACCCGGCCGTCATGGAGGCGGCTCAGCAGGGGATCCGCGAGCGGGGCTTCGGGATGGCCTCGGTCCGGTTCATCTGCGGGACCCAGGACATCCACAAGGAGCTCGAAGCGAGGCTCAGTCAGTTCCTCGGTACGGAGGACACCATCCTCTACTCCTCGTGCTTCGATGCCAACGGCGGCCTCTTCGAAGCGCTGCTGGGGCCGGAGGACGCCATCATCAGCGACGCCCTCAACCACGCCAGCATCATCGACGGCGTACGGCTGAGCAAGGCCCAGCGCTTCCGCTACGCCAACAACGACATGGCCGACCTCGAGCGGCAGCTGCAGGCCGCCTCCGGTGCCCGCTACACGATGGTCGCCACGGACGGCGTCTTCTCGATGGACGGGGTGGTGGCGGACCTGCAGGCCATCTGCGGCCTGGCCGACCGGTACGGCGCCATGGTCATGGTCGACGACAGCCACGCGGTGGGCTTCCTTGGGGAGAAGGGGCGCGGCACCCACGAGCTTCGCGGCGTCCTGGGCCGCGTCGACGTGCTCACGGGAACGCTCGGCAAGGCGCTCGGAGGCGCCTCGGGTGGGTACACCAGCGGGCGCAAGGAGATCGTGGAGTGGCTCAGGCAGCGCAGCCGCCCCTACCTCTTCTCCAACTCCGTGGCCCCGGGGGTGGTGGCGGCGTCGCTCGCCGTGCTCGACCTGCTCGAGGGCTCCGACGACCTGCGCCGGCGCCTGCGGGAGAACAGCGCCTTCTTCCGGAAGCGCATGTCCGAGGCGGGCTTCACCCTGGCCGGGGATGAGCATCCCATCATCCCCGTCATGATCGGAGACGCCGCGCTCGCCAGTACGATGGCTGACCGCCTCCTGGCCGAGGAAGGGATCTACGTCATCGGCTTCTCCTATCCGGTCGTGCCCAAGGGGCAAGCGCGCATCCGCACGCAGATGTCGGCGCTGCACACGCCCGAACAGCTCGAGCACGCCGTGGCGGCCTTCACCCGGGTCGGCCGGGACCTGGGCGTGATCGCATGAAAGCGCTCGCCAAGCTCCGGCCGGAGGAAGGCATCTGGATGATCGATGCGCCCGAGCCGGAGATGGGGCCCAACGACCTGCTGATCCGCATCACCCACACCTCGATCTGCGGCACCGACGTGCATATCTACAACTGGGACGCCTGGTCGCAGCGGACCATCCCCGTGCCCATGATCACCGGCCACGAGTACGTCGGCGTGGTCGAGGCGGTGGGCTCCGAGGTGCAGGGGTTCGCGCCCGGCGACCGC
>CAZIBD010000095.1:0-10264 GCA_964536935.1 uncultured bacterium | reverse complement strand
GAGCGCTACATTGACACTGTAGAGGTCGGCGGTTCAATCCCGCCCGCGCCTACCACCTAAAGAACGGCGTCACAGACGCGGGAACGTGAGCCCTCGGAGGGAATACGCCGGGGGCTCCTGAAGGATGTGCGCTAGTCGGTCGTCACCTCGTTCACGAAGGCGGGGAGCCGCACCTCGGGGAGCCCCATCGACTCGAACACCCCCTGGGGGAGCCCAATGTCGCCGACGAAGAGGCGACCCACCATGCCCCCGGGCTTCACGCCTTTCTTGGGTAGCGCCACGGCAAGCGTCATGCTGGCCTGGACGATGTCACCGGGCACCTCACCGTCGTCGACCATCATGCCGGTGGGAGCATCGAGGGAGATGACGCTGCATCCGTCGCCCATGTTGTTGAGCACCGTGATGACGTCCTGGGTGCGACCGCGTGGCGGGCCCTCGAGGTTGGTGCCGATGGCGGCGTCGATGACGCAGGAGAACTTCATCTTCGGCAGGCTGGTGCGGACGCGAACACGGTCGAAGTGCCGGAGGTGCTCGAGCTGCTCCTTGGGCGTGCCGGAGTAGTTCTCCGCCTCATGCGTCGGCACCACCCACACGCGGCGGCCACGCGCCCCGAGCAGTCTGGCCGCGGCCAGGCCGCCACTGCCATTGTTGCCCCGTCCGGCCACCACCAGCACCGGCCCGTCGCCCGCATACGCATCGACGAGCGTAACCAGGTTGCGCGCCGTGTGCTCCACGAGCACCCGGTTGTCCAGACCGTACTTGCCGGTCGCCAGCATGATGAGCTGCTGCATCTGGGGAGCGGTGATCGCCGGGAGGTCATCCCAGGGAAAAACAGGAAAGTTCATACCGCTCCCTCACGAGGTCAGCCGACGAGCTCAGCGTTCTCCAGGTTGGCTGTGGAGTACACGTTCTGAACGTCGTCGAGATCTTCAAGCGCTTCGATGAACCGGACCACCTTGTCGGCGTCCCCGCTCTCCAGGTCGGTCTCGGTCTGGGGAAACTTGCTGAGCTGGGAGACCTCCGGCGCGTGGCCAGCGTTCTGGAGCCCCTCCACCACCGCGAACAGCTCGGTGGGCGAGGTATACACCGTGAGGCCGCCGTCCTCGGCCTCGAGGTCCTCCGCCCCCAGATCGATGGCCAGCTCCTGGAGCTCCTCATCGGCAGCGTCCAGGACGATCACGCCCTTGGTCTCGAACTGCCACGCGGTCGATCCCGACATGTTCCCGCCGTGCTTGGTGAACACGTGGCGAACCTCGGAGGCGGTGCGGTTCCGGTTGTCGGTCAGCGCCTCCACCAGGACGGCAACGCCGGCAGGTCCATAACCCTCGTACACGACGGGCTCGTAGTCGCCCCCCTCGGTCCCGCCGAGGGCCCGCTCGATCGCGCGGTCGATGTTGTCCTGCGGGACATCGTCCGTCTTGGCGGCCGCCAGCGCATTCTTGAGGGGAAGGTTCACCGAGGGATCTCCGCCACCGCCCTCGCGAACGGCGGATTGGATGGCCCGGATGTGCTTGCTGATGATCTTCCCGCGCTGGCGGTCGTTGACCGCCTTCTTGCGCTTGATCTGTGCCCACTTGCTGTGACCTGCCAAGAGGTTCCTCCCGGGTTGCGCACATGCCGCTGTCAGTGATGTCGCCGGACGGCGTGTGACGCCATTGTATCGCACGGACACGCTCGGAGCGGAGCCGGCCCCGACGGACCCCGTCGTCCAGGCGGCCCGGGACGACGTCGTGCGGGCACGCGAAGCCGGCGCCCCACCCCTGGGGCGCCGGCGCGCCGTGCGTCGGACGTGACGACGGCTAGCGGATGTAGAGGGTGGTCACGGCCACGTCGCGAACCGGGTAGCCGCGGATGTCGAGCTCGATGGCGTTGGTCCACGCCCGGTCGCCGTAGCGGCCGCTGTAGTGGACGTGCCCGGGATCGGTTGGTGACGACGTGAACGCGGCGCGGATCTGATGCAGACCACGCGGCGGCGCGGCGCTGAAGCTCACGCGCATCGCCGCTGTGGGCAGGATGGTCGTCCGGTAGGCGGGAACGTAGATGTTGCGGGCGAAGACGTAGACGCGGCCGTCGGGGTCCATCGCCGAGAGCGTGACGTAGCCGCTCTCGCGCGTACGGATGGCGAACTCGACCCTGTCCCCCACGTAGTACGTCGCTCCGGCACCGCGGGTCGGCGCGAAGCTGGTGATGATGTCGTTCAGCGGTACGTTGACCGGCCCCGGACCGCCGGGTCGGACGTAGATGGTACAGGCGGACAGCGCCATCGCCAGCACCAGGGCGAATGGCACCAAGCGGACCAGACGGTGGTTGCTCATGAGCGGGTCTCCTCGACCCTCATGATACGGAGCACCCACACGGCGCGCGTGGGGCACGGGTTCATGGGCGCTTAAGCCTACCGTGTCTCAGATCACAATATCGACGGGGGGCCGTTTGCCAGTTGAGCGGTTCCGGCGCCTCAGGGCGACGGCGACGGTTGCTGCGGCTGGGCTCCCTGCTTGCTGCGATCGTAGGTCGTCAGAAGGTAGGGGAGATCGGTCTGGTGGTAGCGCCCGCGATCGTCGTACCAGTAGATGTAGTAGCCCTGCGAGGAACCGCTGCCGGCTCCTTCCGAGGCTGTGCTGGAGCGCGTCACCTTCCCGTCGACGACCCCGCTGAACACGACCTTGCCGTCGTACGAGTAGAGGGTGATGTACATGCGCTGATTGGTGAAGTCCTGGATGCTGCGGCGGATCCGGTTCTGGGTCTCGTTGCGACACCCGGCCAGCGCCAACAGCAGGGCGGCGATCAACACCGCCAGGACCAGCGTCCTCTTCAATCCACACCTCCGCGCCCCACCCCGGCGGGGCACGGAACCCAGGATAGCATCGAGCACCCGCCGCGCCGCGGTCGGCGACCGGAACGTGCCTCACGGGTTAACAAGGGCAGACTCAAGTTATGTATTATGCGCCGTAGTGAGTCCGGTCATGACCAACCCCTATGAGGTGCTCGGGGTCGAGCGCGACGCCAGCGCCGAGGACGTCAAGGCGGCGTACCGCAGGTTGGCCATGCGCTACCACCCCGACCGCAACCCCGGGAACAAGCAGGCCGAGGAGCGCTTCAAGGAGATCTCGGAGGCCTACGCGTTGCTTCGCGATCCGGACGCGCGCGCCCGCTTCGACCGATACGGTACGACGGCCAGCGCGGGCCCGCAGCCCGACTTCAGCACCATGGACTGGCACACCATCTTCCGCGAGGCCGACATTCCCATCAACTGGGACGCCCGCCAGGGCGCGCCACACACCGGCAACGCGGTCTTCGACGCCCTGTTCGGAATGATGACGGGGCTGTTCCGCAACGCCGGCCTGCTTCCGGGAGAGACGCGTGAGATCCGCGTGCACGTGCCCTTCGCGCTGGCGCGCGGCGGCGGGCCGCGGCGCGTCCGCGTGCCGGGGCCGAGCGTGTGCCCCACCTGCCACGGGCAACGGGCCGTTCACGGGGCACCATGCCCCGATTGCGGCGGTGCGGGGGTGCGCAACGGTCGGGCCGAGGTCGACGTGCAGATCCCCACCGGGATGCGCGACGGCATCCGGCTGCGGCTCCGCGGGATGGGAGGCCCGGGCAACCCCCCCGGCGACCTGTTCGTACGCGTCCACGTCACCCTTCCGTCCGGTGCGCGCCTGGAGGGGGACGACGTGCACGCCGATCTCCATCTGATGCCGAGCGAGGCGGCGCGCGGGCTCGCCACGCGCTTCGCGGGCCTGCGCATCGACGTCCCGGCAGGCACCATCGACGGCGGCACCGTCCGCCTACCCGGCGGCGGGCTGGGCCATGGCGACCTGGTTCTGACCGTGCATCACGACTTCTGGCGCGGCGCCGCGCGGGCCGCCTCGGACTGGTTCGGTAAGCTGACGGACGGAGGGACGGAGGCATGAGCGCAGAGCGCAACCTCGACGCCGAGGACGTCGCCACGGCGGACGGCGAGACGCCGGAGGAACAGACCGAGGGCATCGACAAGGACAAGCCGCTCTACGTGATCAGCGTGGCGGCCGAGCTCGTCGACATGCACCCGCAGACGCTGCGTCTGTACGAGCGCAAGGGGCTGATCGAGCCGAGCCGCAGTGCCGGCAAGACGCGACTGTACTCCCAGCGCAACATCGAGCAGCTCCGGGAGATCCGCCGCCTCACGCAGGAGCTCGGCGTGAACCTGGCCGGGGTCGAAGAGATCATCAAGCTGCGCCGCCGTCTCGACGAGCTCCAGCTCAGCATGGAGAACCGCATCTCCAACCTCCAGGTGCGGCTCAAGGACCATCTGGAGACCATGCGCCAGCACGCCCTCCCCGCCGGCGAGAAGACCGCCGACGAGGAGGAGGGCTGAGCGCGGCCTCGGTATACTCGCGAGCATGTCGCTCTCCGAGTACCTGGAACGCAACCGTGAGCGTCACCTGAGCGAGCTCTTCGAGCTGCTCCGCATCCCCTCGGTGTCCACCGACCCGGAACGCCAGGGGGACGTCGGCCGGGCCGCGGAGTACGTCGCGTCCGCCCTGCGTGGGGCCGGGCTCGATGCCCGCGTCGAGCCGACCGCCCGGCACGGCATCGTGGTCGCGCGCTCGCCCGAGGTACCCGGCGCGCCGACGGTGCTCGTCTACGGCCACTACGATGTCCAGCCGCCGGACCCGTTGGAGCTCTGGGACACGCCTCCCTTCGAGCCCACCATCGTCGACGGCGACATACGGGCGCGGGGCGCCAGCGACGACAAGGGGCAGATGTACGCCCACGTCAAGGGCGTCGAGGCCCTCAGGGACGTGGACGGCGGGTTGCCGCTGAACGTCGTCTTCGTCGTCGAGGGCGAGGAGGAGATCGGCAGCCCCAACCTCCGGCCCTTCCTGGAAACGCACGCCGAGGAGCTGGCGGCCGACGTGGTCGTCATCTCCGACGGAGCCATGCTGGCCCCCGATACGCCCACGCTGACCTACGGCCTCAAGGGGCTCGCCTACCTCGAGGTCGTCGTCCGCGGCGCCGGTCGCGACCTGCACTCCGGCGCCTACGGCGGCGGCGTACCGAACGCCATCAATGCCCTGGCGGAGATGATCGCGGGGCTGAAGGACCGCGCGGGTCGCGTCACGGTTCCCGGTTTCTACGATGCGGTCGTGCCGCTGTCCGAGGAGGAGCGCGCGCGCATGGCGGCCGCTCCCTTCGACGAGGCCTCCTTCCGGGCCGACGCCGGTGTGAAGGCGACGCCGGGGGAGAACGGCTACAGCCTGATCGAGCGGCTCTGGGCCCGACCGACGCTCGACTGCAACGGCATCTGGGGCGGCTTCCAAGGAGAGGGCGCCAAGACCGTCATCCCGGCCGTTGCGGGGGCCAAGCTCTCGTGCCGGCTGGTGCCCGGGCAGGACCCGGACGACGTCGCCGACAAGGTGGCCCGGGCTCTCGAGGCGGCCGCGCCTGCGGGCATCGATGTCGAGGTCCGGCGCCTGCACGGCGGCCGCCCCGCGTCCACGCCGATCGACGCCGCCAGCGTGCGGGCCGCGGCCGAGGCGCTGCGCGCCTCCTTCGGGCGGGAGCCCGTCTTCGCCCGTACCGGCGGCACCATCCCCGTCGTGGCCGACTTCCAGGAGCTCCTGGGAGCCGAGATCGTGCTGGTCGGACTGGGGCTCGAGGACGACCGCCTCCATGCCCCCAACGAGAAGTTCTCCGTGCGCGACTACCTGCGCGGCATCCACACCAGCGCGCTGCTCTTCCGGGCCCTGGCCCGAGTCGCGGCGTGAGCGCCGGGTCCGGGTAGACGGGCGCGTGCGCCTCACATCCCTGTCGCTGCAGGGTTTCAAGAGTTTCGGAAACCGCACGACGGTCGAGTTCGCCCCGGGCGTGACCGCCATCATCGGGCCCAACGGCTCGGGCAAGTCCAACCTGATCGACGCGCTCAAGTGGACGACGGGGGGCGGCCGCGCGCGCGAGTTCCGCGCCAGCGACAAGACCGACCTGATCTTCCACGGCGCGAGCGGCAAGCGCGGTCTCAGCCTGGCGGAGGTGGAGGTCGAGTTGCGGGGCGCGGGGCGTGCCATCAAGGTCTACCGCAGCCTGGACCGCGACGGCACCACGCGACTGCGCCTCAATGGTCGAAACGCACGCTTCCTGGACCTGGAGGACGCGCTGGCCGGGAGCGGCCTGGGACGGTCCGGAGTCGCCCTCATCGGGCAGGGCGAGGTCAGCCAGGTGCTCGTAGCGGACCCGCCCAAGCTCCTCGAGTACGTGGCGGAGGTCGCCGGTGTGGGCCGCATGAGCTCCCGGCGCGAGCAGACGCAGGCGCGGTTGGAGACCGCGCGCGGCCACCTCGACCGGCTCCAGGACGTCCTGGTGGAGCTCGACGAGCGCTGCAACGGGCTCGTCGAGGAGGCTGCCGACGCCGAGCGGCACACCACCCTCGCGGCCGAGGCGCTGCGCCTGCGCGTCACCGCCGCGCGCCGCCGGGTCGAGGGGTTGCAGGAGGAGATCGGTGGCCTGCAGGAACGCCGCGTCGACCTGCAGGCGGCGATCGCCGACGGCCGGGGGCGGCTCCAGCAGCTGCGAGCCGAGCACGAGGCGATGCGCGCCGAACGCGACGCGCGCGAGGAGGTGTACCGCAGCGCCCTGGCCGAGGCCGAGCTGAAGCGCGGCGACCTGCGTGTGGCCGACGAGCGTGCCGCGCGGGCACGCGAGCGACGGCAGGCCGCGATCGACGCCCTCGACGCCGCCCGCGAGGAGGCGACCCGTCTGGAGCGCACCGAGCCGCCGAGCGCGCCCGGCGACGACCCGGCCCCCCTGGCCGAGCAGGAGGCCGCCCTTGGCCACGAGCTGGTACGCGCCGACGCCGAGCTGGCGGCCGCCAGGCGCGCTCTCGACGATGCCGCGGCGCTGGCGGAGAGGCTCCGGAGCGCGCAGGCGACGGCCGAGCGGGAGGCGGCGACCTTCGAGACCCGGCGCGACGAGCTGGAACGTCAGGCGCGCGAGCTCGAGCACCGGCTGCAGGAGCTCGAGAGCGCGCCGACGCAGGATCTGGAGGCGCTCGAGCGGGCCGAGGCCGACGCCCGCCGGGCCGCGGAGACGCTGGCGGAGGAGATCGAAGCGATGCGCGCCCGGCTGGCCGGGGCCCACGAGCGGCACGCCGGCCTGGAGGCCGAGCGGCAGGCCCTGAAGCGGGCCGCCGAGCGCCAGCGCGCCGCCGTCGAGGCGCGCCGCGGCTACGCTCAGGGACCGCGCAACGCGCTCACCTCCGGGATCGGCGGCGTGATCGGCTCGGTGGGCGACCTGCTGCGCGTCCCCGAGCGCTACCGCGCCGCCGTGGCCGCCGCTCTGGGACGGCGCGCAGAGTACGTCGTGGTCGACGATGCCGATACCGGCCGGGCCGTACTGCAGTGGGTGCGGGAGCGTGGCGGCTTCGTGACGGTGCTGCCGCTCGACCTGCTGCGCGCCGACGTTCGTCGCGTGCCGGCCGCGCTGCTGGAGCAGGTGGGCGTGGTCGGTGCCGCGGTCGACGTGGTGGCGGTGGATCCCGCCTACCGCGCGGTGGCCGAGCAGCTGCTGGGCGGCACCGTGCTGGTCGAGTCCATGGAGCACGCCACCGCGCTGGCCCGGGGGCGCGGGCCACGGGCGCGCATGGTGGCGCTGAACGGGGACGTTCTCGAGGCGTCGGGGGCGATGAGTGGCGGGCGGCGGGGCGTCCAGGCCGGCGTGCTGGGCGCCGCGGCCGAGCTCGAGGAAGCGGAGGCGGCCGAGGCGCGGGTGCAGGCCGAGGCCGCGGGCGCCCGGGAGGAGCTCGAGCGATGCCAGGCCGAGCTGCGCGCGCTCCAGGAGCGCCGCCCCGTCGTCCAGCAGGCGCTCGACGACGCCCGCGCCGCGCTCGACGAGGCGCGCCAGCACAGGTCGCGGCACGAGGGGCTGCTCGAGGACGTGCAACGGCGGGCGGCCGAGGTGGCCCGCGCCCGGGCCGCGCTGCGGGCGCCCGCCGAGGCACCCGATCCGGGCCGCCTGGAGGAGGCGGTGGCCGCCGCCGCCGCCGCGGGCGGGCGCGTCGAGGCGCTGCGGCAGGAGGACGCCGAGCGGCGGCAGCGCCTGGCCGAGCTCCGGCAGCGCCGGCTCGTGCTCGAGGAGCGCTGGCGATCCTACCGGGAAGCGCGGCAGCGCTTCGAGGAGGCGCGCTCCCGCGCCGCCGACCTCCGCACCTCCGTCGGGCGCCAGGAGCAGGCCCTGGCCGGTCTGGAGGACGCCCTGCAGGCGGCCGAGGCCGCCCGGGCCGAGGCCGAGGCCGCGTTGCCGAGCGGCCTGGAGGAGGCCGAAGCGGCCGTGGCCGACGCCCGGCGCCGCAGCGATGAGCTCGAGCGCACCTCGACCGAGGAGACCGAGCGTCAGGCGGCACGCGGCCAGGAGCTCGAGAGCTGCAACGTGCAGCTCGCACGGCGGGAGGCCGCGCTGGAGATCGCCAGCGAGGAACTCCGCGGCTTCCCCGAGGGTGTCGATCCGTTCGACCTGAGCGAACGCGTGGCCAGGAGCAGGCTGCGCGACGTGGAGGCCGCGCTGGAAGACCTCGGACCGGTCAACCACCGTGCGGCCCGCGACCTGCACGAGGCCCGGGAGCGCAAGGAGGGGCTCGAGGTCGAGGCGGTCCAGGCGGCGTTGGCCGTGACCGATCTGGAGGGCACCCTCGAGCGCATCGATCGCGAGACGACGGCGCGCCTCGAGGCCGCGTTGGGCCGGCTGCGGAGCAGCTTCCAGGGGCACGTGCAGCAGCTCTTCGGCGCCGAAGGGCGCGGCGACATCGAGGTGGAGCACGTCGACGGGCGCCCGGTCGGCGTCCGCATCCGGCTGCAGCCGCCGGGCAAGCAGACCCAGTCGCTGCACCTGCTATCGGTGGGGGAGCGCACCATGGGGGCGCTCGCCTTCCTGTTCGCCCTGATGGCCGACGGCGGGGACGCTTCCGGCCTTCCCATCGCGGTCCTGGACGAGGTCGACGCCCCGCTCGACGAAGCCAACATCCGACGCTACTGCGCCTTCCTGGAGCGGCTCGCCAAGGCCGGCACGCAGTTCGTGCTCATCACCCACCAGAAGGCGACCTTCGAGGTGGCCGACGTGCTCTGGGGGGTCACCACCGAGGCCGGGGTCAGCCGCGTGTTCAGCATCCGTCGCGACGAGGCGCCGGCCGCCGGCTGAACGGACGCATGCCGCTCGCCATCGCCTTCCGGATCGAGTCCTTCGAAACGGTCCCGTCCACCCAGGCCGAGATGCGCGCTCGCCTGGAGCGGGGGGAGGACGTCGATGGCCTGGTGGTGCGGGCGGGCGTGCAGACGCAGGGGAGAGGCCGACGCGGCCGAAGCTGGACCAGCGCGTCCGGCGGGAGCTACCAGACGCTCGCCGTGCGCGACCCCGACCCGCCCCTGCTGGGGCGCGGCGGCAGCGCCGTGGCGGTCGCGGTCGGGCTGGCCGAGACGTTCGGCGCCTACGGCCTGCGGCTCGGGATCAAGTGGCCGAACGACCTGATCTACCGGGGCCGGAAGCTGGGCGGCATCCTGACCGAGTACCTGCGCGGCTACCTGCTGGTGGGGGTGGGCGTCAACGTCGCCAACGATCCGCCCCCTGGCGCCGTGGGACTTCGCGGCTGGGACCTCGAAGGCGTTCATGGTGCCGTGCTGGCCGGCATACAGCGCGGTCTCGACGCCTGGCTCGCCGACGAATCCGCCCTCCCCGAACGATTCGCGCACCACGATGTGCTGCTTGGCCACGCCGTGAGCGTGGAGTCAGGTGAAGCCGTCGTGACGGGGGAGGCGCGTGGCGTCGATGCGCGCGGTTGCCTGCTACTTGCCACGCCGGAAGGCCGCGTGAGTGTTTGCTCGGGCGGCCTTCGGGTCACACCGGCACCGCCCGGTTTCTGATCACGCCCCGCGGCTGTGCAGAGCCGAATCGCGCGGCTACGGAACTTGCGCGGAAGTAGGATGGTCCATGACGGACTCGCGATCAGCCAAACGCTGCGACATCGGTATGGTCGGCCTGGGCGTGATGGGCCGCAACTTCGTGTTGAACATGGCCGATAACGGTTTCTCGGTGGCGGGCTACGACGTCGACGGGGACAAGGTCAGGGCCCTGCGCGAGGCCGCGCAGGAACGGGCGATCGAGGCCGTCGGCAGCCTACCGGACTTCGTCGCGCTGCTCGATGTGCCGCGCGCCGTGATGATGCTCGTGCCGGCCGGCAAGGTCGTGGACCAGGTCATCAAGGACCTGCTGCCGCACCTGACCCCCGGCGACGTCATCATCG
>CAZIBD010000094.1:0-10341 GCA_964536935.1 uncultured bacterium | reverse complement strand
CTCGAGATCCCCCAGGTGATGAAGGCCCTCGAAGGCGTGGTCATGGAGCTCAACGACTGCGCTTTTCCCTTGTTGCACGGGATCGAGTCCTCCGACGACCCGAACGTCGCCTTCAAGGATGCGGACTATGCCCTCCTGGTCGGGTCTCGCCCGCGGGGCGCGGGGATGGAGCGCAAGGACCTGCTCGAAGCCAACGGCGCCATCTTCACGGTCCAGGGCAAGGCTCTGAGTGATCATGCCAGCCCCCAGGTCAAGATCCTGGTCGTCGGCAACCCCGCCAACACCAACTGCCTCATCGCGCTCAACAACGCTCCGAACCTGAAGCCGGAGCAGTTCTCCGCGATGACGCGGCTGGACCACAACCGGGCGATCAGCCAGCTTGCCGCCAAGACCGGCACCCAGGTCGCCGACATTCGCAAGATGGTGATCTGGGGCAACCACTCGAGCACACAGGTCCCGGACGTGACGCACGCCACGGTCGGCGGCCGACCCGCCACGGAGCTGGTGGACGAGAGCTGGGTCGTCGACACGTTCATCCCGACCGTGCAGAAGCGCGGCGCAGCCATCATCCAAGCGCGCGGCGCGTCGAGCGCGGCCTCGGCGGCGAACGCGGCCGTCGATCAGATGCGCTCCTGGGCGCTCGGAACGCCCGATGGGGACTGGGTGAGCATGGCGATTCCCAGCCGGGGAGACTACGGCGTCCCTGAGGGGCTGGTGTTCTCGTTCCCCGTCCGGGCGAGCCGTGGTTCGGTCGAGGTCGTCCAGGGTCTGGACATCCCCGGTCCCGTCCGCCAGCGCATCGAGGCCACACGGAAGGAACTCGAAGAGGAGCGGGCGACCGTCCAGAACCTGCTGTAGGCTGCGGAACCGAAGGTCCGACCCACCATGCGGGGCCGCACGACGAGAGTCGGTGCGGCCCCGGGCCGTGCGAAGGGTCGGCTTCGAGCGTGACCGGCGCCTGCCACCGGGGCGCCGTTGCGGTCCGCAGCGCGGAGCGGCGGTGGCGCGTCGGCCGAGCAAATCGGAAACGTTCCGATTATGGTATCCTCGTGCTGTGGCAGGGATGCCACGGACCCTATGGGAAAGGCAGCTGACGTGGCACGACACGATCCCCAGCAGGCCGCGCAGGCCTCGACAAGCGAACCGCACGAGGTCGGGAGCGAGACCGCGTCGCCGCGGCTGGTGCTCAAGGAGCACGGCCTCCGCTTCAGCCGGCCCCGCGAGCTGATCCTCGGGTACCTGCTCGAAGACGACAAGCACGTCAGTGCCGAAGGGCTCTACCTGGCACTCAAGCAACGCGGCCAGAATCTGAGCCTCTCGACCGTCTACCTCAACCTCAACGTGCTGGCCGAAGCAGGGCTGGTGCGCGAGTTCAAGGGGTCGTCGGGGCAATCGTTCTACGACAGCAACGTCTCGCCCCACTATCACGTCGTGTGTCGCGATACCGGCAAGATCCTCGACGTCCCCGCCCCCACCGTCGAAGGGAAGCCGCTCGGCCGCTTCCTCAAGGAGACGATCGAGGCCGCGACCGGTTGGACGGTGGACGAGCCGAGGCTGAGCCTGAGCGGCCTGTCCCCGGAGGCGCAAGCCAACCGGGACGACGACTGAGGCGCCACCCCCGCGCCGCCCCTAGCACGCGGGTCGCCGCGGGAACCGCGCGGGCACGCTCGTAGTGCCGAGCGGCGATGAGCCGGGTCGCAGGCATTCTGTGCGGGCCGGCGGGCCCAGCCGGTAGAATCCCCACCATGATGCAGCCGCACCGGCCCCCCGAGGGCATGGTCGTGCGGGAGCCTCGGGGTCCCGGCGAGCTCCGCGAGCTGGAGGACCTGCAGATCGAGGTATGGGGTTTCGATGCGCGCGAGGCGGTCCCCGCGGCCCACTTCCGGGCCGTGCAGCACGTCGGTGGCATGGTGCTGGCCGCCTACCTGGAGGACCGGCTGGTGGGGTTTGCGTACGGCTTCCCGGCGCTGCCGCACGACGCGTGGGAGCACGGGGTCGGCATCCACTCCCACATGGTGGGTGTGGGGCGAGGGCGTCAGGGTCTGGGCGTGGGGCGGGCGCTCAAGTGGGCCCAGCGGGACTGGTGCCTCGAGCGCGACCTGCCGTGGATGAGCTGGACCTTCGATCCGATCCAGGCACGGAACGCGAAGCTCAACTTCCACTACCTGGGGGCCCTGAGCCACGAGTACCTGGTCGACTTCTACGGCATCATGCCGGGAAGCCTCGGAGGCAACCAGACCAGCGACCGACTGCTCGTGACGTGGGATCTCCGGTCGAAGGGCGTGAGCGAGCGCGCCGAACGCTTCCGGGCGGGCCTCGATCCCGAACCCGAACCGCTCCCGGCCGGCAGCTGGAGTCTCGCCTGCGATGCGAACGGTGAGCCTCAGCCACGCCCGGTCGCGCCGGACGTGCCGGTGCTGCGCGTGGCGGCGCCCGCCGACGCCACGGCGCTGATGCGCGACGACCCGCGGTTGGCGGCTCGCTGGCGCCTGGCGGTGCGCGAGGCGCTGGCGCCGGCCGTGGCGCGAGGGCTGGTCGTGCGGGCCTTCCAGGATGGCGCCTACCTCTTGGAGCGCCGCGCCCGGTTGGGAGAAGCATGATTCACAAACCACTCTTTAGAGAATAGAAAGACGCACTTGACAATTTGACAAGTCGCCTCTACACTTCGAGCAAGGAGGCGATGAGCGTGATCGGGTATAGCTTGGAGCGAGCGAGCCGCATGCATCTGGACCAGCTCCGCCGAGAGGCCTACGTGGAGGCGCAGATCCGGAGGGCGCGCGGCCGTGCGGGCTCCCGCATCGCCGCCGCGCTGCGCGCCTTCGCCGCGCGGCTGGAGTCGCCCGAGCGGGCGGTGCCCGGCCCTTGGCGTGAGGACTTCCACCACGGGACGGTCGGGCGCGCCTGACATCCGCCCTTCCTGCCATGCGTGACGGCCGGGCCCATCGGATCCCGGCCGCTACAGAGACGAGGAGACGCGTGAACGAGATCGATCGGATCCACAAGATGGTCGAAGCCGGAACCATCACGGACGAGGAGGCGCAGCGCCTCCTGAGCGTCCTCCGCGACATCGACCGAGCCGATGAAGAACTCGCTGCCAGCGATGCAGCGATGGAAGCCGAGGCGCGTCGGGTCGCGTCGCTCGACGAGCCGGCCGAAGTCGGCTCTGCCGCGACGGGCCCCGCCTCGCCCGAGCCTTCGGGGCCCGGACCGGGCTCGGGGGGGCCGGTGCCGTCGGGTTCCGCGGGAACCGGTGGCGCCGGGGCCTCGCCGGTCGCGGGCACGCCGCCCACTTCGGAGGACGCGCAGCGAGGACGGGTTGGCGCCGCCGCTCCCGAGGGGCTGCGCTGGGTCCACGTCTCCTTGCTCGCCGGCGACCTCAGCCTAGAGGTCGATCCGGCGGCGAGCGACGTCGTGGCGCGCGACGGGGAGGAGAGCGTGACGGTCGAGCCGACCGATGACGGATTCGCCGTGAGGCACGTCAAGCAAGACGGGCAGGACTCCTGGATCGACCGCTTCCTGTCACGCATCCGGTCCGGCCACGTCGAGCTGCGCATCCCGCCCGGTCACGGCGTCGACCTCAACGTTACGGCCGGCGACGTCAAGCTCCGCGACGTGCCCTTCCTGCGCGGCCGGCTCACCTCCGGCAACCTCGATGCGCGCGGGCTGCGCGGCATCGACTTCACCACCGCGGCGGGCGACCTCGATCTCGAGATCACGCCGACCGAGGGCCGGCACAGCCTGCGGGCCACCGCCGGCAACGTCCACCTGCGGCTCGGCCGAGGCTCCGACGTGACCATCGAGGGTTCGGTCTCGATCGGGAACGCCTCGCTCCGGGCCCCCGGGTTCGACGTCGACCGGCGCGGGGTGGGACAGCGCTTCCACGGCCGCGTCGGCGGGGGGGCGGCGCAGCTCGACCTGCACGTGACCACGGGCGACATCGAAGTGAGGGCCGACGATGACCACTAGGAGCGAGAGGCGGCGGATCCTGGAGAAGCTGGCCGCCGGCTGCATCACTCCCGAGCACGCCGACGAGCTGCTCGAGCGCGAGGGTGCGGGATCGACGATTCCCTCGCGCGAACGGCCCGGCGGGGGGACCGCCTGGCAGTTGAGCCTGGACCCCGTGGTGGGCCGTTCGCGGCCCGCGCGTCACGGCGGGTCCCGTGAGGAAAGGGGCGGACGATGAACGTGAGCGACGAGCGGCGCCGCATCCTGGACATGCTGGCGGCAGGACAGATCACGGCGGATCAGGCGGCCGAGCTGCTCGAGGCGATCGGGCCGGGCCGAGAGGCCGCGCCGTCCGCGCCGCCCGCCAAGGGCACGGCGCGGCTGCTGCGCATCTCGGTCGATGCCACGCGCCCCGATGGCAGCAAGGAGGCCACGGTGCGGGTCAACGTCCCCCTCGGCCTGGCCAGGTTCGCCGGCCGGTTCTTGCCGCCCGAGGCGCGCCAGGAGCTCGAAGGGCAAGGGATCGACCTGACCTCGCTCCTGGCCTCGCTCGATACCGACGTCCCCGACGGCCGCCTGGTCGACATCGACGCGACCGACGACGAAAAGGGCACCACCGCCAAGGTCGTCATCGAGGTGGTGTGATGCTCACGCTCCGTCGGCTCGACGCGCCCGGTCGACGCGCCTACCTCGACGCCCTGCGGCCGCGTGTGCTGGTCGTGCGTGTGCGTTCGGCGCGGAGGCGCTTCGTGTGGGCGGTGCCGCTGGCACCGTTCGAGGAGCTGCTGGCCTTCGCTCTGGCGCTGGTGCTGCTCGTGCCGTCGGCGCTTCGGATGCTCCCCGCGCGCGGCCGCGGCCGTTGGCTGCAGCGCCTCGGCGAGCTCCCGACTGCGGTTGGTCCTGCGGTCCGCGCCGGCGGCGAGGGTGCCCAGCGGACCCGCGTCCCCGGGAACGACTCCCCCGGCGCTGGCGCGCCCGACGGTCTGCTGGCACGGCTAACGCTGATCGCCGCCGGCGGCCTCGGCGAAGCCTTGCGGGTGCCGCCCGGCACCCCCTACCTCGTCATCGAGACGCAGGACGTCGCCATCGACGTCCGCAGCTACTGAGCGCCCGCCGCGCCAGGGAGACCCACCATGCCGAGACTTCCCATGCCCACCGCCTGCCCCGTGACCGGGGAGGCCCTGACCGTGACCCGCCTCGAATGCGAGGCGAGCGGCGTAGCGATCGAGGGTCGCTTCGCCCCCAACGAGTTCGCGCTGCTACCCGACGAGCAGCTCGAGTTCCTGCGTATCTTCGTGAAGGTCCGCGGCAACCTCAAGGAGGTCGAGCGCGTGCTGGGCCTCAGCTACCCCACGGTGCGGCTCCGCTTCGACAACCTCCTGCGCGCGCTCGGCTACGAGGCGGCGCCCGACGGCGGCGAGGAGCGAGCCGGCGTTCTGGAGCAGCTCGAGAAGGGGGAGATCAGCGCCGAGGAGGCGACCAAGCGCCTGCAGGCCCTGAAGCGACGTTCCTCCTGAGGGCCTCTTCCCGACGGCGGAAAACCCGACGGGACCGGCCTTTCGCGCGTGCAATCCAAGCCACCGGGCGGCCGGGCTGCTTCGGTATACTGGCGACCTGATGGCGGACTACTACGAGCTCCTCGGGCTCGATCGCGACGCGGATGCGGCCCAGGTCAAGGCCGCCTACCGGCGCCTGGCGCTGAAGTATCATCCCGATCGCAACCCTGGCGACCACGAGGCCGAGGAGGCGTTCAAGAACATCAACGAGGCCTATGCGGTGCTCTCGGATCCCGAGAAGCGCAGCCGCTACGACCGTTTCGGCAGCGTGGACGAGTCCGCGGCCTTCGGCGGCGACATCTTCGACATCTTCGCTTCGGTGTTCGGCGGGACCATGGGCGGGGCGCGGCCGCGTCAACGCGGGCAGCCCGGCGAGGACCTCGAGGCTCAGCTCACTGTCACGCTGGAGCAGGCGCGCGACGGCGCCACCGTCGAGGTCGACCTCAACCGCTACACCACCTGCGACCGTTGCCACGGCGACCGCGCCGATCCCGATGGCGAGGGCAAGAAGACCTGCCCCACCTGTCACGGCGCCGGGCAGGTGCGCGCACAGGCGCAGTCGTTCTTCGGCACCGTGGTCACCACCCGCACCTGCCCCCAGTGCCAGGGCCTGGGGCAGATCGTCACCGAGCCCTGCACCAAGTGCGCCGGGCTGGGCCGGATGGAGACGCGCGAGCCGGTCGAGGTCAAGCTGCCGCGCGGCATCGACGGCGGCTACCGGCTGCGCGTGGCGGGGGCCGGCAACGCCGGGGTCGACGGCGGGCCGCCGGGCGACCTGTACCTCTTCATCGACATGGCGCCGCACGAGCACTTCACGCGCGACGGTGACGACCTGGGCTTCGACCTCCACGTCGGGCTGGCGCAGGCGACGCTGGGCTCGAGCTTCGAGGTGCCGACGCTGGACGGCGTGGAGGTCATCGACGTTCCGGCGGGCACCCAGTCCGGGACCGAGGTCCGGCTCCGCGGAAAGGGCATGCCGCGCCTGCGTCAGATCGGCAACGGCGATCAGGTGGTGCGGGTCGTGGTCGACACCCCCAGGCGGCTGTCGGACCGGGCGCGCGAGCTACTGCTGGCGTACGCCGACGAGGTCGGCGAGGTCATCCACGAGCGCGAGACGCTGTTGGAGCGGGTCAAGCACCTGTTCGGCGGACGCCGCAAGGACCGTGCGGCCAGCGACGACGAGGACGCCACTTCCGAAGGAACCGACGCCGGTACGGGCGGCGGGCAGCGCAAGAGAAACAAGGTAGGCACTTCCCGCTGAGCACCCTGCCGAGCGGGCGCGGGGCGGTGCTCCACGGGCTGCTCTAGGCTTCCTGCAGCGCCTCGAGCCTGCGGTGGAGCCACACCCGTAGCTCCCCTTCGACCTCCTCGGCGAGCTGGGGGATGTGGCGCGCCTCCGGTTCCTTCCGGAACCAGGTGCGCTGGCGCCGGGCATACTGCAGCGTTGCGATGGTGACCGCCACCTCGGCCTCCTCCCGCGTGCTACGGCCCGCCAGGTGGGTGGCGACCTCCTTGTAGCCGATCGCCTGCAACGCCGTGAGCGGCTCGGGGTAGGCCTCCAGCAGGGCGCGCACCTCGGCCACCAGGCCCGCCTCGAACATGCGGCGGGTGCGTTGCACGATGCGGGGACGGAGCGTGTCCATGCTGGGGAGCAGCACCGCCTTGTCGTACTGGAACGCTGGGGTGGTGCGGGGGAAGTCGCTCGGGGGCCGGCCTGTTCGGCGGAGCACCTCCAGGGCGCGGATCACGCGGCGCGGGTTGCTCTGGGCTCGCGCGGCGTCCTGCGGGCTGAGCCGCTCGAGCTCCGCCACCATGCCGCCCAGGCCGTTCTTCTCGTAGTCCTTCCAGAGGGGGGCTTGTGCTTCCGGATCGGCGGGCGGCGCGGTCGGCAGGCCCTCGGCGAGCGCCCGGATGTAGAAGCCGGTGCCCCCCACCACCAGCGGCAGGCGCCCGCGCGCGAGGATCGCGGTCAGGGTCTCCTCGGCTCGGCGCACGTACTCCGCCACCGAGAACGGCTCGGCGGGGGTCACGATATCGATGAGGTGGTGGGGGACGCGCTGGCGCTCGTCCGGGGCGGGCTTGGCGGTGCCGATGTCCATGCCGCGGTACACCTGCATGGCGTCAGCGACGACGATCTCGAGGCCGAGCTCGGCCGCCAGCTTCAGCGCAATGGCGCTCTTGCCGGAGGCGGTGGGGCCGCCGAGGATGGGGATGAGGACGGCCGCCGGGGCCACGTGCCTACGCTAACAGACCCCCCGAAGTCGGGTGCTAAACTCGCGGCATGGAGATCGAGAAGTTCGGCACGGGAGGCGACATCGAGGAGCTCCTGGCGGTGCGCGACCGGATCGATGCGCTCACCTCCGCAGGGGCTTCGGGCGACGGCGTGCTTCCGCGCGTGGACCTGCTCGATCTCGGCGATGCGTTCCAGCTCCTGGTCGAGGTGCCGGGGGTCTCGCTGTCGAGCCTCGAGGTCGCGCTCCAGGGCAAGGACGTGGTCGTGGCCGGCATCCGGGAGAACGTACCCGACCAGGGCGGGATCGTGTTCAGCGAGCGCCCGAACGGTCCGTTCCAGCGCACCGTGGAGCTGCCTGCCGAGGTCGACCGGGAGGGCACCACGGCGCACCTCCACTCCGGCCTCCTCATCGTCAACCTTCCCAAAGCCTGAGCGCGCGGGTGCCTGCCGGCGGCGAGCCACCCCGCCGGGCAGCGGCCGTGACGCTGGCCGACGAGCGCGTCCCCTTCCCCGTCGAGCCCCGCTACAGCGTGCGTCCCACCCTGCGGCGGTGGAGTGCGGACGACCGCGGCCACCTCCGCCTCGACCGCGCCTACCCCGCCTACCTTCGAGAGAAGCTCCGCCTGCTTCGCAACGACCCCGCGGGATGCCGGGTGCTGGCCCCTGGCGTCGACCGAGCCGTGGTGCGGCGAGCGCTGGTGCGCGCGGCGGAAGCGCTGGCTGCGGACGCCGCATCGGATGCAGCGGCCGGCGCCGTCGAGCCGGAGGGTGAGCCGGCCGCGGACCAGGGCCGAGCGACGGGGGGTGCCGGGAGGCCGGCGATCGTGGCCGACCGCGAGGCGCTGCGCTTCCCCCTGCTGGGAGTGGCGCTGGCGCGCGCCGATCTCGAGATGAGGGCGGAGCTGTCCGCGGTCGACGTCGCCGGTCTCCCCCGCTCGCTGCTCGACGAGGTGCGGGCACATCTGACGAGGCTGGGGCCGCTCGAGCGGCTGGCCGACGCGCTGGCGCTAGCCGTGCAGGAGGACCTGGTGCTGATGGCGGGCCCAGAGGCGGCGGGCCCAGAGGCGGCGGGCCCAGTGGACGCGGGCACCGACGAGGAGGACCCGGAGGCGAGCCGCGGGCCTGCGGCCGCGCCGCTCGGCGGGAGGGGCAGGGCCGCCCGCCGTCCCGGCGACGGCATCCGGGAAGGCGACTCGGACGGACGCGCCGAGCTTCTGCACGTCTGCTTCCCCAGCTCGTGGGATCCCGCGGAGCGCGCGGGCGCCGGCTTCGCGGCGCTGCACGCCCCGGTTCCGCACGGCGAGACGCTCCAGGCGGCCGGGGGTCGGTTGGTGCGAGCCATGGTCGCCAAGGGTCCGTTCGTGCGCTACGTGTGGAGCCTCGCAGGGGACGGCGCGCTCGACCGCAACCCTCGCCGGCGAGCGGTCGCCGCTGCCCGGGTCGACGCTTCCCCCGTCGAGCCAGCCCCGGCCGACCCCTCCGCGTTGTGGTTCCGTGTCGAGCGCCAGACGGTGCTGCCGCTCCCGGAGCTGCATCGCGCACTGTTCACCATCCGCGTCTACCGGGCCCCTCTCCCGGAGGTGCTGACCACACCGGCGCGGCGCCGCACGCTGGCGTTGGCGTTGCGCTCGATGGACGCGCCGCTGCTCGCCTACAAGGGCGTGGGTGGCCTCCGAACGAAGCTGCTGGCCTACCTCGAGCGTGCTTGAGGCGGGCGTGCGTCGGGAGCCGGGGCCCGAAAAACCGGTTCGAAGGCTGTGGTTCGAAGGCTGTGGTTCGAAGGCTACGGCCCCGAGGGGATGGTGACCTCCAGGTCGCCCTTCACGCCACCTAGTACGACCACATCGTTATTGTTCAGGTAGTAGCGCAAGCGGTCGCCCTCCAGCACGTTCTTGCCCTTGGTGCTGCGGGCCGGCTTGCCGGCGAGCACCGCGACGCCGGCGGCCTCGTCGAGCGTCAGGCTGTCGGCGGTGGTCACCCGGTCCTCGGACGTGACCCGGACGTTCCCCAGCAGGGTGGTCAGCCGGCTCTGCGTGTCGAACAGCATCCGATCGGCGCTGGCGCTCAGCGCGGGGGAGTCGCCGCGCGCCGCGCGCTCGAGCTGGATGGGCCCGTCCATGGTGCCGGTGTCCGCCCCCTGGTCGAGGAAGAAGCGCGTCCCCTTGACCGTGGTGCGCCCCTGCACGAGGGTGACGCTGGGCTGCTTGCTGCGCTGCTCGCTCTCGATGCAGCCCGGCCGGTTGATCGTCACGGTGCCGTCGTAGAGCTCGAGGGTCTGCTCCTCGCCGGGCGCCGGCTTCGAGGGGCTCGCCGGCGCTGCGGTTCCCGGCGCGCCCTTTCCCGGCGCGGCGTTCCCGGTCGCCGGTTCACCCGCTGCGGGTCCACCCGTGCCCGTTCCGCCCGCTCCGGTTTCACCAGTTCCAGACGCCGTCCCTCCGCCCGGCGCGGTGGACCCGGCCGCGCCGCCCGAGGGCTCGGTCGAGCCGGACCCGCCCGCCGCGGGGCCAGTCCCAGTACCCGTCCCGGTGCCGCTGGTGCCATTCGGGCTCCCGGAGGCCCCGCCCGAACCGGTCGTCGGAGGTTGGGTCGTCGGAGGTTGGGTCGTCG
>CAZIBD010000093.1:3766-10364 GCA_964536935.1 uncultured bacterium | reverse complement strand
ACCTGCCAGGACGGCAAGTCGCAGATCAAGAACAAGGAGAAGGCGCTGGCGGTGCTGCGCGCCCGGCTGCTCGAGCGTGAGCGCGAACGCGCCCTGTCCGAGGCACGCGAGGCCCGTCTGGTCCAGATCGGCAGCGGCGAGCGCAGCGAGAAGGTGCGTACCTACAACTTCCCGCAGTCGCGCGTCACGGACCACCGCATCGGCTATACCACCCGTGACCTGCAGGGTGTGCTCCTCGGCGGCCTCGGGGAGCTGACCGCGGCACTGTCCGAGGCCGAGCAGGGTCGACGGCTGGAAGAGATGACAGCGACCACCGCCGGCGGCGAGGCCGCGGCAGCCGGTGGCCCGGCGTGAGTTCGTCGTTGCCGCGGCGATCCTCCTGGATGCTCAGGGCAGGGTCCTGCTCGTAGGCAACGACTGGCAAGGGTACGGGAACGTCCGGTACACCCTCCCGGGCGGCGTGGTGGAGCGCGGAGAGTCGACGCTCGACGCCTTGCGGCGCGAGGTCCGGGAGGAGACCGGGCTGCTCCTGACCGAGATCACCCACCTGGCGTACGCCGTGCACGTCGAGGACCGGCGCAGGAACGACCGCGCCGTGTCCTTCGCGTTCCACGCGCGTTACGACGGCCTGCTGAATCCGCGGGATCCCGATGGTTTCATCGTGGAGGCACGCTTCTTCCCCGCCGAGGACGTGCGTAGCATCATCCCCATCCCTCCGCTGCGCGATCCGCTGGTGGCGTACCTGCAGGGGCAGCGACCCGGCACCTTCTATTCCTATGCGGGGTGGGACGGGCGGGGCATGCAGCCGGCATAGCAGGCCGCCGCGCGTGGCGGCAGAAACGCGTCGTCGGAACCGCCGAACGCCGGCGGGCGCCTGATAGCATGCCGCCATGGACGTACCCAGCGGGATCGCCCCGTCCGAGGCCATCGACATCGTGCGGCAGAAGCTACCCGGCCTGGGCAGCGAGCGCGTCGGCCTGGACGACGCGCTGAACCGCGTACTGGCCGAGGACCTGGCCAGCCGCTGCGATCACCCCGGCGTCGACAACTCCGCCCTCGACGGCTATGCCTGCCGGGTCGAGGACACCGCCACCGCGTCCGCCGACGCGCCGGCGCGCTTGCGCCTGGTGGGCGAGGCGCCCGCCGGCCGCCCCTTCCGGGGGCGCGTCGGTGCCGGCGAGGCGGTGCGCATCTTCACGGGGGCGGCCCTGCCCGACGGCGCCGACGGCATCGTGCCGGTGGAAGCGAGCCGTGAGCCCGCCGGCAACGACGCGTGGGTCGAAGTGGCCCGGCCGGCCCGCGCCTCGGACGTCCGCCGCCGGGCGCAGGATCTGGAAGACGGACGGGTCTATCTGACGCGCGGTCGGCGCCTGGACGCGGCGGCCCTCGGCCTGGCAGCCGGCATGGGGCACGCCACCGTACCCGTGGTCCGCCGGCCGCGGGTGGCGGTGCTCACGACCGGCGACGAGGTCGTCGATCCCGGTCGTCCCCTGGAACGAGGGCAGGTCTACGACAGCAACGGTGCCTCGTTGATGGCGCTGGGACGGGCAGCGGGCGCCGAGATGGTGCGATTGCCGCGTGTTGGCGATGACGCCGGCGCACTCGAGGCCGCCCTCCACGAAGCGGGGCACGTGGACCTCCTCCTGACCTCGGGCGGCGTGTCGATGGGCCGTTACGATCGGGTCCGCGACCTGCTGTTCGAGAAGGGGGAGGTCCGGTTCTGGAAGGTGGCGATGAAACCGGGCGGGCCCGCGCTCTTCGGGCGGCTCGGCGAGCTGCCGGTTCTTGGCCTTCCCGGCAACCCGGTCTCCAGCATGGTGGTGTTCCTCGTCCTGGGGCGCAGCTTCCTCGATGCGGCGCTGGGCCGGAGCGATCCGCCGCCCTACCTCGACCGCCTCACGGCGCGCGCCAGCACCCCGTTCGCGGGGACCGCTCGCAAGGAGAGCCTTCCGCGCGCGCGACTGTCCCGGGACGACACGGGCCTCCACGCCGCCGCCCTGCCGAACCAGTCCTCGGGGGTCCTGCGGTCCATGACCGAGGCGGACGCCCTGGCCGTCGTCCCCGCCGGCACCGACGTGGCGGTAGGCGACCTCCTGGAGGTCATCCCGCTCGGAAAGCATCTGCGATGACGGGCGGCGTGGCGGCTGCGGTCGGGCCCGGCGAACCCCTCCCCCGTTCGTTCTACGCGCGTCCGGCCGACGTACTGGCACGCGCGCTGCTGGGGCAGCGTCTGTGCGTGAGCTCGGGCGGACGCCGCATCGAGACCCGCATCGTGGAGACCGAGGCCTACCTGGGCGAGGACGACCTGGCGTGCCACGCTTCCCACGGCCGTACCAGTCGCACGGCCACGCTCTACGGCCCGCCGGGCACCGCCTACGTCTACCTCGTGTACGGCATGCACCACCTGTTCAACGTGGTCGCGCTCGCCGAGGGGGAGCCGCATGCGGTGCTGGTACGCGCGGTGGAGCCGCTCCAATCCCTGGAGGCGCGCACCGACGGCCCGGGACGCCTCACGCGGGCCCTCGGCATCGATCGATCGCACAACGGGATCGAGCTGTTCACCCCGCCGCTGACCCTCCTGCCGGGCGAAGCGCCGAAGTCGGTGGCCGTCGGCCGCCGCATCGGGGTGGACTATGCCGGCGCCTGGGCCGACGCCCCGCTGCGCTTCCTCGACGCCGACTCGACCTTCGTCTCCCGCCCGGCGGGCCGCTGAGCGCTGGACGCGCTCACCGCTCCCGGGGGAACTCCTGGCGCGGCGTGAGACTGGTGTCGCGCACCCCCTCCTCGAACGGCTCGACGTGAACGGTCGTCACCAGGTCGGAGAGCTCGTGGTGCATCCGGTCCTCCAGCCGAGCGATGAGGCGGTGGGCGTCGCGCACGCTGAGCTCGGGATCGACGAAGACGTCCACCTCGGCGAAGCGCGCGCGGCCGGCGCGACGCGTGCGCAGCCGGTGGTACCCCAGAACCTCCGGCGCCTCGTCGAGCACCCGAAGGATCAGCCGCTCCTCGGGCTCGGGAAGGCGCTCGTCGAGCAGCTCGGAGACCGTGCGCCTCAGCACGCCGACCCCCACCCCCACGATGTTGACGGCC
The DNA here is from genome assembly GCA_964536935.1 of uncultured bacterium. Taxonomy (GTDB): domain Bacteria; phylum Deinococcota; class Deinococci; order Deinococcales; family Trueperaceae; genus JASBRS01. Next base: position 7,274 of record CAZIBD010000093.1, on the reverse strand, counting down.
ACCAGGATGGCGATGATCGGGTCGAGCGGGTCGAAGCGCGTGAGACCCACCAGGACGACCCCCACCACCACGCCGATCGATGTCCACACGTCGGTGAGCAGGTGGCGGGCGTTGGTCTCGAGTGCCAGGGAGCGCTGGCGGCGGCCGGTACGGAACAGGAAGGCCGCCAGCCCGCCGTTGACCGCGGCCGCGAGGGCGGCGACGAGGCTGCCGAACACGACGTGCTCCAGCGGGCGCGGGTGGAGCAGGCGCTCCACGGCCGCCAGGAGGATGCCCACGGCCGCCAGCACGATCAGGGTGGCCTCGAGCACGCTCGAGAGATACTCGGCCTTGGAGTGCCCGTAGGGGTGCCGGTAGTCGGGCGGGGTTCCCGCCACCGAAAGGGCGATCATCAGGGCGACGGCAGCGACCAGGTTGACAAACGACTCGGCGGCATCGGACAGGAAGCCGACCGAGCTGGTGAGCGCGTAGGCGCCGAACTTGAGCAGCAGGATGACGATCGCGCCGATCAGGCTGATGCGGGCGGCTCGCCGCCGGACGCCGTCGGCTGTGGACGCCGGGCTAGGGTCCACCCGGCGCTCGCTCACGTCGTATCGTCCTCCCGGGAGGCGTCCCGGCCCTCGGCATCCTCGTCCGGCTCCGCTGTTCCGAGGAGCTCTTCGGGGTCGGCGCCGGCCGCGATGGCTCGCATGATCGCGTCGAGCTCCTCACCCTCGAAGTCCGTCACCGTCTCGGCGATGAGCGCGAGGGCACGCTCGGCGTCGGCCTCCGGGACGAGCACCACGGCCGTGCCCGTGCCGCTGGCACCGAGGTTGGAAAAGAAGTCGGACAGCAGGTCGCCGCCACGCACCATGGCGACCATCCCCTCCTCCTCGAGGAGGGCCGCCACCATCTCCGCCAACGCCTGCGCCGGCGCCACGTCGACGACCGTCCACGGGTCGCCGTTGATGACCACGGTCCGGCCCTTGATCATCTCCGTTCATCTCCTTGACCCAGATAGGCGTGCCCCAGTGCCCGGTAGCCGGCCCGCGCGACGTGCAGGCTGTCGACGTCGACGCTCTCCTCGGTGGTGTGGGCGAGCTCCTCCTCGCCGGGGCCGAACCCCACCACCACGCCGCCTTCCCGCACCAGGTGCGGAGCGTCGGTGGCGAACCACCAGGTGCGTTCCCCGAGCGAGCGGCCCGCCCCCGCCAACGTGGCTCGCAAGGCGCCCCGAGCGGTCTCGATGATGGGGCTCTCGCCCGGAGCCAGGTAGGGCTCGACCGAGCGCGGGAACTCGCGCCGCAGCCGCCCGTCCTCACTCTGTGCGTACTCGGTGGGAACGGCGACCTCGATGCGCGGATCGTCGGCCAGCTCGCGCAACCGGCTCAACACCGCGTTCTCGTCGTCGCCCGGGATGGTGCGGTAGTCGACCGTCAGCACGGCGGAACCCGGTACCATGTTGACCCCGCCCTCGGGATAGGTGACGAGCTGGGTCGGCGTCGCGCTCGATCCCACCAGCGGCCCACCCTCCGGCAGCCCGACCCCCTCGAGCTTGGCCAGGAAGCGCGCCGCGTGGTAGAGCGCGTTCTCGCCCAGCTCGGCCTTGGCCGCGTGCGCGATGCGTCCGGGGAAGCGTACCTCCAGCTCGATCCGCCCGCGGTGGCCGAGCATCAGGTCGAGCTTGCTGGGCTCACCGAGCACGATCACGTCGGCGGGCAGATTCTCCCCGAGGTAGCGCGCACCGAGCCCGCCGAGCTCCTCCTGGACTACGCCGGCTACCACGAGCGTGCCCGAGAACCCCGAGCGAGCGACGTCGGCTGCCGCCAGCGTCATGCACGCCAGGGCGCTCTTCATGTCGCACGACCCGCGTCCCCACAGGCGCCCGTCCACCACCGCCCCCGACAGCGGCGGTTGCGGCCACAGGGCCGCATCGCCAACGGGCACGGTGTCGAGATGGCCGTTGAACATCACGACCGGCCCCTCGCCGCGGCGCAGGACACCCACCACATTGCCGGCCTCGTCCCGCCGCACCTCGTCGAAACCCAGCTGGTGGAAGGCCCGGCTGAGCACCTCGGCGGCCGGACCCTCCTGACCCGACGGGCTCGGGGCTCGGATGAGATCGGAAGCAAGCGTCACCAGGGCGTCGGAATCCATGTCTGGCATCATACGAACTTTCGCATGCCGCCCCCGCCGTCGTTCCGCTATCCTCCAAGCATGACGCAGCTCGCCTGGGACTGCGCCGCCTGCGGCCACCACAACGTCGGCGGCAGCACCGTGTGCGAAGCCTGCGGTGTGGCCAAGCGCTACCTCGACGACCCGCCTCTCGACCTGCCCTACCCACCGCACATCACAGCGCTCCCGGCCTTCTATGCGGGCCTGTTGTGGGCGGCGGCGGCCCTGCTGGGGATGCTCCTGCTGGCGGAGCCCGGCTGGCGGACATCGCTCGGGCTGGGAAGCGGCTTCGTGCTGTTCGAGCTGGCGTCGTCCGTCCTCGCGGCCGCTTCCTCGCTGGGCGAAGCGCTGTGGCAGCGGTCGTTCAACGAGATGAGGCTGGAGGTGCCCGACGCCGTGCAGAGCGGAGAGACGTTCGAGGCCACGCTGACTTTGGTGCCCTACGACCGTATCCCGGCCGCCCACGTAACGTTCACCCTGGTCGACCGCTTCTACCAGCACCAGGACAACGGTGGCGTCCAGACCCGGAGCCGCCAGCTGGAACGGCAGGTCGCGCTCTACGGGGAGCCCCTCTCCGGTCGCCGGAGTCACGTGCTCAAGGCCCTGTTCCCAGCTCCGTTCCCGGCCACCCGGCACACCGACGTCGCGGCCGAGGCGCTGGCCTCCCTGCTCGGCCTGCTGGCCTTCATCGTTCCGGGCCTGGGCTTCACCGCGCGCAACCTACGCGAGCACGGCGGCTACTTCGTGAGCGCCAAGGTCCGCGTGGGCTGGCTGAGGCGCACCTTCAAGCGCCGCGTCTTCGCCTACCACGTCGGTAGCGAGCTCTACGTCGGTTGATCGGCCCGGAGCGCCAGCGCGTCGTCGGGCCACCACAGGTAGCGGCGGAGGTCGACGATGCGGCCGCCGCGCAACTCGACGCCCTCGGCCCGAAGCAGGGCCGTCTGGAGCTCCCCATGACCGACCTTGTAGGTCGAGATCCCGCCGCGAGCGTTGACGACACGCTGCCAGGGCACGTCTCCGTCCTCCTCGCGGATACCGCGCAACACGGCTCCGACGGCCCGCGCCGCCCCGGGCCGCCCCACCAGGAGGGCCACCTGCCCGTAGCTCACCACGTGGCCGGCGGGGACGCAACTCACCACTCGCAGCACCGCTTCCCGGAAGCGCTCCATGCCTCATGCTAGCGGGCCCGAGCGACGTCCACAGCCACGAGGTGTTGGACCCCGGCCCGCCAGCACGCCATGAAGGACGCTTCATGGAGCTGCCGGCACGGCCGGCGATGACCGCCGTAGACTGCGCCATGCGTCCCGCCCACGCGCCGTCCACCACGTCGTCAGGAGCATCGTCGTCACGAGCA
>CAZIBD010000093.1:0-3666 GCA_964536935.1 uncultured bacterium | reverse complement strand
CGTCGTCACGAGCACCGTCGTCACGAGCACCGTCGTCACGAGCACCGTCGCGCGCGTCGGCCCGTGGGCCATCCACCCTGCCGTCCGGCTCCTCGCCCCATCACCGACGCGCGAGCGGTCGGCCGGCCGCCGCCACGGCCGGTGCGCTCGCGGGCATCCTGGCCGGCATCCTTGCGATCGGCCTCGCCGCCCCCCTGCCTCTGACCGCGCAGGAGCCCATCCCTGCCGCGGATCCGGCGCTGGAGGCGGCGCTGCTGGTCGCCACCAACGCCGCCCGAGCCGACCACGGCCTGGCGCCGCTGGCCCAGGACGAAGGGCTGGCCCGCGCGGCGCGCGAACACGCCGCGGAGATGGCGAAGCTCGACTACTTCTCGCACGGCTCCCCCGTCGCCGCCCACGACACGCTCCAGAAGCGGCTGGCGCTCGCCGGCTGTCCACTCACCGACGTCGCGGAGAACATCGTCATGCTGGCCCGGCCCGGGGACGCCCAGGCCGCCGCCCGCCAGGCCGTGGACGACTGGCTCCACTCCCCTCCCCACCGCAAGAACCTGCTGAACGGCACCTACAACCGCGTCGGCTTCGGCGCCGCCCGCGATGCCCACGGGGAGCTGTTCATGGTCCAGGACTTCGGCTCCGAGCCCGCGCCGCTCGTGGGCTACACGCTCGAGCGATCCTCGCGGGTGGTGAGCGAGCTGCACCTGCGGGTCCGCGCCTCCAAGACCACGCGCGCGCTCTTCCACGTTGGGAGCGACGCCCCGGTCACGCGCACCCTGCCCGCCGGAACCTCGACCGTGGTCCTCGCCACCGACGCCGAGGGCACCGTGCCTGTCGTCGTCGGCGTGCCCCTCCAGGGCAACGACTACGCCATCGACGATGCCGGCAGCGTCGACCTCGTCCACGGCAGCTACTCACCCAGGCCGGACCAGCCCCGCACGGTGGTGACCCTGGTCGGCGCATCGGTGCGGCAACGCGCCGAGCGCGGGGCGCGCCTCACCCTGCGCTATACGCCTCTTGCCGGCAAGACGCTGGCGCTGTTCCTCCAGGGCAGCTTCCAACCGGCCGCCCGCGTCGGTCCGGGCGCGTTCGCCCTGTTCCTGCCCGACACGCTGGGCGTGGCCACGGTCGAGGTCGGCATCGACGGATCCGGAACCGCGGTGGCCATCGAGCACCGATTCCACGTCGATCCGGGAGCGGCCAACCCCACGCTCCTGGCCGGACAGGCGCCCTAGCGCCGGCGATCCGGTATCCTCACCGAGGTGTCCCCAGCCCTCTCGCTCGTCATCAAGATCGCCGCCTACCTCTTCCTGATCGGGATCCTCATGGTCGTTGCATCGCCGATCCCCCCGGTGGCGCGCCGCTTCCCGCGCCTCTTCCTGGCGGGGTTCGCGCTTTCGGTGCTGAGCGTGTTCCTGGTGCTGGCAGGAGCCCTGCTGTTCCACTGAGGGCGTCACGTGGGTCCGGGCGCACCTCGTCGCGTCCTTGCTAGAATGACCGCCCAGAGCACGCGGCGCGGCCGTACGAGGAGGCGGGGAGCATCCGGACGCACATCATCACCTACGGGTGCCAGATGAACGAGTACGACACCCACATCATCCAGTCGGAGCTGGTCGCCGGCGGCCACGAGCTGGTCGAGCACCCTGCCGACGCCGATCTGGTGCTGCTCAACACCTGCGCGGTGCGTGGCAAGCCGGTCGAGAAGGTGGTGTCGGTGCTCGGCGAGCTCCGCAAGGAGAAGCAGCGTGGGCGCCCCCTCGCGGTCGGTCTGATGGGCTGCCTGGCACAGCTCGAGGAGGGCCAACGCCTCGCGGACAAGTTCGAGGTCGACATCCTCGTCGGCCCCGGCGCCATCCCCGACATCCTGCCGGCCATCGAGGCGGTCGAGCGCGGGGACGGCGCGTTCCGCAGCCTCCGCTTCCGCGACGACCTGGACCGCGTCCTGCCGCCTGCGCCCGATGCGCTCACCGGCTTCCTCACCATCATGCGCGGCTGCAACCACCACTGCACCTACTGCATCGTGCCGACGACCCGCGGCCCCGAGGTCTCCCGCCCGGCGGAGCTGATCCTGCGCGAGGCGGAGGCGATGCGTGACGCAGGCGTGCAGGAGGTGGTCCTGCTCGGCCAGAACGTGAACTCCTACGGCCTCGGCGACCCCGACGTGCCGTCCTTCGCCGAGCTGCTGCGGCGAGTGGCGGGGGTGGGGATCCCACGCGTCAGGTTCACGACGAGCCACCCAATGAACTTCACCTCCGACATCATCGACGCCATCGCGCAGGAGCCCAACGTCTGCAACTACATCCATCTCCCGGCCCAGTCGGGGAGCGACCGCGTGCTGCGGCGCATGGCCAGGGAGTACCGCCGCGAGCGCTACCTCGAGATCGTCCGCGAGATCCGCGACAAGGTGGACGACGTCGTCATCAGCACGGACCTCATCGCGGGGTTCCCGGGTGAGACCGAGGAGGACTTCGACGCCACCCTTTCGCTCTACGACGAGGTCCGCTTCGAGCACGCCTACATGTTCGTCTACAGCGCCCGCCCCGGGACGCCCTCGGCCGAGCGCTTCGAGGACCTCCCGCGCGAGGTCAAGGTGGAGCGGCTGCAGCGGCTCATCGAGCGCCAGAAGCACTGGTCGCTCGAGGCCAACCGCGCCTACGAAGGCCGCGAGGTTCGCGTGCTCATCAAGGACCTGGGCAAGGACGGCGCCTACGCCGTCGGGCACTCGGACCAGAACCACACGGTGCTGGTGCCCCGCGATCAGGTCCGGACCATGGGCCTGCAACGCGTACGCATCTCCCATGCGACGCCCCACACGCTGTACGGAGACGTGGTCGGCGCCGGCGTGAGCGCGGTGCCGCTCGTCATGGCCTCGTGAGCGCGGACAGAGGCACCGCCCCGGCAGGCGTCACCCGCGACCTGGCCGCTACCGTGTTCGTCGCCTGGCAGGGCCAGCTGCTGATGCACCGCCATCGCAAGCTCGGCATGTGGCTGCCGTGCGGCGGCCACGTCGAGCCGCACGAGCTGCCCGACGACGCCGCGGTGCGCGAGGTGCTCGAGGAGTCCGGCGTCCGCGTGGAGCTGGTCGGGGAACGCGCGCTCGGCCTCCCGACCCCACGCCAGCTCGTCCGCCCGCGCGGCGTGCAGCTCGAGTCGATCCATCCCGGCCACGAGCACATCGACCTGATCTACTTCGGCCGGCCGCTCGAGCCGTACGACGGCACGCTCCTCGGCGACGAGCCCGGTCTGGGCTGGTACGACCGGTCCGCCCTCGAGCGCCTCGACCTGACCGACGAGGTGCGCGCCTGGACCGATCTGGTCTTCGCGGAGCTCGCCTAACGCCCCACGCGGGGAGCGGTCCAGGAAACGCCGTCCTGCAGCGGACCTTCTGCTACTCAGAGCTTGTCCCCCTCTCGTTCGATGTGTATACTTTGGTGCCGCTCAGGTCGAGGTCGGATGTCTCCGGAGTAGCGGCCGCAAGGCGACACGGGGCGTAGCGCAGTCTGGTAGCGCACCTGCTTTGGGAGCAGGGGGTCGCTGGTTCGAATCCAGCCGCCCCGACCACCCGCCCGGCGTCGGCTGGCAGGCCCAGGTGCGGTCTCGTGCGGGAGTAGCTCAGCTGGTAGAGCGACAGCCTTCCAAGCTGTATGTCGCGGGTTCGAATCCCGTCTCCCG
>CAZIBD010000092.1:0-10438 GCA_964536935.1 uncultured bacterium | reverse complement strand
CAGAGCATCTACGCGTTCCGTGGCGCCGACGTGCGCAACATCCTCGAGTTCCAGCACGACTACGAGGACGCGGCCGTCTACCGGCTCGAGCTCAACTACCGCTCGGTGGGAAGCGTCCTGGAGGTGGCCAACGCGGTCATCCTGCACAACCAGGGCCGCCTCGAGAAGAACCTCCGCCCCGTCAAGGGCGCCGGCGCCAAGGTGCGCCTCTACCGGGCCGCCGACCACCGCGCCGAGGCCGACTTCGTGGCCCGGAGCGTCGAGCGCCTGATCGCCGAGCGCGACCTGCACCTAGGCGACATGGCCGTGCTGTACCGGACCAACGCCCAGTCGCGCGTGTTGGAGGAGGCCCTGCGCCGCGCCGGCTTGAGCGCGCGCATCGTGGGCGGCGTGGGCTTCTACGAGCGGCGCGAGGTCAAGGACGTGCTCAGCTACGCGCGCGCCGCGCTCAACCCGGCGGACGACGTGTCGTGGCGCCGCATCCTCAACCGGCCGAAGCGCGGCATCGGCAAGACCTCGGAGGACCGGCTGGTGGCCTGGGCCGCGCGACGACGGGTCTCCTTCGCCGAAGCGCTCAAGCATGTGGACGAGGCGCTCTCCGGAACCCCCGCGGTGAGGCGCGTGCAGGAGTTCCTGGAGCTGATGAATGATCTCGCGCGCGAGGCCGAGGAGCTACCTGCCGCGAACTTCCTCAAGGCGGTGATGGACCAGAGCGGCACCATGCAAGCGCTGAGGGACGAGGGCAGCTTCGAGGCGCAGGGGCGCTTGGAGAACCTGGAGGAGCTGTTGAACGCGGTCGCGGAGTGGCAGGAGGAGTCGGGAGGCTCGATCGCGGAGTTCCTCGACGAGGCCTCGCTCATGAGCAGCGTCGACGACCGGGCGGTCGAGGCCGTCAACGGCGGTGAGGTACCCGACGACGCCGTCACGCTCATGACCCTCCACAACGCCAAGGGGCTGGAGTTCCCCGTCGTGTTCCTGGTAGGCATGGAGGAGAACCTCGTCCCGCACCGAAGCTCGACAGGCAGCCTCCAGGAGATCGAGGAGGAGCGCCGCCTCTTCTACGTGGGCATCACGCGCGCCCAGGAGGAGCTGACGCTGGTGCACTGCGAGGCGCGGATGACGTTCGGGCGGACCGAGATCGCGCGTCCCAGCCGCTTCCTCGAGGACATCCCGGCAGGCATGCTCAGCGAGGTCGACGTCTTCGGCCAGGAGCTCGGCGATCCGCGCCTCCGCTCGAAGCGCATGGGTGCGCGCTGGGAACCGCCCCGTGCGCCCGCCGCGGCCGGCTCGAGCGGAACGCGCGCGGAGCCCGGCCTGGCCTATCGCGGGGGCGAGAAGGTCCGCCATCCGAAGTTCGGGCTCGGCACGGTGGTCGGCGTGAGCGGCGAGGGCGCCCGGGCCGAGGTGACGGTGGTGTTCGACGGCGCCGGAGCCAAGCGGCTCCTGGTGAAGTACGCCAACCTCAGCGCCGCCTGAGGTCTCTTCGACAACCGCGCCCAGGACGGCCTCGGGGCCCTTCTCGAGGTGGCTGCGCGGCAGCGCAGGAGCGCCCTCGGCGGTGGTATAGTTCTCCAAGTCCGTGGTCATTCGCGACGATTGGGCGCCGCCTGGGCGCCGGCCGAGGAGGAGCACCTACTGTGAACGCTAGAGCCATCGTCGTGACGTCCGGCAAGGGCGGTGTCGGCAAGACGACCACCACGGCCAATGTGGGAGCGGCCCTTGCGCGGCAGGGGGAGAAGGTGTGCGTCATCGATACGGACGTGGGCCTGCGGAACCTGGACGTGGTGATGGGGCTCGAGGGGCGCGTCGTGTTCGACCTGATCGACGTGTTCGAGGGGCGGTGCCGGCTGCGCCAGGCGCTCGTGCGCGACAAGCGCGTGGAGACGCTCCACCTGCTGCCCGCCTCCCAGACCAGCGACAAGAGCGCCCTCTCCGAAGGCCGCATGCAGGAGACAGTCCGCATGCTCACCGAGGAGGAGGGCTTCGACCGCGTCCTGATCGACAGCCCGGCCGGGATCGAGTCCGGCTTCCAGACCGCCGCCAGCGCCGCCGACGGCGCGCTGGTAGTGGTGAACCCCGAGGTCTCGAGCGTGCGCGATGCCGACCGCATCATCGGACTGCTCGAGGCGCGCGACATCACCGACGTGCGGCTGGTGGTCAACCGGCTTCGCCCCGAGATGGTGAAGCGCGGCGACATGCTCGAGGTCGACGACGTGCTCGAGATCCTGGGCGTCAAGCTGATCGGCATCGTCCCGGAGGACGAGCGCATCTTGGTGTCCACCAACGTAGGCAGCCCGGCGTCGCTGGACGAGTCCAGCCGCAACGGCGCCGGCGGCGCCTTCCGCGACATCGCCAAGCGCCTCCGCGGGGAGGATGTGCCGTACGCCCAGCTCCAGGCTCAGGGGGGCTTCCTGACGGGGCTCCGTCGCTTGTTTGGAGGCAGCTGATGTTCGGGCTCTTCGGACGCAAGCGCAGCAAGGATCACGTCAAGGAGCGCCTCAAGCTGGTGCTCTCCTACGATCGGGCCAAGCTCTCGCCCGGCCGGATGGAGCAGCTCAAGCAGGAGCTCATGGGCGTGATCACCAAGTACTTCCCGGCCTCCGAGTCGGACTACGACGTGAAGCTGGAGCAGCACGGCGACCGTATGGTGTTCGTCGCCAACCTGCCGCTGTCGTAGCCGGACGCCTCGCTCCTGCGGACGCCGCGGCCGGCCCGTTCAGCCTTCCGCCGTTCGCGAGAGGCTCGTGAGGACGTAGCGCACCCCCGTCGCCACCAGCAACACCGCGAAGACCCACCGCAACGTGTCGTTCGGCAGGGCCAGCGCCGCCCACCCCCCAACGTAGGCACCGGCCGCAACGCCGAGCGCCAGCAGAGGAGCCACCCGCCCGTCGATGTGGCCGTGCCGGAGGTGCTGCACGCTTCCCGCCAGTGCGGCCGGCACCATCACCGCCAGGCTCGTCCCCTGGGCCACGTGCTGGCCGAACCCGAACAGCAGGACGAGCATCGGCACCATCACCGAGCCCCCGCCCACGCCGAGGAGCCCCGACACCGCACCCGCCACCAGCCCGGTGGCGAGCCCCGCGGGCAGGGCCCAGGCCCCGACAACGGCATGGGCCGGCACCAGCGCGTCGAAGGGGAGGCTCGTCCCGGTGACGATGACGAGCACCCCGAACACGCGCCGGAGCGCGCGCGCCGGCACGCGCGGGCTCAACCCGGCCGCGAGGGACGAGCCCACGATGGATGCGGCGGCGAGCGCCAGGGCCAGCCGTAGCGCTACGGCGCCGCCCAGGGCATACGGGATGACCCCGACCAGCCCCGTGAGCACCACGGCGACCAGGCTGGTGCCGTGGGCGCGGTGCTGAGTCAGGTGGAGCCACACCCCGAGGAGCGGCACCATCACCACACCGCCACCGAGCCCACCGATACCGCCGAACATACCGGCTGCCAGACCGATGATCAGCCCCTGCCACGCCATGCGGGCCATGCTACAGCACGCGGCCGTGGTATCGTCGCAGCCGTAACCATGCCTCCTCGAACCATCCTCCTGGTCGATGCCGACCCGCTCCAGCGCCAGCTCGTCGACATGCTCCTCGCGGAGGACGGCCCCGAGATCGTCAACGCGGGGTCGGGCCGCGAGGCCCTCGAGTACCTCAAGGAGCACACGCCGCACCTGGTGATCATGGCCCTCGAGCTGCCCGACATCGGCGGCGACGTCGTGTGCGGCAAGCTCAAGAGCGTGACGCGCCTGGCCCGGGTTCCGGTCCTGTTGACCGTCGAGCTGCCCAAGCGCGACGGTCTCTCCGCCGACGTCCGTGAGCGCGCCCGCTCCGTCGGAGCCGACCTGCTCCTCCCCAAGCCACTCGGCGACAAGAACCTTCGCGACCGCGTGCGTCGGCTGCTGTCCCGGTGGGACACGCCATCCGGCCTCACAGGCCGCTCTACCAGGAACACCGTGGTCATCGAGCAGGCGCTGGAGGCCCTGGGCAGCGACGCGCCCCACGCGGACGCCGGGGCGGTGGCGGCCCCGTCGGCCACGGATCCGGCCACCGACGCCCTGTACCGGGAGAACGAGGAGCTGCGGCGCGAGGTCGCCGCGCTCAAGCGGCAGCTGGCGCGTATCGAATCGGGGCTCGGCGGCCATGACGGTCCACCCGAGCCGACCGGCGGGATCGTCAACGGGGCCCAGCCCGCCGACGTTGCCGTCCACGGCCAACGCTCCCCGGATGGTGGCGAGACGGGCCCGCGCCGCGAGCCCACCGCCGCGCGCGCCGGCGACGAGCCTCAGGGTCGGGTCGAGGAGCTCGAGCGTCGCGTCCGCGAGATGGAGCGCCGCAACAAGGCCTTGCTGGAAGCACTGGAAGAGGCGAAAACCGAGGTCGACGACACGCCTCGCGGACTCTTCAAGCGGCGCCGCACCTGAGCGCGGCTGCGCCGGTCCTGCGTACGTTCGTCATTAGGGGTTCGAGCTAGCCCAGGTGGGCTTGCGCGCCGTCGTCGGCGGGCGGCAGGTGGCTGAGCGCCCAGGCCCGGATCGACTCGATCACGCTGTCCAGCGCAAGACCCGCTTCGGTGAGGTCGTAGCTGCAGCGGGGCGGCGTGACCGAGTGCACGGTCTTGCGAACCAGCCCCAGCGTCTCCAGCCGGTACAGGCGCTGCGTGAGGGTGGTGGGGTTGCAGCCCCCGACCTCGCGGCCCAGCTCGTTGAAGCCCTTGGGCCCGGCCAGCAACGAGTGCACGATGTGGAGCACCCACTTCTCCTGCAGGATTTCGATGGCCTCCCCGGCAGGGCAGTTCCGTACGTTGTGGGGGTCCTGGCAACGTTCGCTCATGGCTACGGTTCGAATCTAGCATGCCCCACCATGCCGTCGACCGTGCCAGCCGACATGCGTCGCACACGGCAACAACGGGTGGTACCCGGGGACGTACCTCCCTCCTGGATGCGTGGGAGCCGATGCTACACTACGCTCACCAGGCGACCTCGCGACCTCAGGCGAAGGGCCCGAAGGGAGCAGCATGAACATCTACAAGCTCATCGGTCGCAATATCGACATCTCCGACTCCATGCGCCAATACGCCGAGGACAAGCTCCAGAAGCTCGACCGCTTCTCCGACCAGATCGTGGACGCCCGCGTGGTGATGTCCTACGACGGCAAGGGGAACGGCGCCAGCGGAGCGAACCCGGCCCGGGTCGAGGTCCAGGTCAACGTGCAGGGTGGCATCGTACGCGCCGAGGAGCGGGGGCAGGACACCTACGCCGCCATCGATCTCGTCGTCGACAAGCTCGAGCGGCAGCTCAAGAAGTTCAAGGGCCGTTTCATCGCGAAGCGGACCGAGGAGAAGCCTCAGCCGGCGCCGCCCGAGCCCGTGGAGCAGGAGCCCTCCATCGTGCGCGTCAAGCGCCACGTGCTCCGCCCCATGGCGCCGGAGGACGCCGCGGTGCAGATGGAGGCCCTCGGGCACAGCTTCTTCATGTTCCGGAACCTCGACACCGACGAGATCAACGTGATCTACCTGCGCGGCGACGGCGACTACGGCCTGATCGAGCCCGCCCATTGACGGTCGAGCGCGCGGCCAGGCCGGCCTGAACGGCGCGGCAGAAGCGCGTTCGTCCTACTGCTTGAGCACCGTGCCGCTGGGGACCGCGTACAGCGCGCGCAACGTGGCCACATCCCGCTTGGAGATAGTCCCCGAGGGCGTGGCGCTGAGCGCGTCGCCGCTGTATGGGCTGCGCCCCAGCATGCCCACCGCCTGCCCGAAGACCAGCAACGCGTAGCGGTAGATCTGGCTCGGCTGGAAGCGGGGGTCGAGGATGACCTCGGTGGTGTGGAAGCGGTACTGCCCCTGCTTGTCGACCGAGTAGGCGTAGCGATAGCTGGCCACCTTGTCGCTCAGCTGCTGCCACGTCACCGTGATGGCGTCAGGCGTCGCCTGCCCCACCACGACGAAGTGCACGATGTCGGGGACGGCCTGCTCCCAGGCCTTGACGGCCCGGATCACGGCGTCACGCATCGCCTGCCCGTTGCCCGTCGGAGAGGGTGGCACGTACACGGCGATCGGCAGGTCCTGCGGCAGGTAGTGCAGCAGGCGCGCCTTGCCTCCGGTGCTCGACGGGTTCGAGGCGATGTCGGAGAGGTAGGTCTGGGGGCTCTGCTGGGCCGCTGCCGAAGCTGCCAGGACCAGCGCGAAAAGCAAGGCGATGGCTCGCCTCATCGTCGTCACCTCCACCGCGGCGCCCGCACGCGCCGCAGGAACACGACCACTGCAACCACTCCGAAGGCGAATCCTCCGACGTGCGCCCACCACGCGACCGCGGAGGCGCCGGGTTGCAGTGCCGCGACGTGGGTCGTGGCCTCCAGCAGCTGGACCAGGAACCAGTAGCCGATGAACAGCCACGCCGGAAACCACAATAGGAAAAAGCGCGGCACGCGGGCGAACAGCGACAACACGAGCCAGGCCACCAGGAACGGCGGGATGAACGCCTGCACCCGGAGGCGCGGGAAGGCGATCAGGTACGCCCCCAGCACCGCGCTGATGGCTCCCGAGGCCCCTATCAGCGGGATGCGCGGCGCATCCGACAGCCAACCATAGGTCACGTTCGCCAGCGCGCCGCCCAGCAGGTAGAAGACGGCGAAGGGCATGCTGCCGAAGCGGTCCTCGATGTTGTCGGCGAAGACCAGCAGGAAGAGCAGGTTGCCGAGCAGGTGAAGCAGGTTGCCGTGCAGGAAGAGGGCGGTGACGAGGGTCGGCGCCGCCGTCAAGGGATGGTGGAAGAAGCGCTCGGGGATGAAGCCGTAGCGGACGGTGAACACGAACCCCGCCAGGCTGCCGCCCAGGCGCGCCTGGTGAACGTACACCGCGACGCAGGCCAGGGCGATACCGTAGGTGACCCACGGCAGAGAGCGCCGCGGGTTGGCGTCACGAAGGGGCAGCACGGCAGGGCCGGCGCATCGCGCGCGTGTCCTAGCGGGCGGCCGGAACCGTCTCGACCGCTTCGTGCACCTGCCGCAGCTTCACCACCCGTTGCGCCGGCACGATGCCGCGCACCATGGCTCCGCTGTAGATGATGGTGCCCCGCCCCACCACCGTACCCGGAGCGAGCACGGCGTTGCAGCCGATGGACACCCCGTCCCCGAGCGCGGCGCCGAACTTGCGCAGGCCGGTGCCTCGCCCGTCGACCTTGATCTCGTCGCCGGTGGTCTTGAAGTTCGCGAGCTTGACGCCGGCACCCAGGTTGACGTCGTGCCCGATGATGCTGTCGCCGACATAGTTGAAGTGCGGCGCCCGCGCGCCGCCCAGCAGCAGGGAGCGCTTCACCTCCGAGGCGTGCAGCACCCGTGCGTCGGGTCCCAGCACGACGGGTCCGCGCAGGTACGCGGCGTGCCCGACCCGGGCGCCCGGAGCGAGGTAGGCGGGCCCCTCCAGGTAGGCGAACGGCCCGATGCTCGCGCCCTCTCCGAGGAACAGCGGCCCGTCGACGATAGCGGTGGGATGCACGCTGCCGTGCCGGCCGGTCGGCATGCCGGCCACAAAGGCGTCGATCCGCGTCAACGCCTCCCAGGGCTCGGTCACGTCGAGCAACGCGCGCAGGGGCTCGGGGACCCGCGCCAGGTCGAACAGCTCGCCAGGAGTCGGCATGCTCCAGTCTAGCCCCCCGCCTTCGGGCACCGGACGCGTCGTGTCGCGTCGACGGCCGAGCGCTGCCCCGTCCCGGACGTTCCACGCCGTTCGCGCGCGAGCGGTGCCGCGATAGAATCGGCGAGGCCGTGCTGCACCTCATCTACAACCCCATCGCCGGACGGGGCCGGGCGAGCGCAGCCCTCGTCGACACCCGGGCGTTCCTGGAAGCGCACGGTGTGCCCTACCGGGTGCTCGCTACCGGGGCCCCGGGGCACGCCACCCGCCTGGCCGCCGGCACCCCCGCGGACGCCACGGTGGTGGCCGTCGGCGGCGACGGCACCGCCCACGAGGTCGCCAAGGCCTGCATCGGGAGCGGCCGGACCCTCGGCGTGCTGCCGGTAGGCTCGGGGGACGACTTCGCCTTCGCGCTCGGCATGCGCCGCGCGGATCTGCAGGGCGCCCTGGAACGGCTCGTAGCCGGCAACGCCCGCCGGGTCGATACCGGAATCGTGAACGGCGAGCCGTTCATCAACGCCGCCGGCGTGGGCTTCGACGCCGATGTCGCCACCCGCGTGGCCGCCTCGCCGCGGCCGCTCAAGGGCTTCGCCGCGTACCTGTGGGCGGTCCTGACCGCCCTGGGCGCGCTCGACGCTGCTCCCGTGGAGGTATGGGTCGACGATGCGCTCGTCTACACAGGGCGCTCCCTGCTCGTCTCGACGCAGCTCGGCCCTCGCACCGGCGGAAGCTTCCTGTTCGCGCCCGGGGCGTCGATCGACGACGGCCTGTTCGAAGTCCTGGTCGCCGGCGGCCTCGGCCGCATCGGCACGCTACGCCTGCTTCCGCGCGTGATGCGCGGCGCCCACCTCGGGCACCCGGCGGTCCATCTGTTCCACGGGCGCCGCGTGCGCCTGGTGTGGGAGCGCCAGCAGCCCGGCCACGTGGAGGGCGAGCCGCTGCCGGCGGCGCGCGAGTTCCGCCTGGAGCTCGCGCCGGCCTCGCTGCGCGTTCTCGCCTGAGGTCCGCCCGCTCCCGCGGGTCGGGCCGTCGACCTCACGCCATCGCCACCACGGGCCCCGTTCGGACCCATCAAGAACCGGGCCCCGCGTTCGCGGGGCCCGGTTGCTGTTGGCGTGTCTACGCCGAATGCACTACGACCGTGCTCAGAAGTTGACGGTGTAGCTGATCTGGAAGGCCTGGGCCGACGCGTCGCCAGCGGGGACGTACCCGGCGGTGTTCGCGCGGTGGTTCTGGTAGACGCCGTAGGACATCTCGAGGTCGTAGTAGTTCCAGATGACCTCGTAGCCGTTCACGGACTGCTGCGAGTTGGCGCCGTAGTAGGCGTCGCCGTTGCTGATGTTGGTGGCACCGTTGGTGCAGGCCGAGGTGTTGCCCGCCGAGTCAAAGCACGTGCTGCCATTGACGTACGGGTTGACCTCGATGTTCTGGCCGCTCCAGGAGCCGTACTTCGCCGTCAGCGTGCTGTGGTCGAACAGGAACTTGTTCAGGACAAGCCCGACGCTCCACTGCAGCTCGTTGGCGGTGTAGGGCACCTTGGTGGCACTCGTGCCAGCACCCGTGTGATCCGTGGTGCGGTAGTTGACGGCGGCCATCAGGCTCGGCTTCAGCGCGACGTTCAGCGGCTTGGTCGTGAGACCGGTGCCGGCCTGGAGCGTCGTGGTCCCATCGTTGTTCTGGGTGTAGTTGGAGCCGTAGCTGATGGTCTCGTACTCGGCGTACGGGGTGAGCGTCACGATCGAGACGTTGAGGGTGTAGTCGCCCTTGACGTCGATGGTCGTGATGCCGTACTGAGCGCCCGTCTGCTTGTAGGTCGCCTCGAGGTTGAGGTTCTTGATCAGGGCGTTGGAGGCCGAGCCGTCGTGCTTCAACGTGACGCCGAAACCGGTGTCGTAGTTGTTGTCGATCGACTGGTCACCCGCGCCGAACTGCGTCCCGGTGGACGTGGTGAGCACCGCGCCCGTATCGGTGTACTGGTACTCGAGGTCGCCCACCGCCGTGCTGTTGATCGTCACGTGGTGGAAGAAGCCGCTCAGGCTGAAGCCCGCGAAGAGCTGCGCCGTCGCGTCCGCGCCGTACGCCTGCACCTTGTCCGGGTTGGCGTTGGCGAGGTTGTACGAGTAGTTGTCGTAGTAGCCCGAGACGTCCAGGATGAACAGGCTCAGGTCGCCCTTGACGCCGAAGCCCTGCTGGCCAACGTTGTTGCCATTGCCGTCTTCCAGCGCGAACGGGTAGTTCGAGCTGTTGCTGCCGGCGTCGTAGATCATGGCGTAGTTGTTGGCGTTGCCGTTCTCCCAGGTCTGCGGGATGTCGCGGTAGTTGACGTCAAGGCTGTTCAGGATCGGCAGGCTCTTGCCGTCGACGTGCAGCTTGGCGTAGAGCAGGGTATCGCTGGCCGCCGCCGGGCCGGTCGCATTCGGGTCGACCGTCTGGCTGCCCTGATCCCACTCGAAGCCGAGGTTGAACATGCTGACGCTGGCGTTGGCGTCGACACCGTAGACGGTGTTGGTGATGTTGTTGTTGTTGACGTTGTTCTTGTCGGCGGCGCCGGACGCGCTCTGCACGAAGCTGCCACCGAGCGTGACGCCCTTGATCGGGTTCACGGACAGGTGCGCGCCGCGCATGTACACGTTCGACAGGGTGTTCCCGGCCTGGTCGGTTGTCGGCGCCGTGTAGACGGCCGTCAGGCTGGGGTTGAGGAACTTGAGGAAGTCGGGCGAGGTCAGCGTGGCGACGAAGCCCGGGTCGTCGGTGTTCACCAGGTACGGCGTGAAGGTCGTTTCGACACCCGTGCCGAAGCTGAAGT
>CAZIBD010000091.1:0-10612 GCA_964536935.1 uncultured bacterium | reverse complement strand
GTCATCCCTTCAGCGAGCCCGACGCCAACCCCGCCATGAGCTGCCGCTGGAAGAACATGAACATGATCAGCGGGGGAATCGTGATGACGATGACGTCCGCGAACAGCAGGTTCCACCGATTGGTGAACTGGCTCATATTGGTGAACAGGGTGACCTGGGCCGTCACGTTCTTCTCGCCGGGGAGGAAGTAGAGGGGAAGCGTGAAGTCGTTGTAGATGACGACGGCCGTCACCACGACCACCGTGATGATCGCGGGCCGCAAGAGCGGGAAGATGACATACGTGAACAGCTGCCAGGAGGAGGCGCCGTCGATGATGGCGGCTTCGTCGATCTGGCGTGGGATCGAGGCCAGGAAGGCGCGCATGATCAGCATGGTGAAGGGCAGCTGGAGGGCAACCTCGACGAAGATCAGACCGAACAACGTCTTGTAGAGGTGGATCTTCTGAAGCACGAAGATGGTGGGCACGACCGCCGGGGGGACGATCAGGCCGGTGAGCACCAGCGCGCTGACGAAGGACGCCAGTCGATCGTTGCGGCGCTGGATCACGAACGCCAGACCGGCGCCCAGCAGCACCACGAGCACGACGGAGCCGACGGTCAGGAGGCAGCTGTTCCAGAGAGCGAGCAGCATCCGGTAGTCTCGGAACTGGATCACGTCCCGCAGGTTCTGGAACAGCTTGAAGTGACTGGGAAGGGTGAGCGCGAACGTCGAAGCTCCCTGTGAGGTCTTCGATGCCATCAGCACGATGAACGCGAACGGCACCACGAACACGAGGCCGACGGCGACCAGCATGGTCAGGTCTACGAGGAAGCGCGTCCGGGCGCCGCGCACAATCACATCTCCAGCTCCCGGCGATTGAAGAAGCGCATCAAGGGGTATACGAGCGCCATGATCACGACGAACAACACCACATTGCCCGCCGAAGAAAGGCCGTAGAACCCGGCCTGGTACTCCTTGTAGACCACGGATGTGAGCACGTCGGAGGCGAACCCGGGCCCCCCGCCCGTGGTCGTCCAGATGATGTCGAAGGTCCGCAGGCCGCCGATGAAGGCGAGCAGGATGACCGTGAAGGTGGCGTTGCGCGAGAGCGGCAGGATGACGTGGCGGAACTTGACCCAGGCGTCACCTTCCAGCGCCACGGCGTCGAAGTACTCCTGCGGGATCGCCGTGATCCCGGCGATGAAGATGAGCGTGGCGATACCGAGGCCGCGCCAGGTCTCGACCAGGCACACCGAGTAGATCGCAAGCCGGGGATTGCCGAGCCAGTCGGGTCCCGGCAGGCCGATCGCGTGCAGGCCCATGTTGATGAGCCCGTCGGAGGGCCTCATGAGCGTCAGGAACGTGATCCCCACAGCCACGGCGCTGATCAGTACCGGGAAGAAGACGGCGCTGCGGAAGAAGGACTGCAGGCGCAGGCCGGACGTCAGGAGCGCTGCCAGGGGTAACGAGATGATGACCTTGAGGCTGCACGTGATGACTGCGAAGATGAGGGTGTTGCGGAACGCCATCGATAACTGCGGATCCTTGAAGAAATAGACGAAGTTCTTCAGCCCGATGAACGTCGAGCTGAACAGCGTCCAGCGAGTGAGGCTGAAGTAGAAGGCCAGCGCCGTAGGGATGAGGAAGAAGATCCCGAACACGACGAGCGCCGGCACGTAGAACCAGTAGGAGTAGGGGCTCTTCTTGGAGGCGCCGCGTGCCTTTCGTCGCGCGATCGCGTCGCGGCTCTTCGCCTGGAGTTGCGCCACGGAAGATACGCTCGCCTTCGCGGTGGGGGATTCAGGAGTTGGATGGAGAGAGCTGGCGCAGCGACCAGCTCTCTCGAGGTGTCGAAGGGCTTCTAGACCTGCACGCTCACCAGCCAGGGAGATTGAGCTGCTGCGCCTGGCGCTGGAGGTCGAGCTCGTAGTTCTTGGCGCCCTGCTCTGCGGTCATCTGGCCCGTCGCGACCGCAACGCAGATCTGCTCGAGGTTGGGTCCCTTGAGGGGCGAGAGGAACTCGAGGGCCGGGTAGGAGTCACCCGAGTCGATGTACGCCTGGATGTCCTTGACGGCCGGCAAGACGTCATCGGGAAGCTTCGCGCCCTTGACGAAGTACGGACCGTTCGGCGTCACGGCCTTGGTGATGACGTCCGTCCCCTCGGACGAGGCGATGAACGCGATGAACGAGAGGGCCGCTTGTCGCTTCGCGCCCGTCGTGGACTTCGGGAGGTAGGTAGCAGCGGGCATCCACATGGTGGCGCCGTTCTTGGCGGCGTCGGTGCCTGGTTGCGCGAAGAACCCGATGTTGTTGACATCGTTCGGGAAGTCCTTCTGGATTTCGGACAGGGCGAACGTCAGCATCGGGTACTGTGCCGCCTGGCCGGTGGCAAGCAGCTTGAGGGCGTCGTTGTACGTGGCCGTAGCAGCGTCCTTCTGCCACCAGCCGAGATCGTGTCCCTGCTGCAGGTGCTGGAAGCCGGCCAGCGCAGCCGGGTCCGTGGCGATGTTGATCTTGTTCTCGGTGTACTTCTGAGCGAAGCCGGGCTCCGCCATGTGGACATTGTAGTAGTCGGCGAGCACGAACAGCTGGGCGGTCCAGGTGTTGCCGGCGGCGAAGGACGCGGCGACAGGGGTGATGCCGGCCGCGGCGATCTTCTTGTTGTTCGCCACGAGCTCATCCCAGGTCTTCGGGACCTGGAGGCCAAGCTTGGCGAACACGGCCTTGTTGTAGAGGATGCCGCCGGCCATGCCGGTCTGGGTCGGTACGCCGTACACGGCGCTGCCCTGGGACACGGCCTGCTTGAACGAATCTACGACGTTGTTCATGAAGGGCTGGCCCGACAGGTCGACCAGCGTCTGGTCAGGGTGCAGCGCCTGCAGCAGGGACCCGGAGTTGTACCAGAAGATGGCGTCCATCGCACCGGTCGCGAGGCGGGTCTTGACGATGTTGTCGCCCTCAGTACCTCCGGGTCGCAGATCGACCTTGATGGTCACATCCGGATGCTGCTTCATGTAGGCGTCCGCCAACGCCTGGACGATCCCCGAGTCCGTCTAGGTGTTGTCCACGAGGTACGTCAGCGTGACTTTCTGGGCGGCCGCGACGCTCGCGGTCATCAGCATGGCGAGGTGCGGAATGAACAACCTTCTCATCGAGAAAACCTCCTTGAACGGGTCGGGATGAATCGCGGTGGTGACAGGGACGTGCGTGTGGTCGAGGCGCGGATCGCGGCTCATCTCATCTCATCGCCACCCCCTGAGGCCGTGCCGGTCTCGGCAAGGCGAGAGCCTGCCGAGGAAGGCGGCGGACCGGTAGATTCGCGGATGATCAACTCCCATCCGCTGGATATCGTGGCGCGCGGACGTCTGGGCTCCTCGAGCCTGGCAAGAAGCAGGCGGACGGCATCCCGGCCGTTCTGCTCGGGCGTTCCGGCTACGGAGGTCAGCCGAGGGACGAAGACGTCGGCGAACGGGATGTTGTCGAAGCTCGCCACGGACACGTCCGAGGGCACGCCGAGCCCGAGGTCGGCGGCCGCCCGGATGGCGGCCATGGCGAGGAGGTCGTTGATCACGATCAGCGCCGTGGGACGGTCGGCGCGTTGGAGCAGCTGGTGCGCGGCCCGGTATCCCTCTTCGAGCGCGGGTCCGCAACGAACGACCCGGTCGTTCCGCCGGGGCACGGCGGCTTCGTCCAGCGCTCTCTCGAAGGCAGTCCGCCGGTCCAAGCCCTGGACCTCGTCGTGCACCCCGTCAAGGAAGGTGATCCGCCTGTGGCCAAGCTCGAACAGATACTTCACGAGCGCTCGCGTTCCAGCTCCATAGTCCTGGAGGACGACATCGAACTCCGATGGTGCGGACGCAATCTCGACGATCGGATGGCTCGACTCCCTGAGCTGCGCCATGATGCTCTCTGGGAGCAGCCTGAACTCCGTCGCCAGGATGAGACCGTCCACCCGCTGCTCCGCTAGCTCCCGGACCTGCTGGCGCTCCCGCTCCTCGGCGTGTCCATGTGCGAGGAGCAACTTGTAGCCCGAGGCCTGCGCCTCGGATGAGATGCCTTGGAGGATCTGCCAGAAGAACGGGTTCTCGTAGATCGGCACGTACACACCGATCGTCTTGGTCTCCCCGCTCCGGAAGGCCTGGGCCC
The DNA here is from genome assembly GCA_964536935.1 of uncultured bacterium. Classification (GTDB taxonomy): domain Bacteria; phylum Deinococcota; class Deinococci; order Deinococcales; family Trueperaceae; genus JASBRS01. The sequence continues at coordinate 6,485 of CAZIBD010000091.1, read as the reverse complement.
GCGCGTCCACCACGTAACCGAGCCGCTCGACTGCCTCGAGCACGCGCATTCGCGTCTCTGGTGAGATGGAGATCCCCTCGCCGTCCTTGCCGTTGACGACGAAGGAGACCGTTGCTCTCGAAACCCTGGCGAGGCGCGCCACATCGGCCTGCGTAGGCTTCCTCAACTTCCCCATGGTAGGGCTCGGCCTCCTCGGGCGCTAGGCGTTCGCCGCAGCCAGCTCGCTCGATTGACACGATTCAACTAACACGTGTAAATTGATGATAGAGTCAGCCACTACAGATGTCAAGGGGCACGCACGAGGGGCGACACCCGAGTACCATCATCGGCAACGCAGCCACCCAGGAGGCTCCCGCCATTTCGACGCACGATGCGAGAAACGAGGTCGAAGCTCGCTTGAGCGGATGGTCGATCGGGCTGCCCATCGGGACCGCGCGAGTTTCGGCGGTTGTGGTCGGAGGGCAATAGCCCGCTGGCCCAGCAAGCGCACCGGCTGCCTTGCGAGTGCTTCTGCGTCGAGGGCGGGTCCGGATCCGGCTCGGCCCGCGTTTCGACCAACGTCCCATGCGCATGGTCCGGCGACGTCGCGGACGTCGGCCGGTGCCAACGGAAGGAACGCCATGAGCCGAAGACCTGAAGTGCCGTCCGGTCGTCCTGTTCGATCCGGTGCCCTGGAAGCGAGGCGGCTCCGCTGTGAGTACCAGGTCGACCCGATCGGCCTGGACGAGTTGCACCCCCGTCTTTCATGGGAACCGGCCGGACAAGGACGCGGCCGCCGCCAGACCGCCTACCGGGTGCGGGTCGGGAGCAGTCCAAACGCCCTGGAGTCCGGTACCGCGGACGTCTGGGACACGGGCAAGGTGACGTCCGACGCCACCTTCGGCGTGGCGTACGAGGGTCCGGCGCTCGTGAGCGGCCGCCGCTACTACTGGAGCGTCCAGCTCTGGGACGAGGAGGGCCGTTCGGCTTCGGGGGAGGAGCGGGCGTTCTGGGAGATGGGCTTGCTGGAGCCGCAGGCTTGGAAGGCCCAGTGGATCAGCGTCAACGACGATGCCCTCCCGGGCGTCGAGGCTCCTGGGAGCGGTGGCGTGCCGGTCTACGAGCTCGGTAGGTGGATGGAGCCATGCCCGTACCTCCGCAAGGAGTTCGTCGTCGACGCGCCGATCCGACGCGGCCGCGCCTACGTCACCGCGCGCGGCCTGTACGAGCTGCACCTGAACGGTCAACTCGTGGGCGACGAGGTCCTGCGGCCCGGTTGGACCGACTACGACCGGCGCATCCAGGTCCAGGCCTACGATGTCACCTCCCATCTGCGTCAGGGGAGCAACTGCGTGGGAGCGATCCTCGGGGACGGCTGGTATGCGGGCTACGTCGGCTTCGGCTCGAAGCAACGGGGCTTCCTGTACGGTCATCGCCCCAGCCTCCTGGCCCAACTCCAGGTCGAGCTGGAAGACGGCCGCCTGCTAGTGGTTGGTTCCGACCCGTCCTGGACCAGCAGCTTCGGTGACTGGATCTACGCCGACCTGTTGATGGGGCAGAAGATCGATCGTCGTCGCAGCCTCGGCGCCTGGGACATGCCGGGTTACGACGCCAGTGGTTGGCTGCCCGCAGACCCCGCCCCGCCGACGGAGGCGGCCCTCGTCGCGAGTGCCGCGCCCCCGGTGCGCGTGGTCGACGAGCTCGAGCCCGTGTCCATCGCGGAGATCGATCACGGCACCTACGTTGTGGACTTCGGCCAGAACGCGGTGGGCTGGGTTCGCCTCGAGGCCGAGGGGAGCGCCGGGACGACCATCGAGGTCCGGCATGCCGAGGCCGTCAACCCCGACGGCACGATCTATGTCGACAACCTGCGCACGGCCGAGCAGCGGGACGTGTTTATCCTCGCAGGCAGTGGCCGGGAAACGTTCGAGCCGCGCTTCACCATGCACGGCTTCCGCTACGCGGAGATCCGTGGCTTTCCGGGGCCCCTGGCTCCGAACCGGCTCCGGCTCCGCGTGGTCGCGACCGATGCCCCGGTGACGGGTTCCTTCGCATGCTCGAACGAGCTCGTCAACCAGCTCCAGAGCAACATCGTGTGGGGCCAACGCGGCAACTACGTCAGCGTGCCGACCGACTGCCCGCAACGCGACGAGCGGCTGGGGTGGACGGCGGACGCGCAGATCTTCGTGCGAACCGGCAGCTTCAACGCCGATGTGGCCGGGTTCTTCACGAAGTGGATGACCGACGTGGTCGATGCGCAGAGCCTCTCGGGAGCGTTCCCGGACGTGGCCCCCAAGGTGGCGATGGTGCGTGACGGGGCGCCCGCCTGGGGCGATGCTGGCATCATCGTGCCGTGGACGCTCCTCAAGGTCTACGGAGATGCCCGCCTGGTCGACCGGCACTGGGAGGCCATGGAACGGTGGATGGAGTACCTCCACCGCGCCAATCCCGAGCTCGTCCGGCGGCACCGCCTGAACAACAACTACGGAGACTGGCTCAACGTCGATGCGCCGACGCCCAAGGATCTCCTCGCCACGGCCTTCTGGGCGTACGACGCGCAGTTGATGGCGGAGATGGCGGACGCCACGGGCCGAACCGAGCGCGCCCAGAGCTACCGCGAGCTGTTCGAGAAGATCCGCGAGCGCTTCGCCGCGACCTACGTGTCCGATGACGGCCGCGTACACGGCGATACGCAGACCGGCTACCTGCTGGCGCTCGGGATGGATCTTCTCCAGGATGAGATGCGTCCCTTCGCCGCTCGACAGCTGGTGCGCTCCATCGACGAACGCGACGGCCACCTGTCGACCGGATTCCTGGGCGTCCGCTTCCTCGCCCCCGTGCTCAGCGCGGTGGGCCGTTCGGACGTCGCCTACCGGTTGCTGCTGAACGAGAGCTACCCCTCGTGGGGATACTCGATCCGACGCGGCGCCACCACCATCTGGGAACGGTGGGACGGCTGGATGGAGGAGCGAGGGTTCCAGACGCCGGAGATGAACTCCCTGAACCACTACTCGTTCGGCGCCATCGGGGAGTGGCTCTATCGCTCGGTTGCCGGGATCGACGAGGCGCCCGGGGCGCTCGCCTACGACAGGATCCTGGTCCGTCCCGAGCTCGGCGGAGGCCTTACCTGGGTGCGGGCGAGCTACCACTCGTTGCGCGGGGTCATCACCAGTGCCTGGCGACATGACGGAGACAGGTTCGAACTTGAGATCGGCGTGCCTGCCAACACGTCTGCTACGATCCATCTCCCTTCGGCATCGGTGGACGGTGTCCTGGAGGGAGGCCTGTCGCTCGAGAAGGCCGATGGCGTGGACGTCCTCGGGTTCGAGGCCAACGCGGTCGTGTTGGCAGTTGGCTCGGGCGAGTATGTCTTCACGTCCGCCCTCAAGTAAGCTTCTTCTGCCTCGAGCGGCTCATCGGGAGGCGGTTCGTCCGCGACTCGGCTTGCCCATCAGCTCCTGTTGCGAGTGGCGTTGCGAACTCCTTCGGAGCCCTGTCCCCGTTCCTTCTACGGGTGGCTTCGCCGGCGCCTCGAGGCCGTCCACCTGGACATCTCCGACCGCCGAGGAGCGTACGGTTGCTCCTCCCGTTCTGAGCATCCTTCCGTACGATGTGGGTAGAGGGGATCCCAATCCCGGCGAGGGTCGCGCAAGCGTATGCCTTGGATCCCGTGTCCATGGCCGAACCGTGCGAGCCCCGTCCGAAGGATCGGACGTGAGGAGGTGCAGCCATGCAAAGCGCGCCATCGAGTGCGGTCGGCCCAGAGATCGCGTTCGGGCCGGTGCCGTCCCGACGGCTCGGCCGCAGCCTCGGCATCGACAACATCCCTCCCAAGACGTGTAGCTACGGTTGCATCTACTGCCAGTTGGGACCCACCCTCCGCATGCAAGTCGACCGTCGCGCCTTCTTCCGGCCGGACGAGGTCGCGGCGGCGGTGACCTCCAAGGTTGCGGAGCTCCGGCAGCGGAGCGAGCCCATCGACGCCCTCACCTTCGTTCCGGCGGGCGAGCCTACCCTGGACGTGAACCTCGGTGACGAGATCCGCGCGCTGCGCTCCCTGGGGATCCGGGTTGCGGTCATCAGCAACGCCTCGTTGATCTGGCAGGAGCGGGTCAGACTCGATCTCCAGGAGGCTGATTGGGTGTCGCTGAAGGTCGACACCATCGATCCGCGCATCTGGCACGCGCTCAACCGGCCGCATTCTGAGCTGAGCCTCGAGCGGATCCTGGAAGGCGCGCGTGCGTTCGCGCGCGACTTCAACGGTGTCCTCGCCACCGAAACCATGCTGGTCGACGGTGTCAACGACGGCCCGAGCCAGCTCGCCGCAGTCGCAGCGTTCCTCGCCGAGCTCGGGCCACACACGGCCTACCTGTCGATCCCGACCCGGCCGCCTGCGCGGCCGACGGTACGACCCCCGGACGAGCACACGGTGAACCGAGCGTACCAGGTCTTCCGTGAGCACCTCCCCGCCGTGGAGTGCCTGCTGGGCTACGAAGGCAACGCGTTCTCGTCCAGCGGTGACGCGGAGCGCGACCTCCTGAGCATCACGGCGGTGCATCCCATGCGCGAAGACGCCGTCCAGGCGCTGCTCGAGCGGGCTGACGCCGACCGGGGGCTGCTGGCGCGGCTACTGGAGGAGGGTCGGCTGGTCGAGGTCCGCTACCGAGGACGTCGCTACTACATGCGGGGGTTCGGGCGCCAGAATTGAGGGTATGGCTGGAGGTCGGCCGGGGGAGAGATCACGCCGGCTTCCGGTGGGCGACCGTCGTCATGAGGCTGTAGTTCGGCTGCGTGACGTCGAGGCGCGAGTACTGCACGCTGACCTGCACGTCGGATGTCACGCGGATGGCGTAGGGGGTCTCACGCGGCACGATCACGCCTCCCAGGCCGGCGGGCTCGTCCATGCGAACGTGGCGCGCACGCTCGGCGCCGACAGTCAGCTCGATCCCTTTGATGGGCGGCCGGTCCTCGAAGTACAGGTCCAGCTGGATGTGCGCGTCCCGTGAGGACGCGTTGAGGATGCACACGGCCTCGTGGCCGTAGGGCGGGCGCTCGCCCGCGGCGGGCAGGTAGGCGTCGGGGATGTCCCAGGTCTGGCGCATGTTGCTCCTCTCCAGCGGGGCCGCGTTCTCGGTTGGGCTTTCAGCTCAGGCTTGTGCGACGGCCCGGGAGGTCGTCCGGCGTGGCCACGCTACAGCAGGCCGTGCCCCCTCGCCTTGTCCCGGAGGAAGGTGAGGCCTTCGCGGACGAGCGTTGCCGAGTCGGGTGCCACCGGGCGCCACATGCAGGTCGCCCGGGCGATGTCGGGGTTGACGGCGACGAAGGATTCCATGACCAGGTCGCCACCGTAGCCGATGTCCGCGAGGCCGGCGAAGACATCGTCCCAGTGCACGTTGCCGGTGCCCGGGGTTCCGCGGTCGCTCTCCGACAGGTGGATGTAGCCGAGCTTGTCGCCGGCAGCCCGGATGGGGCGGGCAAACCCCTTCTCCTCGATGTTCATGTGGTAGGTGTCCAGGTGCAGGAACACGTTGGGCGCGTCGATCGCATCGAGCAGCTCGAGCCCCTGCTCGGCGGTGTTCAGAAGATGCGTCTCGTAGCGATTCACCGGCTCGAGGCCGAGCTTCAGCCCCAGCGTTTGCGCGGTTCGCGCAACCCGACGCAGGCTGGCGGCAACCGTGTCCAGCTCGTCGGCCGTCGGCGGACGACCTGGCGTGGCGCCCAGCGTCCCGTAGACGACGCCGCTCAAGGCCGTGGCGCCGATGCGCTCGACCAGCTCGAGGACGCGTACCAGGAAGGCGACCGCGCGCTCGGGATGTTCTGGCAGCGAGGCGTCGACAGGCAATCCCAGCGAACAGGTCGCGCCTAGCCCAGCGTCTTCCAGGAGTCCCTTGGTGAGCACGGTGTCGAAGGTGTCCGGTCGCAGGAGCGGGATCTCGATGAAGTCCAGACCCGCTTCGGCGGCGGCGCCGACGGCGGCGCGGGCGGCGTCCGCATCCCACGAGGATTGCCAGATGAAGGCGTGCGCTCCGAATCGGGCCATGGTAGTCCCTTCGCGTGCAGATGTGCACAGGACGGTCGACGCACCTGAACCCAGGCGACGTCGGAGCGCCGGGCCGTCCAGCTCGATTGCCCGGCACGATACCCCTTCGGCGGCCGTGAGCATCGCTTGAGCAACCGTGTTGATTGTCAAGTCATGGAAGCCCGCCGAGATGTGCGGTACTTGCAGGCGCTGCTTGGAGGCGCCAGGACTGCTTCGTTTTGGCGATGGCATTGAGGCTGAGGAGGAGTTTGCGCATGCAGGCCGTGAGCGCGACCTTCGCATGCTTGCCGGCCGCGCGGAGACGCTGGTAGAAGGTCTTGATGGCTGGATTGAAACGGATGGCGGTGAGCGCAGCCATGTAGAGCACCTTGCGAACGTGCGCGCGGCCACCGATCGTGAGTCAAGTCCCGTTTTGTCTGTAATTTCCTCCAGCAGCCGGTCGTTGCCTACGCTGCCATGCTGGCAA
>CAZIBD010000090.1:0-11135 GCA_964536935.1 uncultured bacterium | reverse complement strand
AGCTCGGCTTCGCGCCGGACCTGCGCGACTACGGCATCGGCGCGCAGATCCTCGCCGACCTCGGGGTCCGGGAGATGCGCCTGCTGACCAACAACCCCCGCAAGGTGGCGGCGCTGCAGGGATACGGCATGCGGATCGTGGAACGCGTCCCTCTGCACGCCGGGCAGAACCCCTACAACGAACGCTACCTCCACACCAAGATCGCCAAACTGGGGCACCTGGCGGACTGAGAGGACGTCAGGGCACGGGCTCCGCTCTGTAGGACATCTGAGGACGCGCCGAGCGCGCGATCCGTGCTTCACTGGAACCAAGAGGAGACGCCAACGTTCCCGGGCCCGGGCCTCGCGTGGGGTGATCGGCGCGAGGCCCGTTCCCAACGCTCCCCAAGGAACAGGGGGTGGCTCGATGGTTCCGTTCGAGAACCGCCGCGAGGCGGGGCGCGAGCTCGCCCGGCGCCTCACCGCCTTCGAGGACCGTGACGACGTCCTCGTGTTGGGCCTGCCGCGCGGAGGCGTGCCGGTGGCGGCCGAGGTGGCGCGCGCCCTGCGCGTTCCGCTCGACGTACTGGTGGTGCGCAAGCTCGGGGTGCCCGGACACGAGGAGCTGGCGATGGGGGCCGTCGCCAGCGGCGGCGCGCGGGTGCTGAACGACGCGATCGTGCACGACCTGGGGGTCGACGACGCCACCCTCGAGCGGGTGACGCGCGAGCAGCGCGCCGAGGTGCAGCGGCGCGAGCGAGCCTTCCGTGGCGACCGCCCGCCTCCCGACCTCCGGGACAGGACCGTCTTGCTGGTCGACGACGGCATCGCTACCGGCGCCACCATGCGCTCGGCGGTGGCGGCGCTGCGCGCTTCCCTGCCCCGCCGGCTGGTGGTGGCGACGCCGGTGGCGGCTCCCGAGGCCGCGGCGCTGCTCGGGAAGGAGGCCGACGAGGTGATCTGCCTGGCGACACCGATGGACTTCCTGGCGGTCGGGCGCTGGTACCGCGACTTCCCGCAAACGACCGACGACGAGGTGCGGGCCCTGCTCGGAGCCCGGCCCCACGAGACGGCGGACCGGCCATGACGGCGCGGGCGATCGGCGGGCCGACGCACGAGGTCGTGGTGGAGGCCGGCGACGCGCGCCTCCCCGGAACCCTGACGCTGCCTGAGGGTGCCGGCGCGGTGGTCGCGTTCGCCCACGGCAGCGGCTCGAGCCGCTTCAGCCCACGCAACCGCGAGGTCGCCGCGGCACTCCAGCAGGCCGGGCTCGCCACCCTGCTGTTCGACCTCCTGCTCGCAGACGAGGACGCTGTCGGGCCGGGGGCGCGCTTCGACATCGAGCTGCTCACCCGGCGGCTGGTGGAGGCGGTCGCCTGGCTGGCCGCCAGGCCCGACTCGGCCGAGCTGCCGGTGGGGCTCTTCGGAGCCAGCACCGGTGCGGCAGCGGCGCTGGGAGCGGCGGCGGCCGAGCCCGAGCGGATCGGCGCCGTGGTCTCCCGCGGTGGCCGCCCGGACCTGGCCATGGACGTGCTCGCGCAGGTGCGCTCCCCCACGCTCTTGATCGTGGGCGGGCACGACAGCCAGGTCCTGGCCCTCAACCGCGAGGCGTACGAGCGCCTCGCCGAACCGAAGGAGCTACGGGTCGTGCACGGGGCCGGGCACCTGTTCGAGGAGCCCGGTGCCCTGGAGGAGGTCGCGCGGCTGGCGGAGCAGTGGTTCGTACGGCACCTGCGACCGGGGACGTCCTCGCGGGAAGCCTGAGGGGCCGCCGTGCTCCGCCGCCCCCCGGAGGCCCTCGACCACACCGGCGACGTCGGCTTCACGCTGCGCGCCGGAAGCCTGGAGGCTCTATTCGATGCGGCGCGCGAGGCGCTGCTCGGCACGCTGCTGAGCGAGCCGCCGGCCATCGGCGAGGCGTCCATCGACCTGCAGCTGGCGGCGCCCGCGCTGGACCGGCTGCTGCTCCGGTGGCTCGACGAGGTGCTGTTCCTGGTGCAGACGCGGGAACTGGTGCCGGCCGCATCACGCATCGCGCTCCTCGAGCCCGCGGCCGACGAGGCACGGTGGCGGCTCCGCGCCCGCCTGGCGGTAGTTCCGCTCGATCCGGACGCCCATGGGTGGCGCGGCGAGGTGAAGGGAACGACCTACCACGGCCTGGAGCTCGCCCGCGAGCGCGGCGGCTGGCGGGCCCGCGTCATCCTCGACGTGTGAGCCCGGGAGAAGGGGCAGCATGACGAGCGACCTCGCCTTCGAGCGAACCGGCCCACGCAGCTACCGGATCCGCCGTCACGGGGCCATGCGCGTCGACGCCGTCTTCTACGCCTCGCGGTCGGTGCTCGAGATGCTCGAGCAGGAGCACTACGCCTCGCTGCGGCAGCTCGAGAACGTGGCGACGCTGCCGGGCATCGTGGAGCCTGCGCTGGCCATGCCGGACATCCACTGGGGGTACGGCTTCCCCATCGGGGGGGTCGCCGCCTTCGACCCGGATGGGGGCGGCGTCGTCAGCCCCGGCGGCGTCGGCTACGACATCAACTGCGGCGTCCGCTTGCTCGCCTCCTCCTTGGGCGCCGCCGACCTGGAGCCCGTGGCCGAGCGCCTGGCCGACGCGCTGTTCTACCGGGTCCCCAGCGGCATCGGGTCCCGGCGGCAGGCCCAGCGGCTCGACGCCGGCGGCCTGCGCACCTTGCTGGTCGACGGCGCCGGCTGGATGGTGGGGCACGGCTACGGGGACGCCGACGACCTGGCGCACACCGAGGCCGGCGGCCGCCTGCCGGGGGCGGACCCGGACCAGCTCTCGCCGCGCGCGCTCGAGCGCGGGATGCCGCAGCTCGGCAGCCTGGGAAGCGGCAACCACTTCCTCGAGGTGCAGGTCGTCGACGAGGTCTACGACGCCGCTGCGGCCGCCGCCCTGGGGCTCTCGATGGGGATGGTGACGGTGCTCATCCATACGGGCTCGAGGGGCCTCGGGCACCAGGTGTGCACCGACTTCGTGGAACGCTTCCTGAACGCGCTTCCACGCTTCGGCTTCGAGCTCCCCGACCGGCAGCTCGTTGCGGCGCCGATCGACAGCCCGGAGGGGCGCGCCTACCTGGGGGCGATGGCCGCGGCCGCCAACTTCGCCTTCGCCAACCGCCAGCGCATCACCCACAGCGTGCGCGAGGCGTTCGAGGCGCTCGGCCTGGCGCCCCGCGACCACGGCTTGAGGGTCGTCTACGACCTCGCCCACAACAACGCCAAGATGGAGGAGCACGGCGGCCGGCCCCTGCTGGTGCACCGCAAGGGCGCCACCCGGGCGTTCCCGCCGGGGCACCCCGAGCTGCCCGAGGCGTATCGGGGCGCGGGGCAGCCGGTGTTCGTGCCAGGGGACATGGGACGCTACTCCTACGTGCTGGTCGGCACCGAAGGAGCGATGCGGGACACCTTCGGCTCGAGCTGTCACGGCGCGGGCCGCCGGTTGAGCCGGCACAAGGCGAAGAAGCAGGCGCGCCACCGCGACCTGCTCGAGGAGCTGCGGCAGCAGGGGGTGGTGGTTCGCGCCTCGAGCCGCGGGACCGTGGCCGAGGAGATGCCGGAGGCCTACAAGGACGTCGCCGACGTCGTCGACACCGTGCACGAGGCAGGGATCGGCCGCAAGGTCGCGCGCCTCCGTCCCCGCCTCGTCATCAAGGGTTGAGCCCCGCGCCCCTCCGCCGCGGCAACCGCAGCTCGCCGTCCCGGATCAGCGCCGCGAGGCGCAGTACCTCGTGGCGCCGCCCGGAGAACACCGGTGTGCGGTAACCGGTGCGCTGCAGCGTCTCGCGGAGGTAGCGGTCGGTCGCGAGCACGTCGACGTAGGGCCCGACGGTGGCGGCCATGACGAGGTCGATCAGGTCGCTGGGCCGCGGATCCCGGTCCTCGTCGAGCGAACGGAACGCCACCAGGCGGACCAGCATGCGCGCGAACGGCAAGGTGAGCGCCTGCTCGTGCCGGAGGCTCAGGCGCTCGACCAGCAGCTCGCGCAACGCCTGACAGCGGTCGAAGAACCCGCCGACGAGGGGCTCGTCCAGCACGTCCTCCAGAGGACCGAGCTCGGCCGCCGCCTGCCAGTCGCCGCCGCTGCGGAGCAGGTCGCGACGATCGAGGACGGGCCCGCCCCCTGCGTGCCGGCGCGCCTGCCGATCGACGACCTCCCGCCACGGCCGCACCCAGCGCCCGTCGGAGAACTCGGCGAACAGCCCCTGCAGCACCGGGAGCAGGTAGCCACCGCGCGTCTCCAGGACGTGGAACGGACTGGGCGGGATGCGCGGGCGGCGGCGAGGCGGCGCCTCGCGCGCATCGTGCAGCGCGCGGTAGAGCTCGCCGAAGTGCTCGTGGCCGGCCTGCCCCAGCAGGTACTTCGCCACCCGCGAGGCGTAGTTCTGGTCGAGGTAGACGAGCATCCCGTCCTCCCCCACCAGCCTACGCGCCGCGGGCGCGAGCGGCGTTACGGCCTGGGACGTCCCTCGGACTCGGCATGGAAGGGCTCGCCGCTCTCGGCCCGCTCGAGTAGCCCCGGCGCCGGGGCGAAGCGCTGGCCGAAGCGACCTTCGAGCGCGCGCAACCGCTCCACCAGGGCGGCCGCTCCGATGCGATCGGCCAGGAAGAACGGTCCGCCGAGGAAGTAGGGGAAGGCGAAGCCGAAGAGCGCGCCCACATCGCCGTCGACGGGCGAGCGCAGCACGCCCTCGTCGAGGCAGCGCACGGCCTCGTCCAGCAGCGACAGCGACAGCCGCTCCTGGATGTCGGCTTCGGGCATGGCGCGGCGGCTGCCCAGCCCGGCGATCGCGTACACCTGGCGGTCGACCTCGTGGGTGCGCTTGCCGCGCTCGTAGCGATAGAAGCCCTTGCCCGCCTTGCGACCGCGGTAGCCCGCGCCCACCAGCCGCGTCACGGCGTCGTCGGAGGGCACCCCGCGATCGGCGAAGGCCTCCGCGAGCACGGCCTCGACCTTCGCGCTCACGTCCAGGCCGACCTCGTCGAGAAGCTCGAAGGGTCCCATCGGGAAGCCGTAGTGCCGCATGGCGCCGTCGATCAGCGTGACATCGGCGCCCTCGCGCAGGCAGGCCATCGCCTCGGCGAAGAACCGCCCCAGCACCCTCACGGCGTAGAAGCCGGGGCCGTCGCCGACCACGATCACGGTCTTGCCCTGGCGCAGCCCCACCTCCACCGCGGTGGACGCCGCCCAGTCGGCGGTGGCGTCGGTGACGATCACCTCGAGAAGAGGCATGCGGGGCACGGGCGAGAAGTAGTGCATGCCGAGCACGGCCTCGGGGCGCTCGGCACCCTGCGCGATGCGCGCGATGGGGATGGCGGAGGTGTTGCTGGCGAAGACGTGACCGGGCTCGGTCGCGGCCTCCACCTCGTGCAGCACCTCGCGCTTGAGCTCCACGTCCTCCAGCACCGCCTCGATGGTGAGCTGTGCGCTCGCCACCGCGGCATAGTCTCCGGCCAGGGTCACGCGCTCGACGGCACGATCGCGCTCGAAAGGGGTGACGCCCTTGCCGACACGGCGGGAGAGGCCGCGGTACACCGAGCCCTTGCCCTTGGCCGCCAGCGTCAGGTCGCGGTCCTTGAGCACGACCCGCAGTCCCTTGTCCACGCTGACCTGGGCGATGCCGGAGCCCATCAGACCCGCCCCCAGCACGGCCACCGTCTCGACCGCGCGGGGCTCGGCGCGGTCGCGGTAGGGGTTCTTGCGGGCCGCCGACTGGGCGAAGAAGACGTGGATGAGGGCGCGCGCCTCGGGCGTGAACAGCAGCTCTGCGAACGCCCTCGACTCGGCCTCGAAGCCCGCCGCCCGGCCGTGCTCGATGCCCGTGCGCATCACGTCGAGGATCCGCGGCAGCGCCGGGTAGTGCCCGCCGCCCTTGGCCACCTGTCGGCCGGCCGTGCGCCACACCAGCGGCCGGGCGGGGGTGGAGCCCTGAAGACGGTCGCGCAGCGCCCGGCGGGCCCGGCGGGGGTGCCAGCTTCCATCGGCCAGGCCGAGCGCGGCGTTCACGGCGGCGTCCAGCACGCTCTCGCGGGGCACGGTCACGTCCACCAGGCCCAGGCGACGCGCCTTCCGGGCGTAGGCGCTGCGCCCCGTCAGGACCATGTCGAGCGCGTCCGGCAGGCCGATGCGGGCGGGCAGGCGCTGGGTACCGCCCAGACCCGGCAGCAGTCCCAGGTTGACCTCGGGCAGGGCGAAGCGCGTCGAGGGGTGATCGCTGGCGACGATGGCGCGGCAGGCGAGCGCCAGCTCGAGCCCGCCGCCCATGCAGGCACCGTGCACTGCGGCAACGACCGGCTTGCGGAACGCCTCCAGGCGGGCCAGCAGGGCCTGGCCCTCGCCGATCACCGACCGCACCTCGTCGGGGCCCTCGAACGCCAGGAACTCGCGGATGTCGGCCCCGGCCGCGAACGATCGCGAGCTGCGACTCGCCACCACAACGGCCCTCACGCCGTCGTCCGTCTCGACCTGCTCGAGCAGCTCGGAGAAGCGCCGTAGCAGGCCGGTGCTCAGCGTGTTGACGGCCTCTCCTTCCGGGTCCAGCCACACGACCGCGACCTCACCGCGACGCTCCAGGTCGACCCGGCTCACTGCCGGCCTCCGCAGCCATGGTGGGAGGTGCGGAGGCGCATCATGCGTCCCCGCGCTCCAACAGCATGGCGTGGCCCTGACCGCCGGCGGCGCACGCCGTCACCAGCGCCAGCTTCCCGTCCTCGTGCTCCAGCCGGTGGACGGCGGTGTTGACCAGGCGCGAGCCGGTGGCGCCGAAGGGGTGCCCCAGCGAGACCGATCCGCCCCAGGGGTTGACGCGGTCCATGTCGATGTGGGCCACGCGCTCCTCGCGCCCCAGCCGCTCCCGGGCGAAGTGATCGGACTCCAGGGCCGCCAGTACCGCCAGCACCTGGCCGGCGAAGGCCTCGTGGATCTCGACGACATCGAGATCGCTCCAGCGCAGGCCGTTGCGTTCGAGCAGGCGCGGCACGGCGTAGGCCGGTCCGAGCAACAGCTCGTCGCCCGGATCCTGCGCCACGAACACGAAGTCGCGAACGCGGGCGCGAACGCGCCGGCCGTCGGCTCGCGCCCGCTCCTCGTCCATCAGCAGGGTGGCGGCCGCGCCGTCGGTCAACGGGCTGCTGTTGCCTGCGGTGACCGTGCCGAACGGCTTGACGAAGGCGGGCTTGAGGGCCGCCAGTCGCTCCGGCGAGGTGTCCTCGCGGATGCCGTCGTCGCTCTCCAGCGGCTCGAAGCCGGGCGGGGACGTGACCGGTGTGATCTCGGCCCCGAGCAGGCCTTCGGCCCGGGCCAGCGCGGCACCCCGGTGAGAGCGCAGGGCGTAGGCGTCCTGATCCTCGCGCGCGATACCGAAGGCGGCCGCCAGGCGATCGGCGCTGCGCCCCATGGTCTCGCCGGTGCTGTACTCCGCGATGGCGGGCGGTTGCGGCATCAGCTCGGACGGCTTGAGGCCGGCGAAGAAGCGGCGCCAGTCGAGCGCGCTCCTGTACTTGCGCGTCTCGAAGAAGCGGCGGCGCACCTCCCGGGTGAAGCCGATGGGTACGTCGCCGAGCATCTCGACCCCGCCCGCCAGGACGGTGTCGGCCTGGCCCGCGGCGATCATCATGCCGGCGTCGGCGATGGCGCGGTTGGCGGAGATGCAGGCCATGGTGACGGTGTAGGCCGGCGTGCGGTCGGGGACGCCGGCGGCCAGGGCGGCGTCGCGGGCGACGTTGCTGGTGGCCGGGTTCTGCACCACCGAGCCCAGGATCACCGCGTCCAGCTGCGCCGCGTCGAGCGAGGCGCGGTCGAGCAGGCCGCGCACCGCCATGCGCGCGAGGTCGTAGGCGATCAAGCTGGCGTAGCCTCCGCCGGCACGCAGGAAGGGGATGCGGCTTCCGTCCACCACCGCCACCGATCTTGGACTCGGTACAAACATTGCTCCAGTCTATCCTCCTTCCGGAGCGGCAGGCGTCTGGTCGCGGGCCGCACGGCCTTCACCGGCTCAGGCGGCGGACGGATCCTCCTGCATCAGACCGAACAGGTTCCCTTCGGTGTCGCGGCAGTACGCCATGTAGCCCACGCCGGGGACCGGCTGGCGCCCCTGCTCCACCGTCCCGCCGGCGGCCTTCACGCGCTCGAGCGAGGCGTCCAGGTCGTCGACCGACGCCGTGTTGACCACGCTCTGAACGAGCCCGCCGGCCCGCAGGATGCCGCCGTCGATCCCCGGCGTCGCGCCGGAGCCCGTGCCCACCAGCAGGTACGGCACCGGGCCCTCCCAGCCCGTCACCGTCCAGCCCAGCGCCTCCTGGTAGAAGCGACCCGCGCGTTCGAGGTCGCGCGCGGGGATCTCGAAGTGGATGACCCGTCCCATGACCCCTCCTTCCACCGGCCGGCGCTCACGCCGCCGGCACCGGCACGACCTCCAGCTCGGCCTGGAGGTCGGTCGTGGCCCTCGGTCCGTCCGTCTCGAGCAGCACGTCGATCTCGCTGCGCACGCCGAACTCCGCGAAGTACACGCCCGGCTCGATCGTCACGCCCATCCCCGGCAGCAGTCGCCGCGTGTCGCGCGTCTCGAAGTCGTCGAGGTGGGCGGCGTCGCCATGAGTATGACGGGTCCCCAGGCTATGACCGGTGCGGTGCACGAAGGCGTCGTCGCCGTAGCCCCGGCCCGCCAACGTCTCGCGCGTCACCCGGTCGATGGCGGCTCCCTGCGGGTACCGCCCCTCGGCGTAGGCTCCGGCGATGGCGCGGAAGGCGGCGTCACGCGCCTCGATGACGGCCGAGAACGCCTCTCTCAGCTCGACGGAGGGCTCGCCGTACGCGCCCATCCAGGTCACGTCCGCATAGGGCGCGTCGTCCTCCGGCAGCTTCGCCCACAGGTCGATCAAGATGACGTCGCCGGGGCGCACGGTGGCGTCCTGACCGACGCGAGGCACGTAGTGCGGATCGCCGGCGTGGCCGCCGAAGCTGACGTTGGGAGGGTGGTCGAACTCCAGCCCACGCTCCTCGAAGAAGCCGGCGATGAGGTGCTGCACCTCGGTCTCGCACACCTCCGCGCCCAGCGCGAGGCGCTGGCGCAGGAACGTGAAGGCCCGGTCCTTGGCCGCCAGTACCGCCTCGGCGGCCTCGAGGTGGGCGTCGACCTGCTCCGGCGTCCAGACCTCCAAGGCCTGGGCCACGTCCCCCGAAGACGCCACCTCCACGCCCAGGGAGCGCACCCACTCGATGGTGCCGGCGTCCACCGTCCCGACGTAGGGGTTGTCGCCGCCGGGCGAGTACTCCATCGCCACCCGACTCGCCCCGGCTAGCAGCTCGGACACCGCGCGCTCGAGCGAAGCGCGGCTGCTGTAGGCGCGCACCTCGAACGGCAGCGGTGGGATCGAGCCGCGCTCGATGGCGTGCACCAGCAACACCGGGTCGCCGACGGCGGGCACTCGCAGGAAGATGCGACGCGACGCCACGCCACCGTCGAGCAGCGGCGCGATGCGGGCCCGCGCGATGGGGTTGGAGCCGCGGAAGTCGTACAGCAGCCAGGCATCCAGGCCCGCCTCGCGGAGCGCAGCCTGCGCGGTCGGAATCCAGTCCATGGCCCAGTCTAGCGGAGGGCGCGCACGCGGGGGACGGCCCCTCCCACCCGTTCGACCCTCCGCCTTCAGTACACGAACTCGTCGATCGGGTACAGCGCCGTTCGCGCCTCCGGCACGGCCGACCGTGCCGCCGCCCGGAGCCGTTCGAGCTGGGCCGCCCGCTTCTCGGCGGTCAGCGGCCGGACGTCGTCCGCCGCCACCCGCGCCTGGTAGGCCGATCCGGGTTGCACGACGAACGGCGACAGGTAGACGTGGTCGCCACGACCGAGCGGGAGCCGGGTCAGCAGCGCGGCGGTGTCGCGCTCGTGCTCGGCCGCGAAGCGCTCGCCCCCCACCCCCGCCATCAGGATCACCGATACCGCCAGGCCCGCCTCCTTGAGCGTGGCCACGAAGGCGGCGGCCTCGTCCGCGCTGCCGGGCTTGTTGAGATAGGACAGCAGGGCGTCGGATCCGGTCTCCAGGCCCACGGCCACCCGTTCCAGGCCCCACGACCCGAGCTCTCGCCACGCCCGGCCGGGCTTGCGCTCGCCCCCGAAGACGTCGACGAAGCTGCTCACCGCCCGCCCCGGCAGGGCGCGACGGACCTCCCGGAACAGCGGCTCCAAGCGCGCGTTGGAGAGCACCAGCGCGTTGCCGTCGCCGAAGAAGACGCCGCGCCGGCCCCGGACCGCGCGGCCGAGCAGCGCGAGCACGGCGTCGACGTGCTCGGCGAACGCGCCGACCTCGCGCACCCGGAAGGGCCGGTCCTGGTAGAAGGTGCAGAACGTGCAGCGGTTCCAGGAGCAGCCATAGGTCGCCTGCAGCACCACCGATCCGTACTGGTCGGGGGGCAGGATGCTGACCGGCTCGTAGACGGCCAGAAAGCGCCGACGTTCGTCCGCCAGCCGGTCCGGGTCCCAGGCCAGGATGCGGTCGACGCGGGCGCCCAGCTCGGCCGCTTCGTCGGCGCTGAGGGGCCGAAAGCGCTCGGCGCCCTCGGCGCGGCGCAGCCGCCCGGCGCCGAGCGCCTCCTCGGCTTCGGCGGCAACCGCGTGCGCCAGGCGGAAGTGCGCTTCCGCTTCGCTCGCATCGACGCGCCAGCGTCGGCGGACCCCGTCCACCGTGCGGCGTCCGAACACCTCGGACGCGAGCGAGCGCTTGTAGGTGCGCCCTTCCACCACCCAGCTCTGCGGCCGGCCCTCGGCATCGAAGCTGACCACCTCGCGGCGGTTGCGGCTGAGGGTCGTGGTCGCAGGCTGCAGCGAAACGAGGAACGGAGCCTCTGCGGCGGCGAACGCGCTCACGCCTTCATGCTAGCGCCGCGCTCACCCGGCCTTCGTCGCCCGTGGCCCGCCCCTTCGGCGGGGCCCTCCCCCTCCTCCCGCGCGGCAGCGAAGGCATCGCGGAGCAGGTCCAGGTCGAGCGCATCGGTGGCGTCGACCGCACGGTGCGGGCCTGCCGCCCGGGCGGCGTCACCGACGCCGACCGCCGCCATGCCGGCGGAGAGCAGCGCGGCGACGCCCGCCTCGGCGTCCTCGAGGCCGACGCAGTCCTCGTCCAGCACGCCGAGCGCCTCGGCCGCGC
>CAZIBD010000089.1:0-11536 GCA_964536935.1 uncultured bacterium | reverse complement strand
GGGCCATCATGGCGTCGCGGTCGACGCCGTGGGTGACGAGGTGGACGATGGGCCATTCGGGGGTGGTGGCCTGGCTGCGGCGCTGGGTTTCGGCCTGGGGGAGGCGCAGGGTCGTGCCGCGGCCGAGGTCGGCGTGCAGTCGGCCGTCCATGATGAAGATGCGGCCCCAGATGACCTCGCCGGGTTTGCCGACGCCGGTGAGGGTGCTGCCGCCTTTGGGGAAGAACATGGGGGGTTGGCGGTAGCCGTGGGCGTGCGGGTAGCCGCCGTCGATGTGGCTGGCGGGCATGGCGCCGCTGATCTGGAGGGCCCAGACGAAGGCGTCGACGGGGTCGCCCTGGGCGTCGGGGCCGGTGTAGTGTTCGCCCCAGCGGAGGTCGTGGAGGGTGGTGGCGGGATCGAGGTCGAGCTGGCGCCATACGCGGTTGGTGATGAGGGCGTCGACGGCGGCGCCTTCGTCGACTTCGTTGAAGTGGGGGAGGGGTTGGCCGGGGTAGAGCTCTTCGCCGGTGGTGGGGTCGGTGACGGGTGGGCGTTCGGTGTTGTTGAGGAGGCCTTCGACGAGGTCGCTGGCGGGGGTCATGTCTTTGAGGCCTTGTTGGTATTGGATGCCGATGGCGTCGCAGCCGTAGGTGTGGGCGGTGCGTAGGGCGGCGATGTACATCTTGCATTGCTGGTGGATCTGGGCGTCGGTGAGGTCGGTGGTGTCGTCGGGGCCGGTGTGGAAGGTGATGCCGTGGTCATCGAGCCAGGCGCGTACGGTGTTCGCTTCGTCGTTGCCTACGCGTTGCATGGCGGCGAGGAGGGCGGATTGGCTGAGGCGTTCTTTGAAGATGCCCATGGGGTTGAGGAGGGCGTCGTCGATGATGGCGTTGTACATGCCCATGCAGCCTTCGTCGAAGACGCCGAGGATGGTCTTGTCGCGTCTGAGGGTGCGGGCGATGAGCTCGCCGAGGGTGCGGGCGCTCTCGGGGAGGTGGGTGGGGTCGAGGTCGTGGATGTGGTGGAGGTCGTGTTGGATGCGGCCGGTGTGGAGCCATTGGTGGAGCTTGCTGCGGAAGAAGGTGTCGGTGAAGTCTTGGCTCCAGAGGGTGCTGTAGGGGCGGTTGGCTTTGGTGAGGCTGCCGTTGAGGTTGAGCAGGCCGACGAGGCCGGGCCATTGGCCGCTCCAGTTGGCGACGGTGAGGATGGGTCCGCGGTGGTGGAGCAGGCCGGGGAGGACGTGGTGGCTGTACTGCCAGACGGCTTCAGCGACGACGATGGGGGCGTCGGGGTTGATGGTCTTGAAGATGTCCATGCCCATGCGTTGGCTGCTGATGAAGCCGTGTCGTTCGTGTGTGTCGTAGGGGTGGGCGCGGGTGACGGTGACGTTTTCGGCCTCGAAGGCCGCGGTGAGCTGGCGTTCCATGGCTTCCTGGGCGGGCCAGCACATCTGATTGGCCGACAAGCGCAGGTCCCCGCTGGCGAGCAGCCGTACTTCCTTGATGGCCTGTTCGGACCGTACGCTCACATCACCACACCCCTCGGCAAACAGACGGAACCGGACCGACGTCGTTGGCCTCGCCATGCGGGCAGGGTGCCACGAGGGTGTGCCCCGTGCTGCGTCGGGCACACCGTCGACCGGCCTCCATGTGGACCGCTTGCATCCCGCTCACCCCGCAAACGTGCGTGGTAACCTTAACATGGCTGTTCTCAAAGAATACGGGTAGGTGGCGAAGCGTGTCAAGCGAGCCGGCTGGACAACGAGCACGCGTTCGGGCGCGACCAACGACATGAGCACGATCGTGGACGTGGCCGAGCGGGCGGGCGTGAGCATGATGACGGTGTCGCGCTTCTTCAACGATCCCGCCAAGCTGGCCCCGGCAACGTACGAGCGTGTGCGGCGAGCCGTCGACGAGCTTCACTACGTGCCGAATGCCGCGGCGCGCTCGCTCATCCGCGGTCGCTCGGACACCGTGGCGCTGGTGTTGGCCGACATCCGGAACCCGTTCTTCATGGCGGTGGCGCGCGGCGTCGAGGAGGTCGCCCAGAACGAGGGCTATACCCTCTTGCTGGGCAACTCCAACGAGACCTTGAAGCGCGAGAAGGAGTACCTGCAAGCGCTCGTCGGGCGGCGCGTCGACGGCGTCATCGTCGCGCCGAGCCAGGGTCCGCGCCACAACTTCTCGGTTCTCAGGCGCCGCAAGATCCCCACGGTGATGATCGACCGGCGCCTTCCCCAGTCGCAGTTCGATGTCGTGAGGGGCGACACGCGCACGGGCGGGAAGCTCTTGACCGAGCACTTGATCGACGAGGGATACCGTCGAATCGCCTTCATCGGCGGGTACGCCGGCGCCTCGTCCCTCGTAGACCGTCTCGGCGGCTATCAGGAGGCGATGGCTGCCGCAGGACTCGAGGAAAGATCCGTCCTGGGTCGCTACGACCAGGGTAGCGGCTACGAGATCGTCCAGGGACTCGTCGCCCAGGCTCGGTCCGGGAAGGGCAACCTCCCCGAAGCCCTCATCGCGGCCAACAGCATGGTGGGACTCGGTGCCTTGCTCGGCCTGAGGGAGCTGGGCATGGCGGTTCCCGGGGACGTTGCGTTGGCGGCGTTCGACGACCTCGAGATCGCCTCACAGATCGATCCGTTCTTCACCGTGGTGCGCCAACCCGCGTACGAGATCGGCAAGGAGGCGATGCGGCTGCTGCTGGAACGACTCAAGGACTCCGAGCGGCCGCCCGAGGAACGAGTCCTGCCTGTCGAGCTGGTGAAGCGACGTTCGACCCTTCGCTCCGCTCGAGAGGAGTCGGTCCCCGTAGCAAAGGACCAAGGCTGAGCCACAGATCTAGGAGCGGCCCCCCCTGCGGGGCCCCCGGAGCCAGGAGCCGGCGCATGATTCGAGGACCCATCACTCACCCGCAACTGCTATCGGCCCTTGCTCGATCGGGGCATGGGACCAAGGTCTTGATCGCGGACGGCAACTACCCGTTTGGGACGGGGTCGCACCCACGCTCGATCAAGATCTACCTGAACCTCCGACGCGGCCTCGTCACCGTTCCCGACGTGCTGGCCGCCATCGTGGAGGCCGTGCCGATCGAGGCTGCCGAAGTCATGGCGCCGGACTCAGGGCCGGAGCCCGAGGTGTTCCAAGCCTTCGCCCGCATGCTGCCAAGCGTCCCGTTCGTTCGTCGGTCGCGGTTCGACTTCTACGACAAGGCGCGAAAGGACGACGTCGGGATCGTCGTGGCAACGGGCGAGGCGAGGACGTTTGCGAACATCCTGCTCACGATCGGGGTGGTCGAGTAGGGGCTGCCGCGGCCCCAGCTTCTGCGCGCCTTCGGGCAGGCGATGGCAGACCTCGATGTACCACGCTGCCGCGGGCGGCCGGACGCCGCCACGTGCCGGCACGGACCACGCCACCATCGCGCCCTATGGCGAGTACGCCTGCGGCGACGGCCGCCACGTGTTTTTGAGCATCCAGAACGACCGCGAGTGGAGGCGCTTCTGCGCATCGGTGCTGGGCCGGGCCTCGCTGGCCGACGACTCCCGCTACGTCGACAACCCGTGCCGCGTCGCCCATCGCCACGAGTTGAGATCGGCGATCGAGGCCGTGTTCCTCGCCCTCGACTCGGGCGCGGTCAAGGAACGGCTCGAGCGCGCCAGGATCGCCTACGCTGACCTGAGGAGCGTCGCGGAGCTCGCTTCGCACCCCCAGCTCGTCGCTCGCGGGCGACTTGCGAGCGTCCCGTCGTTCGCGGGGGACATCGAAGCGTTCCTCCCGCCGTTCAACATCGTGGAGCTCACGCCGACGATGGGGAAGATCCCGGCGGTGGGCGAGCACACCGGGCAAGTGCTGCGAGAGGTCGGTCTGACGGACGCGGAGATCGCGGAGATCCGCTCCGGCCGAGCGGGTTGACGCACCGTGGCGGAACTGGAGGGAAGGCATGGGCGAGGTACAAGGCTGGCAGGGCCGATTCTTCGAGGACTTCCACGTGGGCGATGTGCTCCGGCACCCCATGGGCCGCACCATCACGTCGACCGACAACATCTGGTTCACGCTGCTGACCATGAACCAGAACCCGATCCACCTCGATCGGACCTACGCGGAGCACACGGAGTTCGGGCGGCCGCTGGTCAACTCGACGCTGACCCTCGCGATCGTCACGGGGCTTTCCGTGGCCGACCTCTCGCAGAACGCGGTGAACCTCGGCTGGGAGGCCGTGCGCCTCCCAGCGCCGCTGTTCGAGGGGGACACCCTCTACGCCCGCACCGAGGTGCTGGAGACCAGGCCGTCGAGGTCACGCCCCGCGATGGGAGTCGTCCGGGCGCGTTCCGAAGGCTTCCAGCAGGACGGCACCGTGGTCCTGGAGTGCGAGCGCGCCATTCTCGTCTACCGGCGCGACCACGCCCCCTCGCGCCGATGAGGTCCTGCTCCGAGTGGCTCGTCCCTGCCGGGCAGGCGTGACGCCGCGCCACGCGGGCGAGACGCGTGCGCCGGCAGTGATGCACCGTACCTGGCTGTTCACGCCCGGCGACGACGAGCGCAAGCTCACCAAGGCGCCGAGTGCCGGAGCCGACGCGCTGGTCGCCGACTGGGAGGACGCCGTCGCGACGGGTCGCGAGGCCGCGGCGCGGCGAGCGACGGCGGCGTTCTTCCGGAGCCCGGTAGCCGGCGCTTCGCGCAGGGGGATCCGGGTGACGGCTCCCGGAAGCTCCTCGTTCGCGGACGACATCGCGCGGGCCGAAGCGCTGGGCGCCGACTTCCTGGTGGTGCCCAAGGTCGACGACGCCTCGGTGCTCGCCGATCTCGACGCCGTCGGGCCGGCGCTCGTACCGCTCATCGAGAGCGCGGCTGCCCTGGAGAGCGCCTTTGCCATCGGCACAGCGAACCCACGGGTCGAGCGGCTCGGGCTCGGGGGGCTCGACTACTGTGCCGATGTCCGCGCGCTATGGACCCCGGACGGCGAGGCTCTCGCCTACGCCCGGTCCAGGCTGGTGGCCGTGAGCCGCGCAGCGCGCCTCGCCCCGCCGATCGATGCCGTGTACCCGGTCCTCGACGACGCCCACGGCCTGCGGAGGGAGACGGAGAAGGCGCGTGTGCTGGGCTTCCGCGCGAAGTTCGTGATCCACCCTGCCCAGGTCGCGGTCGTGCGGGAAGCCCTGACGCCCTCTTCCGAGGAGGTGGCCCACGCCGAGCGGGTCGTCGCGGCGTACCGTGACGCCGGCCGGCGCGGCACCGGTGCCCTGCGGGTCGACGGGCGACTCATCGACGCCGCTACCTTGCGCTGGTCGATGCAGGTGTTGGAAGAGGCCGAGGGGTAGGTTTCGATTCTGTTGCCAAGGTGCGCGGCGGTCGGCGCCTCGATCGCGCCTCGATCCCGTTAGGACCGTCCGGTGCGCTTGAGACAGCGCGTCGTGGGGAACGCGGCGATCGCTCCGGCCGGGGTAGGCTCCGTCCAGCGAAGGCGGAGCACGAGGCGCGATCTTCTGCGGTTGGGGTGCCGAGTTACGGAAGCCACCCCGGCCGTGCGGTAGGGTCGGTCCCCTCTGCGCCGGCTCGCGGCGTGGGGCACCCGTTCCAACGTCACCTACGCGTGGGGAGGTAGCCGCATGAACGGTTCCGTCACGTCGATCGCCAACGTTGCCGCACGACTGGGTCTCGACCTCGTCGCGGCCATCGTCATCCTCATCATCGGATCGATCCTGGCGGGTTGGGCCGCCGCGATCGTCAGGCGCGTCGCCGACCGCAACGGGCGCCTGGATCGCACCGTCGTGACCTTGCTGGGGCGCCTGGCGCGATGGACGGTGCTGGCGTTCACCGTCATCGCGGTGCTGGGTCGCTTCGGCGTTCAGACCACGAGCCTCGTCGCCCTTCTCGGGGCCGCAGGCCTGGCCGTCGGCCTCGCGCTGCAAGGCGCGCTGTCGAACGTTGCTGCGGGCGTGCTGCTCCTGGCGCTGCGGCCATTCCGGGTCGGGGATGCCGTCGATATCGCCGGCACCGCCGGCGTCGTGGACGACATGGGCCTGTTCGTCACGCGCCTCACGAGCTTCGATGGCGTGCCCCAGTTCGTGCCCAACAGCAGCGTCTGGGGCAAGCAGATCAGCAACTTCTCCCAGGCGGGCACGCGACGCAACGATCTCATCGTGGGGATCGGCTACGGCGACGATATCGGAGCCGCGATGGGCGTGCTCAAGGAGCTGGTCGAAGGGGAAGCGCGCGCCCTGCAGGACCCCGCGCCGCTGGTGGCGGTGGAATCGCTGGGCGACAGCTCGGTGAACCTGCTGCTGCGCTACTGGACGAAGGCCGGAGACTTCTACGCCACCAAGCTCGACCTGACGCGTGCCGTGAAGGAGCGCTTCGACCGGGACGGCATCTCGATCCCCTTCCCGCAGCGCGACCTGCACCTCGTCGACGGGGTTCCTTCGCCGGCCCAGGCCTGAGCGCGTCTGGCCCGGCGCTCACGTGACGGGCGGTCGCGGTCGTCGGAGCGTCGGCAGGTAGACGAGCAGCGCCACGGCGCACAGGCCGGCGCTCAGCAGCAGTACGGTGCCGTAGGCGCCGGCGGGCGTCCCTTTGCCTGGCGTGCCGCCCGACGCCGTCGCGAGCGCCTGGACCACTGCGCCGATGCCCCATTGCAGAACGAAGCCGCCCAGGAACATGAAGAGGTTGATGGCGCTCACCACGCGGCCGGTGAGCTGCGGCGGGAACAACGTGTTGGCCTGGGCGTATAGCAGCAGCGCGAACGAGCCGCTGACCGCCAGGAGGAAGAGAAGGGCTCCGAGCGCGGCGGGGGAGGCCGGCCTGCCCGCGGCGAGGCCCAGCGTGGCCAGCGTCGTCACCAGGATCAGCGTCGCCACTGTGAGGACACGCCGCAGCCCGAAGCGCTGCGCGAGCCAGCCCGAGAGGAAGAAGCCGAGCACGAGCCCGACGCCGAGCCAGAGCAGCACGTTCCCCGCCACGACCGGGGAGAGGCCGGCCGCGTCCGTCAGGTACGGTCCTGCCCACAGGCTCTGGTAGGCGAAGGTCGTGCCCATCACGGCGAAGCCCAGGAAGGCCAGGCGCCAGAAGGTGCCGCTCGTGAAAATGTCTGCGAAGCCGCCGGGCGCGCCGCCGGAACCGGGCTCGGGCCGGCGCGGCGCCCCGCCCGCCAGCGCGATGGCGAGCGCGCTGATCAGCATCACCGCGCCCCCACCCGCGAAGATGACACGCCAGCCGACGGCGCGGTTCAGCAGCGCCAGGGGGGCCGTGGCCACCAGCGCGCCGGACGAGCCGGCCGCCGTGAGCATGCCCGCGACGGCGGCGAAGCGCCGCGGCGGATGGAGCACAGAGAGCGCCTTGAGGCCTCCCATCAGGATGCCGGCGGTGCCGAGCCCCAGCAACGCGCGCCCCACGGCCAGCCAAGTTACGGTGGGGGCGGCAGCGAACACGAACGCTCCCGCCACCCCGGCGAGCATCAGAGCGCTGGTGGTGGCGCGCGCGCCGTAGCGATCGAGGGCGCTGCCGAAGGGGAGCTGCGCCAGCGCGAAGACGCCGAAGAACAGGCTGCTCATCAAGCCGAGCTGGGCCGGGTCGAGGCCCATCGAAGCGGTGAGGTCGCCGGCGATGACGGCGTTGGCCGACCGGAAGAAGTAGGACAGGAAGTGGGCGGCCGCGAAGACGGCGAAGACGCGCCAGGCACGAGTCACGCTGCTACGGAGCATAGCAGTGCGCTCGGCCGGTGGCTCAGCCGATCTCGCGCATGTCCTCGAACACCTGCCAGCCGACGTCCGACGGTGTCTGGTCGAGCCGCTGCTGCAGCGTCTCGGCTACCCACGGCACCAGCCCGGAGACGTCGTTCTCGTCGTCCTCCCGGAAGGTCAGGACGGTGAGCTGGTAGAACTGCTGCGTTGCGCTCAGGGTGCCGTCGTCGAAGAAGGCGAAGGGAGCTGCAGGGATGGGATCGAGGAGCACATGCACGTCACGGCCCACCGTCGCCGGCAGGTATTCGGCCAGGTCGATGTCGAGCTCGCGCGGGTGCCACACGTAGCCCTGGAGCAGACGGACGGCCTGGCGATCGTCCCCCCGCTCCTCGGTCACGCGAAGCCGGCGGGTAGCGGCAGCCCGGGCAGGGTGCGTTGCCAGCGCTCGGCGAAGGCGTCCACGGTGTCGACCAGCAGGCCGGTGAAGCCCAGCTCCTCGCAGGCTGCGATGTTGCGGGCGCTGTCGTCGATGAAGACGGTCTCCCGGGGCGGGAGGCCCAGCGCCTCGGTGAGGGCGGCGAACGCCTCCGGGCGGGGCTTGCGCACGCCGATCTCGTTGGAGAACACGAAGCGCTCCACGCGCTGCATGCGGGGGTCGTCGCGGACCACGTCACACAGCGCCGGGACGTTGTTGGACAGCACCCCCACCGTGTAGACGTCGGGGATCGACGCGAGCAGCGCCAGCATCGCAGGCCGCCAGCGAATGGCCCCCAGGAAGGTGCGCCGGAAGGCGGTTTCGTCGGTCGTGAGGCCGGTGCGATCCGTAAACCGCCGGTAGAACCCGCCCAGGTCGAACGCGCCGTCCTCGAACGTCGCCATCAGATCGAGGTAGGGAGGCTCGACGTTCTCCACCGGGACGTCGTACAGGGCAGCGAGCGCCTTCACGGCACTGCTGTCGAAGGTGCCCTCGGTGAACACTCCGCCCCAGTCGAACGCGATGGCACGGATCATCCTGCGGCTCCGGGCGAGGCGATCGCAACGGCGCTGTTCAGCTCGTGCGAGACCAGCGCGACGCCGTGCGGCACCAGGAAGACGGCGGTCAAGGCCACGAAGGTGGCGAGGGCGACCAGCGTGGCGCGCTGGAAGAACACCGAATAGGCGTCCTCGCTGCGCCGGATACGGCGGTAGAGCAGCAGGGCGAGCAGCAGCTGGGCGGCCAGCAGCACCATCAGGGCCGTCATCGTGCCGAGCGCGCCGAGGGCGTGCAGCGGGTACTCCACGAGGGCCGACTCGAGGTAGGTCACCAGAGCCAGCCCGGTAGCGATCGCAACCAGCTGCATGGTGGGGGGTGTGGGGTTCGGTTCAGCCATAGGACCTTCATCGAGCGGCCCGGCGTTCCGCGCTCGACGGCGGGCCGTGGCGCGGGCGGGGCGATGATCTGGCGCGTTCCCGCGCCCTTCCGGGCGGCGGGAGTGCCGCACGCATGATACAGGGCGGCCGCCGGCAGGTGGGACTCCCGGAGACCGACGCCTCCACGATGGGCCGGGCATCGGTCGGGGAGAACGTTCCCGGCGGCCTCTACGCGGTTCAAGACGCTCAACCGTCGCGGTAGGCGGCAGCCTCGGCAAGGTGGGGCTCGCCCACCGCTGCGTCGCCGGCCAGGTCGGCGAGCGTGCGGGCGACCCTGAGCACGCGCTCGTAGCCTCGCCCGGTCAATCGCAGCCGGGCGACCAGGTCGCGGGCCAGGCGACGGCTGCCCGGCGTCAGCCGCGCGGTCTCCCGGAGCTCGGCGCCGGTCAAGGCGGCATTGAGCGACCCTTGACGCTCGAGCATCCCTGCGCGGGCGTCGAGCACCCTGGCGGCGACGACGGCCGACGGCTCGCCCGGCGCACGCGCCAGCACCTCGGCCGGGGTGAGGCGGGGCAGCCGCACCCGGAGGTCGAAGCGGTCGAGCAGCGGCCCCGAGATGCGGCGCCGGTAGCGTTGGCGCTCGCCGGGCGAGCACACGCAGGGCTCCTGGGGATCGCCGTCGTAGCCGCAGGCGCAGGGGTTGCGGGCGCCGACGAGCAGGAAGCGCGCGGGAAAGGTGATGGTGCCTTTCGCACGCGAGATGGTGATGCGCCCCTCCTCGACCGGCTGGCGCAGGGCCTCCAACGTGCGACGGTCGAACTCCGGCAGCTCGTCGAGGAAGAGCACCCCGTGGTGCGCCAGGCTCGCCTCGCCGGGGCGCGGTGGCGAGCCGCCGCCGACGACGCCTCCCTGGGAGCTGCTGTGGTGCGGGCTGCGGAACGGCGGATGACGAACGAGGCCGTGTCCGGCGAGGAGGCCGGCGGTGGAGTGAATGCGGGTGACCTCGATCGCCTCCGCTTCCCGCAAGGGGGGCAGCAGGCCCGGGAGGCGGCGAGCCAGCATGGTCTTGCCCGCGCCTGGCGGGCCGGTGAGGAGAAGGTTGTGCCCCCCTGCCGCCGCTACCTCGACGGCCCGCCGACCGGCGGCCTGCCCGCGGACGTCCGCCAGGTCGGGGCGAGCCGGGGCTGGCGCAGCCGGACCGGCGGCACACGGCGTGAGCCGGACCCGGCCGCGCAGCTGGTCGGCGGCCTCGGCGAGGGAACGAGGGCCGAGGACCGTCAGGCCGGCGACGGCCGCCACCTCGGGCGCGTTGAGCGGCGGGACCAGCACGGTGGACGGCCCCCGCGAGGCCGCCAGCAGGCCGATGTTGATAGCGCCGCGGACAGGCCGCAGCGTTCCGTCCAGAGCCAGCTCGCCGAACGCCAGCACCCTCTCGAGCGCGCCGGCGGGCACGCGCCGCTCGGCGGCGAGCAGCGCCAGGGCGATCGGAAGGTCGAACGCCGGCCCCTCCTTGCGCACGTCTGCGGGGGCGAGGTTCACCGTGATGCGGCTGGGGGGCAGGGCGGCCCCGAGGTGCTTGAGCGCCGCACGCACGCGCTCGCGCGACTCCTGCACCGCTGCGCCCGGCAGCCCGACCACCGTGAACGAGGGCAGCCCCCCGCTCACGAACACCTCGACCCGCACCTCGATCGCGTCGACGCCGACGACGGTGGCGGAGAGGGCGCGAGCGAGCATGGGCCTCGAGGCTAGCGTCTGGCCCGTCGCCGACGGCGGATCGGCGAGGTCGGTGCCCACGACGTCTGGGTGTGCGTCCTACCCGGCATGCGCCGACGCTGTTAGGCTTGGGCGTCGACACTGACGTTGACAGCAAGCTCACCCTAACGAGGAGGAACCCATCGTGAGGATCTTTCGCATCGCACTCGTCGTTGGAGGCCTGGCGCTGGTGCTGAGTGCCTGCGGGCTCGTGAACAGCCTGGTGCCCAATCAGACCGTGGCGAACCCGCTCGGCATCAACGGCACGCAGGTGACCATGACGTCACCGCCCCCCACGGCGGGGTTGGCGCCGCAGGCGACCGCTACGACGTTCGGCGGGGCCTTCCACGGCACGTTCTCCGACATCGACGCCAGCAAGATCCCGAGCGGCGTGAAGCCGAACGGCTTCGACGCGGACATCAACGTGGCCGCGACGGCGACGATCACCACGAGCTCGGCGGGGAGCCTTCCTGCGAGCTTCGACGTCACGGAGGTGACGCTCAATCTCACCGTCAACGACGGTCCCACGGCAGGCGGCACGCCGAGCTTCACGCTCACGCCGCCCTATGACCACAAGGGCACGTCCTTGCTCCACTTCACGAAGACGAGCTGCACGGCAACCGAGTGCACGTACTCGGTGACGCAGGGGCCCGACTTCGGCAGCGCGCTGATCGCCCTTGCGCTCTCGTCGAGCGACGTGAACACCCTGTGGACGATCGTCACCTCCGGCCAGCCCACCAACTACGCCAGCGGCGTGGCCACGGTCACGGTCAG
>CAZIBD010000088.1:6287-11650 GCA_964536935.1 uncultured bacterium | reverse complement strand
CGGCCATCGGCGCAGCGCGCGAGGCCGCGCGGATCCAGCTCGCCCATCTCGACGGCGATCTGGACGTGGACGTCAAGTCCAGCGCGGTCGACATCGTGACGCAGGTCGATCGCCTGTGCGAGACGCGCATCCGCGAGGTGCTGCTGGGGGCCTACCCCGACCACGTCGTCCTGGGCGAGGAGCAGGGCCAGGAGGGCCGAGGCCGCTTCCGCTGGATCGTCGACCCGCTCGACGGAACCGTCAACTACGCCCACGGGTTCCCCTTCTTCTGCGTGTCGATCGCGCTCGAGATCGACGGTCGGGTCGAGGTCGGGGTCGTGTACGACGGGCTCAACGACGAGCTGTTCAGTGCCGTGGCGGGCGGCGGCGCCACCCTCAACGGTCGCCCCCTCCACGTGAGCGAGGAGACGGCGCCCAAGCGCGCACTGCTCGCCACCGGCTTCGCCTACGTCGACGACACCATCCATCGCAACCTCGAGGTCTTCGCCCGCATGATGACGAAGGTGCAGTCGATCCGCCGTCCCGGAGCCGCGGCGCTCGACCTCTGCTCGGTCGCCGCAGGGCGCCTCGACGGCTTCTGGGAGATCGGCCTCAACGCCTGGGACGTGGCGGCCGGCAACCTCCTCGTGCAGGAAGCGGGCGGGACGGTCACCGCCGCCGACGGCAGCCCCTATCACCTCGGAGAGCCCACGCTGGTGGCGAGCAACGGGCACCTGCACGGCAAGCTGCTCACCCTGCTCGATCTCGGATCGGCCGTGGCGAGCTGAGCCCGGTCCGCGCCGTGTCCGACGCCAACGAGCTCGTGGCGCTGTTCCAGCGGGCGGCCCGCCGACGCGGACGGGTCCGGCTGCTCTACGGCGCCGTCCCCTTCGTGATCGAGGTGCTCGACTTCGACGGCCACCTCATTACCGGGGCGAGCGAGGAGCGCGGGGTGCTGCGCTTCCGCCTCGAACGCATCGCCGAGGCGCTCGAGCTACCCTCCAGCGACCCGCTGTTCTGAGCGGCCCGCCCGGGCCCATGCCCTCGTTCAGCCCCCGGAACTTGGCACGTCGAACAGCTCGGTGCTCATGTACCGGGCGGCCGAGTCCGCGGCCAGCGTGAGCACGACCTTCCCGGGCCCCAGCTCGCGCGCCACCTGCAGGGCGGCGGCGACCGCCGCACCCGAGGACATGCCGACGAACACGCCCTCCTCACGTGCCAGCCGCCGGGCCAGCGGGAACGCCTCCTCCTCGAAGACCATCCGGCATTCGTCGAGCAAGGCCAGGTCGAGGTTGCCGGGCAGGAACCCCGGTCCCATCCCCTGGAACTTGTGCGGGCCGCGGTCGAAGCCGTTGATGACAGCGCTCCGAGCCGGCTCGACCCCCACCAGCCGCAGGCTGGGCTTCTGCTCCTTGAAGTACCGGCCGATGCCCGAGATGGAACCCCCGGTGCCGCTCCCCCACACGAAGGCGTCGACGCGTCCCTGCATCTGGCGCCACAGCTCGGGGCCGGTGACCCGGTAGTGGATGCGCGGGTTGGCGGGGTTCTCGAACTGGTCGGGCATGAATGCGCCCGTCTCCTCGACGATCTCACGCGCGCGGGGGATGGCTCCCTGCATGCGCATCGCGCCCGGGGTGAACTCCAGCTCCGCACCGTAGGCGCGCAACGTCTTCACCCGTTCCTGGCTCATGCTGTCGGGGAGCACGATGATGCAACGGTACCCGCGGACCGCCGCCAGGAAGGCCAGACCGATGCCGGTGTTGCCGCTGGTGGGCTCGACGATGAGCTGCCCGGAGCCCGGCGTGAGCATGGCGCGCTCCTCCGCGTCCTCGATGAGGCCCAGCGCCGTGCGGTCCTTGATGCTACCGGCCGGGTTGGCACCCTCCAGCTTGACCCAGACCTCGGCCATCTCCGGCTCGACCACACGCTGCAGTTTGACGACAGGCGTGTTCCCGATGAGGGCGTCCATGCGGCGGGGAGCGGGTATCTCGGGTCGTTGGGAACCTGGCGTCATGCCCGAGTCTACGTGCGGTGGGACCCGGCCGATGTCGTGGCATTTGCTACCCTGAAGCCGTGAGCGAGTCCGCTCTGGTGCGCTTCTTCCGTGAGGTCCAGCACGCCGTCGCGCGCGGGAACCGGGGCATCGCGTCGCAGCCGTACCGGCACGGCACGTTCCTGGTCGACGCCTGCGCGGGCGACGTCGAGCTCACCATTCAAGACGTGACCGAGGAAGACGCGGTGCTGATCGCGGGCGAGCTCAGCGCACTGGGGGTCCGCGCCGTGGTCCGCGGCAGCCGCATCTGCCCCCATTGCGGCGCGCGCGTGCCCGACCAGGCCTCGTGCGTGCGCTGCCGGCGTCCGCTCGACGCTGCCGCGTGACGCTGGGGCCGGCTCAGACAGCCGTTGCCGCGCGTTCGAGCGGCCGCTTCTCCTCTTCGGTCAACCCCACCAGCTCCTCGCTGAGCTCCCACAACCGCTCGGTCGTCGCGACATCGCGTGCCGGCGCCTTGGCCGTGATCGGCTTCCGGTCCGCATAGTAGGCGCCCGAGACGTCCGCCACGTCCGGCGAGACGGCCAGGTACAGGCCGGTCTCGGCTCCCTTCTCGGGGGTGCGTGCGAAGAGGCGGGCGGCAACGACCAGCATCCGGTTCATCAGGGTCGGCCCGTGGCCGAACCCCGTGTCCACGAATCCCGGGTGGAAGGCGTTGGCGGTGACGGGCATGCCCTGCAGCCGCCTCGCGAGCGCTGTCGTGAAGGCCAGGTTGGCGAGCTTGGACTGGCCGTAGGCCACCCAACCGCTGTAGCCGCTCTGGAGCATCGGATCGTCCAGGTGCAACCGCGCCGCTCGCGCCGCTTCGGACGCGGTGGTCACCACGCGGCCGTTGCCCGACCGTAGAAGGGGCTCGACCAGAAGGTGGGTCAGCAGGAACGGCGCCAGGTGGTTGAGCGCAAAGGTGAGCTCGAAGCCGTCGATGGTGCTCTCACGACGCGCGAAGTAGGCGCCGGCGTTGTTCAGGAGCAGGTCGATCCGGTCCGCGCGGCCGCGCACGCGCTCGGCGACGTCGCGCACCTGCGCCATCGACGACAGGTCGGCCGGTACGAACTCGATCGCGTCGTTGCCGGTGGTCGCGCGCAGCTCGTCGACGACGGGGGCACCTGCCCCGTCCACCCGCGAGACCACCAGCACGCTGGCTCCCCGCTCGGCGAGCCCGCGCGCCATCTCCCGCCCGATCCCCGAGCTCGCGCCGGTGACGACCGCCACCTTCCCCTGCATGGTTGGCTCCATGCGCCCATGCTAGGGTCGAAGGCGCTTCCGTTCGGTAAGGCAGGCAGCGGTGCTCGTGCGCCTTTCAGGGCAGCAACCGGCTCATCCCGACGACCAGCTGGACGGCCGCGAACAGCAGCAAGGCCATGACCGATACCCCGAGCAGCACTCTCCGGAGGCGCGGGCCGAGGGCGGCGGCCGATCCGAACACCACGATCAGGGCACCGGTCGCGGCCACCATCACGCCGTAGAAGGCCGCCACGAATCCCACTGCGTGCGCCGGGGCGTCCGACCAGGAGGCGACCACGATGGGCGCGCCGACCAGCCCCCAGAACAGCCACGGATTGGGGTTGAGCAGGTTCATCACGGCGCCCTTCAGCACGCCGCCGTAGCCCGTGTTCGGCACCGAGGTGCCGGCGAGCAACGAACGAAGCGCCCCGTAGGCCAGGTACGCGATGAACAGCGCGCCCGCCAGGCGCAACCCCTGCAGCACGGCATCCGGAAGGCGGCTCACCACCAGGAAGATCAGCAACAGGACCGGCACGTCGGAAAGCAGCGGCGCCAGCGCCACCGGCAGGGTTCTCCGCCATCCGCGGCGCGCCGCTTCCGCGACCGCATAGGCCTGGAACGGCCCCGGCAGCATGGCCGCCGACAACCCCAGCACCACACCCTGGAGGAGCGCCGCCGTCAACCGGCTGCGGCGCCTGGGCCGAGTGCGCTGCGGCGCAACGTCAGCCGCTCGACGAGGTCGGTCTTGAGCGTGACGCCCAGTCCCGGTCCTTCAGGCAGCTGCTGCACGCCCGCCTCGGCCTCGAGCCACGGGTCGACGATGTCCTCGTCCCAGTACCGGCTGGCGCTGGCGGTGTCACCCGGCAGCGTGAAGGCCTCGTGGCTGGTCATGTGGAGGTTGTGCGCGCGGCCGATCCCGAGCTCCAGCATCCCGCCACACCAGACCGGTGCACCGAACGCCAGCGCCACGTCGGCGACGCGGCGAGCGCCGAGGTGCCCTCGGACGCGCCCGAGCTTGACGTTGATGACGCGGCCGGCCTCGGCCGCGAGCGCCTTGCGGGCATCCTGCGGCGAGTGCACCGACTCGTCCAGGCACAGCGGCGTCGCCAGCATGGCCTGGAGTCTGGCGTGGTCGGCGAGGTCGTCGTGCGACAGGGGTTGCTCGATGTAGTCGAGGTCGAGCTCGTCGAGCTCCCGGAAGACGCGGGCGTCGGTCAGCCGGTAGGCGCTGTTGGCGTCGACGCTGAGGGCCATCCCGGGCAACGCCTCGCGCACGGCGCGAAGCGGCGCCACGTCCCACCCCGGCTTGATCTTGAACTTCAGGCGCTTGTACCCCAGCGCCGCGTGGCGCTCGGCCTGCTCGACCGTGGCAGCCACGCTTCCCTGGATGCCGATCGAGGCGCCTACACCGATCGGCCGCGCGACGCCGCCCAGCAACGTCCAGAGCGGAAGGCCGGCAGCCTTGGCCTGAAGGTCCCAGAACGCCGTCTCGAGTGCGGCCACGGCCATGTTGTGCCCGCGGATGGGTGCGACGGCGGCCAGCAGCTCGGCCGGCGTGTCGAACGGCCGACCCACGACACGCGGCACGATGTAGCGCTCCAGGGCCTGCCAGGCCGTGTCGACGGTCTCGTAGCTATAGCCCGGTCCGTTGCCCGCGGTCACCTCGCCGTAGCCTTCGAGCCCGTCGGCGTGCGCGATCAGGATGAGCTTCCGCAGGTCCTGCTCGACGCCGAAGCTCGTCTCGAACCGGAACTTGAGGCGTACGGACAGCTCGCGGAGCTCGACACGCTCGATCTTCATGCTGACCTCCAGGCTGCCCAATATACCGTTGGACCCTCTCGCCACCCTGCTGGAGCCGCCGCAGGAGCCGCCGGCTCAGAACTCGTCGGGGAACTCCAACTTCGGTCGCTTCGACGGCGCGTCGTCCTCGACGGCCTCCCCACCGGTGTCCCCGCCGGACGTCGGCCCTTCGCTCCCGTCGGTCCCGGCCCGCGCACGGTCGGCCGCCCGCGGATCGGCGCTCTCGCGCTCGGTCCTCTCGCGGTCGGTCCGCTCGCGCCCCGGTTGTGCGCCCCCCGCAGCGTCGCGCTCCGCCTTCTCGCGCTCCGCC
>CAZIBD010000088.1:0-6187 GCA_964536935.1 uncultured bacterium | reverse complement strand
GCGCCCCGGTTGTGCGCCCCCCGCAGCGTCGCGCTCCGCCTTCTCGCGCTCCGCCCGCTGGCGCTCCACTTCTTCTCGCTTCGCCTTCTCGCGCCCGGCCGCTTCCCGTTTCGCCTTCTCGCGCTCGGCCAGTGCGCGCTCCGCATCCCGACGCGTCGCCTCCCGCTCGACCCGCTCTCGCTCGATCTTCTCGCGCTCCGCCGCGTCACGCTCCGCGTCCCGAAGCTGCTCCGCCGCACGACGCTCCCTCTCGGCGCGCTCCTTGTCCCGGCGCGCCTTCTCCCGCTGCTCCGCCACGCGACGCTCGGCCTCGCGGCGCTCCCTCGCCCGCCGCTCCTTCTCGACACGCTCCTTCTCGGCCTGTTCCTTCTCCAGGCGCTCCCTCGCGAGCCGCTCGTCCTCGAGACGCTCCCTCTCCACACGCTCCGCAGCCCGGCGCTGCTCGGCTGCCCGACGCTCGGCCTCGCGGCGAACCGCCTCGATCCGGCGTTGCCGTTCGGCCTCGAGGCGCTCGGCGGCCTGGCGCTCCGCCGCGTCGCGCTCCGCCTTGCGCTCGGCCGCTCGCCGCTCCAGCTCCGCACGCGCCGGATCCACACGCTGCACTTCCGAGCGCTCCGCACCGGAGCCTTCGTGGCCCCAGTTCCCTTCCGTGCTTCCGTCGTCGGGCCTCCGCCCGTGCTCCGAAGAGGTGGTGCGGGGCAGCGGCCACAACGCCCCGGGCTCGACGGAGCGGGATGAACCGCGACGGCGAGCGTCGTCCTGCGCATGAGCCTCCTCGCGCCGCACGGCCGGTGCTTCGGGCCAGCCACGGAAGTCGGGCCTCGGCCGCGCCGACTCGGGGCGAGGCTCGAAGCGGACGCCCGGCTCCGGCCCGGCATCGGGGAATCGGGCTTCGTAAGCGCGGCGGTCCACCGCCGCGCGCCGCCCGGCGCTGCGATCCGAGGCTCCGGCCAAGGGCTCGCCCCGAGCAGGCAGGCGCCGCAACGCATCCACCTTCTGGTAGAGCGGCAGCACTCGGAAGCGTGCGTTCCACGGCTCCCACAGCAACCTGGCCCGGACGCGGAAGACCTTGGGCGGCATGTCCGGCACGTACACGAAGAGCTCCAGGGTGCCTTCGTCGCCGCCCGCCTCGCGCAGCTCGGCACTCACATCCACCGCGCCGTGGGGGGGCAAGACCGCCGGAACCTCCGCCGAGGTGGCCGCCGGAGAGGCATTGGTTCGCACCGCCAGCTCCAGAAGCTGGACCGGTACGGCGCTCAGGTTGCTGACCGTCATCGACAACAGGAACGCCCCTCGATCCGGGGCTCGGAGCGACGAGGGCACCGCCTCGCCCCCCTCGGCGAAGCGCAGCTCGCCGTGTGAGATCAGCAGCTCGGGCCGGCGGGCGGAGGGGCGGCGACGCGGACGCACGATCAGCGCCAGCAGGATCAGCGCCACGAGTGCGGCAAGCACCCACGTGAACGGCACCCATGCCGACGGATCGGGCGACAGCGTCAGCCACCAGTGCTTGAGCTGATCCGCGGTCACGTGGACCTGGTTCCACATCATCGTGAACACACGTCGCATCCGTCCGGCCTATCCCGGTCCCGCGCCTGGGCCCGCCTCACCAGCTTAGCCGTTCCCGGAACCGGACCCGGCATCCTGCTCAAGGCTCGAACACGGACCAGCCCAGGTCCGACGCAGTACGCCGCAGTACGCCGTCGGGGTAGACAGCCACCGGTCGGTCGCTGAGCAACAGCATCGGCACGTCGTCGCCCGAGTCGCCGTAGGCCGCGTAGAGCCTCTCCCGCCCCAGCGCCTCGTGAACTCGCCGCGCCTTCGCGTCGCCCACGTTGAGGGGCCCGGCGAACCCGCCGGCCAGGCGCCCGTCCCGAACCTCCACCGGCGTTCCGATGGCGGTGAGCGCGGTGGAGCCGGTCTCGCGCTCTACGTGCCGCGCGAACGCCTCCACCACCGGCTGGAACGCCCCAGACGCCAACACCAGCCGCTCGCCGGCGGCTTCGTGCACGCGCAGGGCGGCCACCACCTCCGGTCGCCGCTCGGGCCACAGCACGTGCTCGACGGCCCACGCCGCCACCTCGGCGAAGGCATCGACGGTCTGGCCCGCGAAGAGTCCGAGCAGCTCGAGCAGCCAGCGCTCCCGAAACGCCTCCATCGACACCCGCCCCCGTCGCGCCAGGAGCGCCGCCGGGAGGTTGCGCGCGAAGGTGCGCCGGTAGGCGCCTCCACGATCGTGCGCCACCAGGTAGGCTCCCAGGGCGCGCCACGTCTGCCCCGTCGTCAGGGTGCCCTCCAGGTCGGCCGCAACCGCCACGACCCTCGTTATACCGCGCACCCGCGCGCAGCCCGCGCCTCGGCACGGCTACAGTGAGGCGTGGACGTACGCGTCACCGAGGACGGCAGCCGTACCCTGCTGTCGAAGCGCTACGGGGAGACGTATCACTCGCGCTACGGTGCGTTGACCGAGGCCCGCCACGTCTTCCTCACGGGCGGCGGCGTCGCTCGGCGGGTCGCCGAGGGGCAGCCCACCACGGTTCTCGAAGTGGGGTTCGGCGCCGGTCTCAACGCCCTGGTCACCATGGCCGAGGCGGCGCGCTGGGGCACCGCGCTCCGGTACGTGTCGTTGGAGGCGGACCTGCCCCCGGTGGCGTCCTTGCGCGCTCTCGACTACCGCTCGTTGCTGGCCCGGCCCGAGCTCGCCGACACCCTGCTCGACCGGCTGGAGCGCCTGCCCGCCGGGGTCCGGGCTCACGTCATCGAGTTCGGGCCGACGCGCCTCGAGCTCCTACTCGTCGATGCGCGCGACGCGGCCCTTCCGCCCGCCGTTCACGCCATCTACCACGACGCGTTCAGCCCCGACGTCAACCCCGAGCTGTGGGATGAGGCTTTCCTGGCGCGCCTGTTCGGCGCCCTTGCTCCCGGAGGCACCCTCGTCAGCTACACGGTGAAGGGGTCGGTACGCCGCCGCCTCGAAGGCCTCGGCTTCCAGGCGTCCAAGGCGCCGGGACCTCCGGGCGGCAAGCGCGAGATGCTGGTCGCGCGGCGACCCGGCAGGCCGTGAGCTCGTCGCCTGCCGCGACCGTCGCCGTCGTGGGGGCCGGAATCGCCGGCCTTTCGCTCGGCTACGCGCTCGCGCGGCGCGGGCGGCCGGTCGTGCTGTTCGAGCGCGGACGCGTCGGCGCGCAAGGCGCCTCCTCCGGCCCGGCCGCGCTGCTCAACCCCCACCGCGGTCACAGCGCCCGCGCACACGACGACGATCGAGCGGGCCTGGCCGCCTTCTGGCGGCTCGTTGCCCGGCTCGAAGCCCAGGGCCTCGAGGCAGGCGCCACGCGCAGCGGCGTGCTGCGCGTCGCCCCGAGCGAGCGTCGCGCCCGGGCGTGGCGCCGCCTTCCGGGTGTTCGTTGGCTCGAGGCCTCCGAGGTGCCTCCGCCCTACCGGGCCCCGCACGGTGCGCTGCTGGCCGAGGACGGCGGCTGGCTCCGCCCCCGGACCCTGCTCGCGGGCCTCGCCGACGCCTCCAGGGCGCTCGGGGTCGAGGTGCGCGAAGGGGTACGCGTGCTGCGGCTCGAGCCCGAGGCCCACGGCGTACGCGTGATCACCAGTGCCGGTTCGGTCCCGGTCGCGCACGTGGTGCTCTGTGTCGGCGCTGACATCGCACCCGAGCTTCCCCTGCCGCCGCTGCGCGCCGTCGCGGGCGACGTGGTCGAGGTCGCCACCAACGCTCTCGCCGCCCCTCCGCAGCGGCCGCTAGGCGGCTCGGTGTACGCCGCCTTCGCCGAAGACCGCGCCTACGTGGGCGGAAGCCACCGCGACCCGGAGGTCCCGGATCCCGAGGGGCCCAAGCGCCTGCTGCAACGTCTGGACGCGGTCCTCCCCGGAATCGGCACCGCGACGGGACTGTCGTTGTGGAGCGGCGTGCGCGCGCAGTCCTCCACGCCCCGGCCCCTCATCGCCGAGCTGGAGCCCCGCGTCACCTTCTTCGGCGCGTTGTCGGGTCGTGGCTTCCTGTGCTCGGCCGACCTGGCCGAGCGGCTCGCCGAGCGCCTGACACGGCACGGGACCGCGTGACCTCGGGGATCCCCTCGGTCCGTCTCTCGCGCGGAGGGGACCTCAGCCCGGCGTGACGGTCAGGCCGGCGCCTCTTCCCCGACCCCGAAGAGCTCGTCCGCCAGCCGGTAGAGCCGTTCCTTGGTGAACACGCGCTTGCCCTCCGCCAGGCTCTGACCATCGGGAGCGAGCGTGAGCTTGCGGTAGGTGTGGGACTGGAACGGGTGGACCACGACCTCCTTGAACACCGCCTTGCGCGGGCTGGCGTTCACCAGCAGCACCGGGTTGCCCCCCGGGTCGGACAGGCTCGCCGACATCACCGTGGTCGGAAGGTCGTAGGGGCGCTCCATGCGATAGATGTAGTCTGCGAAGTCGGCTTCCTTCTCGAAGCCGGCAGCCTCGTGTTCGGCGGCGTAGTCCCGCATCCATTGCAGCAGGGTCGCCCACGCCTGGTAGAATGCGCGGTCCTTCTCGTTCATGACCTTAGTCTACGGCACCGGAGGCGCGGAACCGGCGTGTCCGACGGCGCCCCAGGTGACGTTCCGGCCCCGGCCCGCACTCAGGACGGAAGGCGCTCCTCGAGCAGGGCTTCGAGTGCGTCGACGTCGGCGGCCGCGGGCACACCCAGCCGCTCCCCCTCGGCCGCGGAGCCGAGCAGGATGGCGTGCATGCCGTAGCCGAGCGCGCCCCCGACGTCGGCGGCCGCGGAGTCGCCGATCATGACGGTCTCGCTCGGCAACGTCTCCAGCCCCGTGCAGGCCAGCGAGAAGATGCGCGCGGCGGGCTTGCGCGCGGCGACGTCCGGATCGCCGGACACGAGCACGCTCTTGAAGTAGGCCTCGAACCCCAGGCTCGCGAGCACGGTCCGCTGCAGGTCGACCGGACCGTTGCTGACCAGGGCCATCGGGACGCCGCGGCGCTGCAGGCGCTCCAGCAGGCGCCCGGCGCCGGGCGCGGGGCGCACGTCCTCGGCGTAGGCGCGCAGGGCCGCACGGGTCATCTCGGAGAGGTCACCGGGCGGTCGCTCCTCCAGCCTCGCCATCGTCCGGCGCAGCGCACGCTCGAGGGTCAGCGGCCCATCACGCGAGAGCTCGTCCTGGACGATCTCTGCGAACCGGTCCAGCTCACAGCTGTGGAGCAGGAGCTCGTGCCGCAGGAGCGCCAGGAAGGACCGGAAGTCGCCGGCGTAGCCACCCAGGGTACCGTCGAGGTCGAAGCAGAGCGCCCGGATCACGGCCTCAGCCTACCGCCCGCGACGCGC
This sequence comes from uncultured bacterium, assembly GCA_964536935.1. Lineage (GTDB taxonomy): Bacteria > Deinococcota > Deinococci > Deinococcales > Trueperaceae > JASBRS01. The sequence goes on along the minus strand of CAZIBD010000088.1, from coordinate 879 downwards.
TTCGCTCGCGTGTCCGGGCGTCCGGGAAGCCCGCGGTAAGATGTCACGTTGTGCCGGAACACGAGCTGCTCGCACCCCTGAACGACGAACAACGCGCCGCCGTACGCCACTACCAGGGCCCCGCCCTGGTCCTGGCGGGAGCGGGCTCGGGCAAGACCCGGACGGTGGTGCACCGCATCGCCTACCTCATGGCCGAGCACGGCGTCTATCCGCAACAGATCCTCGCCGTCACCTTCACCAACAAGGCGGCCGGCGAGCTGAAGGAGCGCGTCCAGGATCTCATCGGCGAGCCCGCGCGCGACCTGTGGGTAGCGACCTTCCACGCCGCCTGCCTGCGCGTGCTTCGCAGCTACGGCGAGCGCATCGGGCTGCGGCCTGGGTTCGCCATCTACGACGACTCCGACCAGCTCGATCTCCTCAAGGACCTGCTGCAGCAGGTGCCGGGGCTCAAGGATGCCAACCCGCGAGCGCTGCGCGGCATCATCGACCGCGCCAAGTCGCACCTGTGGTCGCCGGCGGAGCTGGCGGAGAATGGCGAGCAGGCGTTCGGTCGCATCATCGCAGGGGTGCCGCTCGAGCACGTGGTGGAGGTGTACGAGCGCTACCAGTCCCGCCTCGAGCGCGCCAACGCCGTGGACTTCAACGACATCCTGGGACGCACCGTCGACCTGTTCGAGGCGCATCCGGACGTGCTCGAGCGTGTGCAGCAGCGGGCGGTGTTCATCCACGTCGACGAGTACCAGGACACCAACCAGGCGCAATACCGCCTCACCCACCTGCTCGCCGACACCTACCGCAACCTGATGGTGGTGGGCGACCCCGACCAGAGCATCTACGCGTTCCGTGGCGCCGACGTGCGCAACATCCTCGAGTTCCAGC
>CAZIBD010000087.1:0-11687 GCA_964536935.1 uncultured bacterium | reverse complement strand
CCTGCAGGTCCTGCACCTTCTGGTTCTGCTGCTCGATCTGCTGCTGGAGCTGGTCCTTCTGCTCGCTCAGGAGCTGGTTCTGCTGCACGAAGCGGGTGTTCTCCTGCGACAGATTCTGGTTCTGCGTCTGCAGACCCGCGTTCTGCTGCTTCAGCGTAGCGGCTTGCGCCTGGAGCTGCATCTGCTGCTGCTGCAGATCCGAAACCTCGCTCTGGAGCTGACCGACCTGTGAGGTGAGCTGCTTGGTCTGTTGCTGCAGTGCAGTGGCCTGTTGCTGCGCCTGATCGCGTTGCTTCAGCGCCTGGTCGCGCGCGGCCGCGGCCTGCACCTGCGCGTCCTGCGCCTTCTTGAGGCCGGCCTGGGCTGCCTGGAGCTGACTGTCGGCCGTCGCCAGCCGCTTCTCGGTGTCCGACAGTTTCCCCTGCAGGGTATCGAGGTGCTGGTTCGCGTCGTCGAGCTGCTTCCGCGCGGATGCGACCTCCGTCTGCAGGCGCTGCGCGTCCTGTTTCGCCTGCGCCGCGTCGGACTGGGCCTGGTCGCGCGCCTTGACCGCCTCCGCCTGCGCGAGCTGCGCCCCCTGCAGATCGGACTGGGCGCTCTGGAGCTTGGCCTGCGCCTGCTGGAGCTGCGCGTTGACGTCGCCGACCTGCTTGGTCAGCTGATCGACCTGGTCCTGGAGCTGGGTGCGCTGCGCCTGCAGCTTGTCGCGCTCCTGGCGTGCCTGGTCCAGCTCCTGCAGGGCCGCGTCACGCTGTGTCTGGGCGTCCTGGATGGTCTGCTGGGCTTGGGCGAGCTCGTCCTTCAAGCTCGTGAGCTGATGGTTGAGCTCGTTGACCTTGTCCTGTTGCACCTTCTCCTGAGCGCGCAAGCCCTGCAGCTCGTCGGCGGTGCGCTGCGCGTTCACCAGCGTCTGCGTCGCGTTCTGGAACGCGAGCGACAGCACCGCGAGCGTCGTCAGCATGATCACGATCCCGACGACGACACCGACGATCTGTCCGGTCCGTCGCGGTCGGGCACCGAACAGGCTGAGCCGGCGCCGCCCGACGAAGGTCCCCAGCCGGTCGCCCAGGAAGGCGATGATGCCGGCCAGAGCAGCCAGCAACAGCACGAGGCCCAGCAGGTAGACCATTCACTCGCTCCGGGGGCGGCCGATGCCGTGCGAACGAAGCAGCATCGTCACCCGGGCCTCAGATCTGGAAGTCGGTTCCGAGATAGTAGGTGCGCACGTCGGCATCGTTCGCGAAGTCCTGTGGCGTGCCGTCGAAGCGCACCCGGCCGTCGAACATCAGGTACACGCGGTCGGCGATGGCCAGCGTCTCCCGTACGCTGTGATCGGTGAGCAGCACGCCCAGCCCGCGCCGTTCGCGGAGCTCCGCGATCAACACCTGGATCTCGCGGATCGACTTTGGATCGACTCCCGTGAAGGGCTCGTCGAGCAGGATGAAATCGGGCTCGATGGTGAGGCTGCGAGCGATCTCCAAGCGGCGCCGCTCGCCCCCGGACAGCGTGTTGGCTCGCCTTCGGGCCAGGGGCCGCAGGTGGAACTCGTCCATGAGCTCACGGGCTCGGCGCTCCTGCTCGGCCCGGCTCAGCCCCTGGAACTCGAGGATGGCGAGCAGGTTGTCCTCGACGCTCAGCTTCCGGAAGGCGCTCGGTTCCTGCGCCAGGTAGCCCAGCCCCTGCCGGGCGCGCCGATGCATCGGCCAGTGCGTCACGTCGTGCTCGCCCAAGCGGATGGTGCCCGCGTTGGGTCGCACGAACCCGACCATCATGTAGAAGCTCGTCGTCTTGCCGGCTCCGTTCGGACCCAGCAACGCCACGATCTCGCCGCGTTGGAGACGGATGTCGACACCATCGACGACCTTGCGGCCGCCGTAGCGTTTGGTGAGGCCCAGCGCCCGGAGCTCAGGTCCATCGGCGCTCGCACGCACGGCCTGCGGAGCACCCATCACAGCCGACATACCGCGCCATCGTACCACGCGGTGTGATGAGAGTCCGTTGAACTTTTCGCGCCGCAGACGGCACTCGGCGCGATCCGAGGCCGCCTGCGACCGTAAGGAGCGAAGGGGCTCCGGGCTCAACCCTCCAGGGCCATCAGGAACGGCTCCTCGATGGCGGTACAGATCCAGCGCAGGAACCGCGCGGCGGCAGCCCCGTCGATGAGCCGGTGGTCGTAGGTCACCGAGAGCGGCATCATCAGCCGCGCGTCGAACTGCCCCGTCTCTGCGTTGTAGACGGGCTCGTGGCCGGACCGGGACACGCCCAGAATGGCGACCTCCGGCGGGTTCACGATGGGCGTGAATCCGGTGCCCCCGATGCCGCCCAGATTGGAGACGCTGAAGTTACCGCCTTGCATGTCGTCGGGCGAAAGCTTCCGGTTGCGCGCCTTCTCGGCGAGATCGCCCAGTTCCTTGGCCAGCTCCAGCACGTTCTTCCGATCGGCGTCCTTGATGACCGGCACCAGCAGGCCCGCCTCGGTGTCCACCGCGACGCCCACGTTGACGTAGCGCTTGTAGACGATCTCCTGGTTCGCGATGTCGAGGCTGGCGTTGAAGTCCGGGAAGCGCTTGAGGGCGGCGGCCACCACCTTGAGGAGCATGGCCGTGGGCGTGAGCTTCGCACCGATCGCTTCGGCCTGGGGCTTGTAGCGCTGACGCAGCCGCTCGAACTCGGTGATATCCGCCTTGTCGAACTGCGTGACCATGGGGACCGTCGTCCACGCGTTCGCCATGGTCCGAACCGTGGCCTTGCGCACACCGTTCATGGTCTTGCGCTCGACCTCGCCCCAGCGGCTGAAGTCGGGCAAGGGCACGGGCGCGGCGGCCGCTGCCGGCGTTGTGGGAACGCCTTCGGCCGCGGTGCGGACGTCGCCCGCCGAGACGCGCCCTAGGATGCCGCTGCCCTGTACCTGACGGATGTCGACGCCGAGCTCGCGGGCCAGCCGCCGCACCGATGGCGCCGCCGGCACGAGGCCGCCACCGTCTCCGCGAGGAGCATCGGCCACGGGCGGCCGCTGCGGCCGGCTGGCCGGCTGCTTCGGCTCGGGAGCCTCGCTGGCGGTCCCCGCCTCGCCGGCAGCCTCCGCCGCCTCGGGCTCAACGGGCTTCTCGGCGGCGGGCTCCGTCTTCGCCGCCGGTCGGGCCGCGCCGGCGGCGTCCAGCGTGACGATGACCTGCCCGACCTTGGCCTCTTCGTTCTCCTTGACGTTGATGGCCTGCACCACGCCCTCGGCCGACGACGGCACTTCCACCACGGCCTTGTCGGTCTCGAGCTCGATCAACGGCTGGTCCAGCGTGACCTGGTCACCCACCTTGACCAGCACCCCGACGACGGTGCCGGACTCGATGCCTTCTCCCACCTCGGGTAGTTTGACTTCGGTTGCCACGCGCGCTTCCTTTCCAGATCCTCAGTCGACGTAGGGGTTCGGCTTGTCCGGATCGATGCCCAGGTCGGCGCGCGCCTTGGCGACCACCGAGGGCTCGAGCTCGCCTTCGCGGGCGAGGGCCTGCAACGTGGCCAGGACGATATGCCGGGCATCCACTTCGAAGAAGTCCCGTAGCTCGTCACGCGCCTCGCTGCGACCGAAGCCGTCCGTACCGAGCGAGACCATCGGCCTGGGCAGGTGTCGTGCGAGCGCGTCCGGAAGGATCTTCATGTAGTCGGACGCAGCCACGAAGACGCCCTTGGCATCCTCGAGCTGCTGCCGGACGAACGGAACGCGCGGCTCCTCATCGGGATGCAGACGGTTGAAACGATCGACCTCGAGCGCGTCGACGTGCAGAGCCTTGTACGAGGTCACGCTCCAGACGTCCGTGGCGACCTTGTAGTCGCTCTCCAGCATGCGTTGCGCCTCGAGCGCCTCGTTCATGATCGAGCCGCTCCCGAAGAGCTGTGCGTGCAGCTTGCTGCGCTTGCGGCTTGCGGGCCGGAAGAGGTACAGCCCCTTGATGACGCCCTCCTCGAGCGCCTCCCGCTCGAGGTGCTCCGGCGCCGCCGGTTGCGCGTAGTTCTCGTTGCCGACGGTGAGGTAGTAGAAGACGTCGTCCTGTTGCTGGTACATGCGCCTCAGGCCTTCGCGCACGATGATGGCGATCTCGTAGGCGAAGCTCGGGTCGTAGGCAAGCAGGTTCGGCACGGGGTAGGCCAGGACGTGGGAGTGCCCGTCCTGGTGCTGGAGGCCCTCACCCGCCAGGGTGGTGCGCCCGGCCGTCCCGCCGACCAGGAAGCCCCGTGCGCGGCTGTCACCAGCAGCCCAGACGAAGTCGCCGATGCGCTGGAATCCGAACATCGAGTAGTAGATGAAGAACGGCACGGCGTTGACCCCGTAGTTCGCATACGCCGTTCCGGCCGCCAGGAACGAGGCCATGGAGCCAGCTTCCGTGATGCCCTCCTCCAGGATCTGGCCGTCACGCGACTCCTTGTAGTACAGCAGGTTCTCGCGGTCGACCGGCTCGTAGAGCTGGCCAACATTGGAGTAGATGCCGATCTGCCGGAACAACGCCTCCATGCCGAAGGTGCGCGCCTCGTCCGGGACGATCGGGACCACCAGCTTGCCCCACGCCTCGTCGCGCAAGAGCTTCCGCAGGATGCTGACGAAGGCCATCGTCGTGGACACCTCGCGGCCCTCGGTGCCTTGCATGAACTCCTCGAACGTCTCGCGTTCGGGAGGCTCGAGCGGCTCCGACTTCGGATGACGGGCCGGTAGGAACCCACCGAGCTCCTCGCGACGCCCCAGCATGTAGCGGAGCTCGGGGCTGTCGTCCTCCGGTCGGAAGAACGGGTACTGGGTGATCTCGTCGTCGCTGACCGGTAGCTCGAAGCGATCGCGGAACGCCTTCATCTGGTCGATATCGAGCTTCTTCTGCTGGTGGGTGACGTTCTTCGCCTCGCCGGCCTCGCCCATGCCATAGCCCTTGACGGTGCGGAACAGGATGGCCGTCGGGGAACCGCGGTGCTGAACCGCCCGCTGGAACGCGGCGTAGATCTTGACCGGGTCGTGTCCGCCGCGATTGAGCTGCGCGATGTCGTCGTCGGACCAGTCCTCGATCAGCTTCTTGAGCTCCGGCGTGTTGAAGAACCGGTCCCGCAGCTCCGGAGCCCCGAAGGCCGCGTAGCGCTGCGACTCGCCGTCGACCATCTCCTCGAAGCGGCGAGCCAGCACGCCGTCGTGATCGCGCGCCAGCAGCTCGTCCCACTTGCTGCCCCAGGCGACCTTGATGACGTTCCATCCTGCGCCTCGGAAGATGCCCTCGAGCTCCTGGATGATCTTGCCGTTGCCGTAGACCGGGCCGTCCAGTCGCTGCAGGTTGCAGTTGACCACCCAGATCAGGTTGTCGAGCTTGTTGCGCGCCGCGACGCGGATGCCGCCGAGCGTCTCCACCTCGTCGGTCTCCCCGTCACCGACGAACGCCCATACCTTGCCCCGACCCGACGGGTAGAGCCCGCGGTCCTCGAGGTAACGGCGGAAGCGCGCCTGGTAGATCGACATCAGCGGCCCCAGCCCCATGGACACGGTGGGGAAGGTCCAGTACTCGGGCATCAGCCACGGGTGGGGGTACGACGACAGGCCGGGCTCCTTCTGGAGCTCGCGCCGGAAGTTCCGCATCGCTTCCACGGGGAAGCGGCCCTCCAGGTACGAACGGGCGTAGAAGCCCGGGCTGGCATGGCCCTGGAAGAACACGAGATCGGCATCCGGGCCCGCCTGGGGGCCGCGGAAGAAGTGGTTGAACCCCACCTCGTAGAGCGTCGCCGCGGAGGCGTAGGTGGCGATGTGCCCGCCGATGCCGTCGGAGTACTTGTTGGCGCGTACCACCATGGCCATGGCGTTCCACCGGATGAGGTTGGTGATCCGCTCCTCCAGCTCGAGGTCGCCGGGGTACTCCGGCTGATCCTCGACGGCGATGGTGTTGATGTAGGGGGTGGTCGCGTTGTAGGGGATCGGCACGCCGTGCTTGTAGGCGTGCTGCTCGAGCTTCTGGAGGATGTCCTTGACACGCTCCCCGCCGCCGCTCGCCAGCACGTAGTCCAGCGACTCGAGCCACTCGCGCAGCTCGGTCTCGTTGAGCTCTCGCAGCTCCTCGGGCTCGAGTTGCGACCGATCTAGATTCAAGAGTTCGTCCAATACGTCCGTCATGGTCGTGGTGTCCTCTCTCGAGGGGGCGCCCAGCGCATGGCGCCATGATCCGTTGGGACCGATCCGTTGGGACCGTTCTCTCGCGGGGCCCGCCGCCAGCGGCCGACCCCTGCTTCGGGGTCCCATTGTACGCCCCCACCACACCGCCGCCCGACGCGGCATGCTACGCCTGGCGCATCTGCATGCTGCCAGGAACGATCTCATCTACGGCAGGCGCCGCAGCAGCCAGGCCAGAACGTTGAGCGCGACGCTGCCCAGCACGCTCACGACAAGCATCGATGCCAGCGGCACGAAGACGAAGCCGTGCTTCGTCTCGATGCGAACGTCGCCCGGAAGGTGACCGAACCATCCGAAGGCCCTCGGCCACCAGGCCCACAGCACGCCCACGACGATCAGAACGATTCCGAGAGCGATCAGGAGTCTGGACATCGGAACGCGCCTTCCGGCGCCGGCGGGCGCGGGGCCCAGTCTACGTCCTCGGCAGCCGCCTGAGGATGCCCCGGACCACCTGTTTGGCACGAGCGGCCGCCAGCGGCGTGAAGGTGCGGAAGTCCACCTCGGCACTCTGGTCGGCGGTGTCGCTGATGCTGCGGATGATCACGTAGGGTACCCCCCACTTGGCGCAGACCTGGGCTGCGGCCGCTCCCTCCATCTCGGCGCAGTCGGCCTCGAAGACGTCGCGCAGCCGCTCCACGTGGAGCGGGTCGGCGATGAACTGGTCGCCCGACGCCACCCGCCCCAGCACCGCGGTCACGCCTTCGAGCTCGGCCGCCGCCTCCAGCGCCAGCCTCGTCAGCTGAGGATCGGCCGGCCAGCTCCAGGCCTCGCCCGGGACCTCGCCCAGGCGGTAACCCAGGGCGGTCGCGTCCAGATCGTGCTGGAGGGCGTCACGCGAAACGATCAGGTCTCCGACCCGGAGGCCCGGGCGCAGCGCCCCTGCCACACCCGTGAAGACCACGCGATCGGCCCCCAGCGCGAGCATGGCCTGGGTGAGCGCTGCGGCGTTGACCTTGCCGACGCCGCAGCGAGCCAGCGCCACCGAGCGCCCCTCGAGTCGGCCGCGATGAACGGTGAACGGGCCGTAGCGGTCGCTGCTCCGCCCTTCGAGGTCAGCGAGCAAGGCCTCGAGCTCCTCGTCCATGGCCCCGATGACGGCAGTCACGCGCTCGGCCGGGGTGTCCGTCATGGAGCTAGGCCGGGCTGTTGTTGAACACCAGGCGGCCGAGGTAGGCGCCTGCAACGACCCCCGGCACCGCCAGGCCCGTCATGAGCCAGTCGATGGCCAGGGTCGGTTCGAGGTATCGTGCCACGGTCACGCCGATCACCAGCACCGCACCCGAGATGAGCGTCACGATCAGCGCGCGATCGGTCCCGCGCCGCGCCAGGTACAGCAACGAGAAGTAACCGAAGAGCACGAAGAAGCCGGCACCCGTCACGCTGTTGAGGGTGTTGGCCTGCTTCGCGGGCACCGCTGCCTGCAACACGATGAAGAACACCGTGGCGATCATCAGCACGCCGGAGAAGCGGCCGGGTGCCCGGCTGCCACGCCCGCCGGACGGCCTCTGCGAGCTGCCACTCGAACTCGACGTCTTGCTCTCCCCCGTGCGTCGGCGATTGCTCTGGACTCGAGCACGGCGCGCGGCCCGCTTGCGTTGCCGTTCCTTCTGGACCCTCTTGTCCTGCTTGGCCTGCTCGCGCCGGATCTGTCTATTCATGAAGCACAGCATAGCCGGCCGCGCCGGCACGATCTCGCCGGGGACCGACGCCCGCACCAGGGCCGTGCTAGCCTCGGCGGGACCCTATGGACGACGGCCTCCTCCGCACCATCGCCGAGCGGTACGGGACCCCCACCTACGTGTACGACCTCGGACTGGTGCGCCGCCGCCTCGCCGAGCTGCGCCGGGCCTTCGGCGATGCCTCCGTCCTGTACGCGGTGAAGGCCAACCCGAACGGCGCCGTGCTACGCACCCTGGCCGCCGAGGGAGCGGGGGCCGAGGTCATCACGCTCGGCGAGCTGGAGCGCACCATCCGCGCCGGCTTCGCGCCGCGTTCGATCCTCGTCGGCGGCCCCGGCCAGGCTCTCGGCCTGGTGCGCCGCGCCGCCGATCTCCAGGTCGGCCTCGCGAGCCTCGACTCGGTCGGGACGTGGCGCGCCTGGAGCGCCCGCACTCCGGAGGCGACGCGCTACCTGGTCCGAGTGAACCCCGGGCTCGACCCTGCGACGCACGAGCACCTGGCCACCGGCGCGGCGGGCTCGAAGTTCGGACTTCCGCCTTCGGAGGCGCTGGCGCTGGCGCGCGAGGTCGGCGCCTCGGGGCGGCTGGCCGGCTTCCACGTTCACGCCGGCTCGATGATCCGTGATGCCGCTGTCTACAACGCGATCGGTGAGGTACTAGGGCCCCTGTACGGGGCCCTTCCGGGACTGGACCGGCTCGATCTCGGGGGCGGCTTCGCGGTTCCCGACCTCGCGCTCGAGCCGTTCGCACGGCGCGCCCGGGCGCTCGCCGCGCGGCTGGGCGTTCACCTCGTGCTGGAGCCGGGTCGCTTCCTCGTGGCCGAGGCCGGCACGCTCTTGACGCGCGCCCTCCACGTCAAGCCCCGCACGTCGCCCCCGCATCTGATCGTGGACGCAGGGATGGCCGACCTCCTTCGGCCCGCTCTCTACGCTGCAGAGCACCCCATCCGCGTGATCGCGAGGCACGAGGACGCTGCCACCGCGCCCGCCGGAGACGCCCTCGACGACCGGCCCACCGATGTCGACGGCCCGCTGTGCGAGAACGCCGACCGGCTGGGCCGCAGCCGCGTGCTGTCCGGCGTCTCGGCCGGGACTCTGCTCGCCGTCGAGCAGGCAGGGGCGTACGGCTTCGCCATGGCCTCGAACTACGCGTCCAACCTGCGGCCGGCGGAGGTCCGGGTCGATGGATCGGACGTTCGGCTGGTCCGGCGTCGCGAGCGGCCCGAAGACCTGTGGCGCCTGGAGGACGACGTCACGGGTTGAGCCGCACGGCCCCGCAGCCGGGTGGGCTGCGAGACTGTGGCCGAGCGCCAAGCGCCGGGCTCGTCGCGACCCTAGGCTCGAAGGCGTGAACAAACGCGTGATCGTCATCGGCGCCGGCATCGGCGGGCTGGCAGCGGCCGCGAGGCTGGCCGCCTCGGGCCACCAGGTCACCGTCCTGGAACGACGTGACCGCCTCGGCGGTCGTGCCTACGTCTACCAGCAGGACGGCTTCACCTTCGACGGCGGCCCGACCATCATCACGGCGCCGCAGCTCATCGATGCGATCTTCGAGAAGGCTGGGCGCCGACGCGAGGACTACGTGCGCTTCGTGCGGTGTGATCCGTTCTATCGCATCTTCGACGCCAACGGCCGGGCCTTCGACTACAACGGCAACGAGGCGTTCGTGCTGTCCGAGATCGACAAGGTGGCGCCGGGCGACAAGGCGGGCTATCAGGCGTTCGTGAAGAGCGCGGAGGCGATCTACCGCAAGGGCTTCGAGGAGCTCGCCGACAAACCGTTCGATACCGTCTGGGACATGCTCAAGGTCGCGCCCGATCTGGTGCGACTGCAGTCGTACAAGAGCGTCTACCGCTACGTGTCCCAGTTCGTGCAGGACCCCTTCCTGCGCCAGGTGTTCAGCTTCCACCCCCTGCTGGTCGGCGGCAACCCCTTCGATGCGCCCTCGATCTACGCCATGATCCACTACCTCGAGCGTGCCGGCGGCGTGTGGTACGCGATGGGCGGTACCGGGGCGCTGGTGGACGCCCTCGCGAGGCTGATCGAAGAGCTCGGAGGGACGATCCACACCGACGCCGACGTCGAGGAGATCGTGGTGCGGCCGGGACCGCGGGGCCCGCACGCGCACGGCGTCCGGCTCGCCGACGGCCGGGTGCTCGAGGCCGACGCCGTAGTCAGCAACGCCGACGTGGCGTTCACCTACATGAAGCTGGTGGACCCGCGCTACCGCCGCAAGTACACCGACCGCCGGCTACGTCGGATGCGCTACGCCATGGGCCTGTTCGTCCTCTACTTCGGCACCGACCGTCGCTACGACGACGGAACCCTGCAGCACCACAACATCATCCTCGGCGAGCGTTACCGTGGCCTGCTCGACGACATCTTCCATAACGACGGGCGCCTGCCGAGCGACTTCAGCCTGTACCTTCACGTCCCGACGCTCACCGACGCGTCTCTGGCCCCGCCCGGCCACGAGGCTTTCTACGTCCTCTCCCCCGTCCCCAACCTGGCCTCGGGCATCGACTGGCGCGAGCAAGCTCGCCCCTACCGCAACACGATCGTTCGCTTCCTCGAGGATCGCTACCTGCCGGGGCTCTCGCAGCACCTGGTGACCGAGCGCTGGATCGATCCGCTGCACTTCCAGGGCACGCTCAACAGCCATCTCGGATCGGCCTTCAGCCTGGAGCCGATCCTCACCCAGTCGGCATGGTTCCGGCCGCACAACCGTAGCGAGGACGTTGACGGCCTGTACTTCGTCGGCGCAGGGACGCACCCGGGCGCCGGCATCCCCGGAGTGCTCTCGAGCGCCAAGATCGTCGACGACCTCATCGCCGGCGCGCCCGCAACCCGGGCGGCCGCCTGGCCGAGCGTGGCACCCGCGTGAGGCCGGCTCCCCAGCGGCCGCGCGCGATCGTGCCGTCCCAGGCACCGTTGGCGCCGGCGGCCCGTTGCTAGACTGACCCATGGACCCGCTTCACAACGTAGAACGACGCTTCCTCACCGACGCCTGGCACGCCACGGGCACGACCTATACCGTGACCAACCCCGCGACCGGGGAGGCGTTGGCGGAGGTCGCCGACTGCGGCGCGGATGAGGGCCGCGCCGCGGCGCAGGTCGCCTGGGACGCCTTCCAGAGCTGGAAGCAGGTGAGCGCCTTCGAGCGCTCGGATGTCCTCATGCGCTGGTACGAGGCCATGATGGCAGACCAGGAACGCCTGGCGCGCACCATGAGCCGCGAGATGGGCAAGCCCTTGAGGGAGGCGCGCGGGGAGGTCGCGTACGCCGCCGGCTTCGTGCGCTGGTACGCCGAGGAGGCCAAGCGCGTCTACGGCGAGACGTTCCCGTCGCACGTGGCGAACAAGCGCCTGCTGGCCATCCGGCAACCGGTCGGCCCGGTGTTCGGGGTGACGCCGTGGAACTTCCCGCTGGCCATGGTGACGCGCAAGGCGGCGCCCGCCCTGGCGGCGGGGTGCACCTTCGTGCTCAAGCCGGCCGAGCAGACGCCGTTGTCGGCGTTGCTGCTGGGCGAGCTGTGGGAGCAGGTGGGCGGTCCGGCCGGCACCCTGCAGGTGCTGCCCGCCAACGATCCCGTGCCGGTGTCGGACGCGCTGATGGAGGACCCTCGCATCCGCAAGGTGACCTTCACCGGCTCCACCGAGGTGGGGCGCATCCTCTACGGCAAGTCCGCGCAGACCATCAAGAAGATCTCGCTGGAGCTCGGCGGTCACGCGCCCTACCTGGTGTTCGACGACGCCGACCTGGACCGGGCGGTGGAGCAGGTGATCGCCTGCAAGTACCGCAACGCCGGCCAGACGTGCG
>CAZIBD010000086.1:0-12048 GCA_964536935.1 uncultured bacterium | reverse complement strand
GTCATGGCCACCGCCATCGCGGTGATGGAGGGCGCGCTGGTCACCAACGACTTCAGCGTGCTCTACGTGGCCCAGCACTCGCGCATCGGCTCGCCGCTGTGGGTCAAGATCGTCACCCTGTGGGCGGCGCTGGCGGGCTCCATCCTGCTGTGGGGCTTCCTGCTCACCGGCTACACGGCGTTGCTGGCCTTCATCGCCCCGCTCAGCACGCTCAGGCCGTGGGCCCTGTCCATCCTCTCGGCGGTGCAGGTGTTCTTCCTGGGCGTGGTGGCGTTCCTGGCCAACCCCTTCCAGACGCTCGCCAACCCGCCGGCCAACGGGCCCGGCCCCAATGCGCTGCTGCAGAACAACTGGATGATGGCGGTGCACCCCGTGCTCATGTATCTGGGCTTCGTCGGCCTGACGGTACCGTTCGCCTACGCCATGGCCGCCCTCATCACGCGGCGGCCGGGGACCGAGTGGATGGTGCAGACCCGGCGCTGGACCCTCACGGGCTGGGGCTTCCTGGGCGCCGCCATCGTGGCCGGCGGCTGGTGGAGCTACCAGGTGCTGGGCTGGGGCGGCTACTGGGCGTGGGACCCCGTCGAGAACGTCAGCTTCATGCCCTGGCTGGCCGCCACCGCCTTCATCCACTCGGTGCAGGTGCAGGAACGCCGGCGCATGCTCAAGAGCTGGAACGTCATGCTCATCGCGCTGACCTTCTGCCTCTCCATCCTCGGTACCTTCCTCACGCGCTCAGGCGTCATCTCATCGGTCCACGCCTTCGCCGCGGGGCCGGTCGGCCCGGCCTTCCTGGTGTTCTTCGTAGTGGTGACGCTGTTCGCGTTCGGCCTCATCGCCCTTCGGTGGGACGACATTCGCGACCGCGCCGAGCTCGACGCGGTGGTGAGCCGTGAGGGCGGCTTCCTGGCCGTCAACATCCTGCTCCTCGCCGTCACCTTCGCCGTGCTCCTGGGCACGCTCTTCCCCCTCATCGTCGAGGCCGTGAGCGGCCAGCGCGTCACCGTCGGCCCCCCCTTCTTCGACCAGGTGACGCTGCCGCTGTGGATGCTCGTGTTCCTGCTGATGGGCATCGGTCCGCTGCTGCCGTGGCGCCGTGCCGAGGGCAGCTCGCTGGGGCGCAACCTGGCCTGGCTGGCCGGGGGCTTCGTGGTGGCCGGGGGGGCGGCGCTCGCCCTGGGCATGCGCGAGATCTACCCCACCCTGACCGTGGCGCTGGCGGGCTACAACCTGGTCAGCCTCGGGCTCCTGCTGTCGCAGGCGCTGGTGCCGCGCCTGCGCCTGTCGAGCCGGCCGGGATGGGCCGTGCTGTGGAGCTACGCCCACGAGAGCCGCCGGCGCACCGGCAGCATGATCGTCCACTTCGCCATCGTCGTGATCGCGCTGGGCGTCGCCTTCAGCTCCGGCTACCGCGTCGACCGGCAGATCCGCATCGACTTCAACGCCTCGGCCACCTTCCAGGGCTACACCCTCACGCCGGTCGATCGCTTCATGGAGCGCACCGCCTCCCGCATCAGCTCCGGCGCCGTCATCGACGTCTCCAGGAACGGAAGGAGCATCACCACGCTCCGACCCCGCACCAACATCTTCGGCTCGGGACAGCAGCCGGTCACCAAGCCGGCGGTGATGTACACCCCCACCCACGACCTCTACCTCAACCTCGACAACAACATCGGGCCCAACACCACCTACGTCGTGCTGCGCGCCATCTACAGCCCGCTGGTGTCGTGGATCTGGTTCGGCGGCCTGCTGCTGGTGTTCGGCACCGTCATGAGCCTGCTGCCCGGGCGGCGCCCGGCCGAGCGCACCGCGACCCGGGAGGAGACTGCCCGGGCATGAAGCGCCTGATCGTGGTCGTGGCGGTGGTCGCCATGCTGGGCGGGCTGTTCCTGTACGGTCTGTTCCGGGGTCCGCCCAACCGCGACGTCCCGTCCAACCTCATCGGCAAGCCGGCCCCGCAGTTCACGTTGCCGCTGTACGAGCGCTTCCAGAACGCCTACGGCACCTCGTTCTCCCTCGACGCCCACAAGGGCACCCCGATGGTGATCAACTTCTGGGCCTCATGGTGCGTCCCCTGCCTCGACGAGGCGCCGCTGCTGGAGCAGTACTACCGGCAGTACCGGAGCAAGGGCGTGCTGTTCGTGGGGGTGCAGACCCAGGATCGCAACAAGTACGACGCCGGCCGGCAGTTCATCGACCGCTTCGGCTACACCTTCCCGGTCGGCATGGACAACGACAGCGCGATCGGCGTCGAGTACGCGTTGTTCGGCGTGCCCGAGACCTACTTCGTCGATCGCAAGGGGATCGTCGTCTACAAGCAGGTCGGGCCGGTCACGTCCCAGGTGATGACCAAGGAGCTGGGGGCGATCCTGCAGTGACGCGCCGCGCCCCGCAGCCGGTCGTTCTGCTCGTGGCCGTGACATGGCTGCTGGCCGTGGGGGCGCCGCTCGGCGCAGCGTCCTCACCGCCCACGGTGACACCCGCGACGTCGCCAGGGTCGTCGGCCACCCCGTCGGGCGTGGCGCAGGCGCCCGGCACGGGCACCACCCCGGCTGCGGGCTCCGACGTACAGATCAGCGACCGCGCCTACGCCATCGCGAGCCAGCTGCGCTGCCCCGTCTGCACCGCGGAGTCGGTGGCCGACTCCAACGCCGAAATCGCCGGCGAGATGCGCCAGATGATCCAGCAGCAGCTCGACGCCGGCAAGAGCCCCAAGCAGATCATCCGCTACTTCCGCCAGCGCTACGGCGACTGGATCCTGCTCGACCCGCCCAAGTCGGGGGTCCACCTCGTCGTGTGGCTGCTCCCGCTGCTGGCGCTGCTGGGCGGCGCCGCCGCGCTCGTGCTGATGATCCGGCGCTGGCGTGCGGCCGCCGAGACCACGCCCGAGGCACCTCCCGAGGACGTCGCGCGGGTCCGCGACGCGCTTCGTAGCGAGGAGAACGACTGATGGCCACCATGATCCTGGTCGGTCTGCTGGCATTGGTGGCGTTCGCCTACATCGCCGTGCCGCTGCTGGCGCCAGGACAGGCCGACCCGCTGCCCGACGACCGCGATCCCGTCGCGCAGGACCTCGAGGAGGAGCGGGACGCGCTGTTCCGCGCCATCCGCGAGCTGGAGGCCCGCCAGGACCTGCCCGAGGACCGGCGCGAGGAGCTGCGCACGCGCTACGAGGCCAAGGCGGCGCACGTGCTCCGGGCCCTCGACGAGCGCGAGGC
Source organism: uncultured bacterium (assembly GCA_964536935.1). Lineage (GTDB taxonomy): Bacteria > Deinococcota > Deinococci > Deinococcales > Trueperaceae > JASBRS01. The sequence goes on along the minus strand of CAZIBD010000086.1, from coordinate 8,830 downwards.
GGAGCTCGCCGACCGCGAGCCGCGGCCCCGGCCCGGGCGCAGGCGCATCCCCTACGGCGTGGTCGCGCTGCTCGCGCTGGTGCTCGTTGCCGTCGCGGTGCTGCCCGGCTCGGTGCTGCCTCGCATCGGCCCCAACGCCAACGCCACCACCACCGACGTCAAGCTCGCCCGCCAGATCGAGGCGCTGCAGAGAGCCGCCAAGAAGGACCCCAGCGCCAAGAACCTGCTCGCGCTCGGCGACGCCTACTGGAACGCCCAGCAGCCCGACAAGGCCATCGCTGCGTACAAGAACGTGGTCGCCACCGTCTCCCCCGTTCCGCTGGCGGCCTACAAGCGACTCGCCGCCGCCTACCTGCCCACCGACCTGAAGCAGTCCTACGACTACCTGCAGAAGGCGCTGGCGCTCGCCCCGGGCGATCCCCAGACGCTCTACGCGATGGGCGAGGTCGCCTTGGCACGGAACGACCTGAAGGCGGCGAAGAGCGCCTTCCAGCGCTACCTGGCCACCAAGGACACCACCAACGTCGACCAGGCCAAGCAGCAGATCGCCCTGATCGACGCCGTGGAGCCGCTGGCGACGAAGGTCGCGGCCGATCCCAGCGAGGGCAACCTGATGGCGCTGGCCGACGCCTACTGGACCCATGGCGCTCCCAACCGCGCGGTCGACGTGTACGTGCGCGTGCTGACCGGCCCCAACGCCGACAACCCCACCGCCCTCAGCCGCACCGGCCAGGTGATGTTCACGCAGGGTCGGAGCGCCGACGCCGTCACCCTGCTCAGGCGCGCAGCCCACGACCTCGGTGGCGCCGCCAAGCTCGACACGCGCTCGCTGCTCATGCTCGGCAACGCCTACTTCAGCCTGCAGCAATACCAGAACGCCATCGACACCTGGAACCTCTACGTCCAGAAGGTCGGCGGGCCGTCCAAGGCGGGGCGCGTGCCCGATCTCATCAAGAGCGCCGAGGCCAGGCAGAACGGCAACACCACCGCGGCGGCGCCGTCCTTGCCGGGCACGCCCGCCGCCAGCGGGAGCCAGCTCTTCGAAGCGAACTGCGCCGCCTGCCACGGCGCCTCCGGCCAGGGCGGCTCCGGACCGGCGCTGTCGGGCAACGCCCGCGCCGCCAACGCCGGCAACGTGCGCGACGCCGTCCGCTTCGGCCGGGGCGCGATGCCGGGCTTCCAGGGCCGCCTCACCACCGGACAGATCGACGCGATCGTGCAGTACGTCAGCGGGACGCTGGCGGACCGCGCCACGGGGGCCCCGTGAGCGACCGCGAGCGAGGCGACCCGCCGCAGCGGCTCGGCACCGACGAACCGCAGGACGGCGTCCCCGCCGACGTGGACGAGGGGCGACGCCAGGTCATCACCTGGTTGTGGCGGCTGCCGGTCCTTCTGGCCGTCGGAGGCGGCGCGGTCGGGTTGTACGAGGCCATCCGCATCCACTTCGAGAAGGACGCGCCGTCCGCGCACCCGACCTTCGCGCCGCGCCCGCCGACGCCCGTGGGCAACCTGGCCGCGTTCGCCCAGGTATGGAACGCCATCCCCTTCGAGCTCGCGGGCGCCCACCCGATCCCCGCCATCGTGGTGCGGCTACCGGGACCGATCCCGGGCGGGCTGGAGGCCACCGGGCCGGCAGGAGGGACCATCCATCTGGCCGGCTTCAGCCGCGTCTGCACGCACATGGGCTGCACCGTCTACCTGAACAGAGACCTGCAGGGGATCAACTTCGCCTTCAACTACCAGACCACCCACCCGGACCTCACCTGCCCCTGCCACCTGAGCATCTTCGATCCGACCCAGGCGGGGAAGGCCGTGAGCGGTCCGGCGGTGCGGCCGCTGCCGCGCGTGGAGCTCGAGCTCCGCGGCGACGCCATCGTCGCGATCGGGCTCGAGCGCAGCTGACCCGGCCGCCCGAGCGCCGCACCCGGCAGGAACCTCCCGCTCCCGCGCCGCCCGCCGGCGCCCGGACCCCGGCGCCGCACAACCGCCCCCGCCGGCGTGCGCCCCCGTCCACCGAGCCACGGGTAATCCCTCCCACGCGCCGCACGCGCCGACGGGTCGTATCCTGACCGCATCGGCCGGCTCGATCCGCCGGTCCCGGGAGGATCAGCATGAGCAACCTCAAACGACTGCAGGACTTCGGGCAGTCCGTGTACCTCGACGAGATCCGCCGGAGCTGGCTCAGCGACGGGACGTTCCGGCGCCTCATCGACGAGGACGGCCTGCGCGGCGTCACCTCCAACCCCGCCATCTTCGAGAAGGCCATCGGTCAGTCCGACGACTACGACGAGGCGGTGGAGGACCTCGCCCGGCGCGGCCTCGAGGTCGGGAAGGCCTACGAGGAGCTCGTCATCGGCGACATCCAGGGGGCGTGCGATCTGTTCCGGCCCCTCTACGACGCCTCGGACGGGCGCTACGGCTACGTCTCGCTGGAGGTGTCGCCGCACCTGGCGCACGACACCGACGGCACGGTGAAGGAGGCGCGCCACCTGTGGCAGCGCCTCGACCGTCCGAACGCCTTCATCAAGGTGCCCGGCACGCGCGCCGGGCTGCCTGCCATCCGCACCCTGCTGGCCGAGGGCATCAACGTCAACGTCACGTTGCTGTTCGGCCTGGGGCGCTACCGCGAGGTCACCGACGCGTACCTGTCGGGCCTCGAGGACCGGCTGAAGGCCGGCGGCGACATCACGCGCGTGGCCTCCGTGGCGAGCTTCTTCCTGAGCCGGATCGACGTGATGGTCGACCCCATGCTCGAGCGCATCATGGGGCAGGGCGGCCCGCGCGCCGCCACGGCCAAGGAGCTGCACGGCGAGATCGCCGTCGGGAGCGCGAAGCAGGCGTACGCGATCTTCGAGGAGGTATTCGGCGGAGAGCGCTTCCGGGCGCTCGAACGCCAGGGCGCGCGCAAGCAGCGTCTGCTCTGGGCCTCCACCAGCACCAAGAACCCCGACTACTCCGACGTCAAGTACATCGAGCCGCTCGTCGGGCCCGACACCATCAACACCATGCCGAGCGAGACGCTCGACGCCTTCCGCGACCACGGCAAGGCGGCGGACCGCGTGCGCGACGACATGGCCGCCTACGGCCGCAAGCTCGAGCAGCTCGGCGAGCTCGACATCGACCTCGACGAGCTCACCCAGGCGCTCGAGGACGAGGGCGTGGACAAGTTCATCAAGCCCTTCGACAAGCTCATGGACACGCTGGCCGAGGAGATGCGCAAGGCACCCGCCTAGCGCCCGCCACCGAGACCGGCTGGGTCAGTCGCCGCTCGGGACGCCGCCCGGGGTTGGCGGCTCCCGTCGGGCGGCGTCCCCGGTGCTGCCCGCGGCGGCGGCGTCGATGGACTCCTGGGCGCGCTCCCGCGCTCGCCGGTCGACCGCCACGGCGTAGCCGATCACGGTGATGAGCATGAACGAGAACCACTGGATCGTGTAGCTCAGGTGCGGGCCGTTGGTCAGGACGGGCGGGTCGGGGGTCACCGGCAGCTCGCCCGTCTGGGCCGGGCTCTGGGTCGAAAGCTGCAGGTAGGCGTCGATGAGGGGGAACGAGAACTGCCCCTGGAGCCGGTGCGGGTTCGCGTAGAAGGTCCTCTTGAGCGGGCCGGTGGCGGGATCGTCCGGGCTGATCCCCTTGAAGAATCCCGAGGGCTCGGGTTCGGGACGCCGCAGCAGGCCGGTCAGTGTCACGGTGCCGGCCGGCGGGGCGGCCGCCGGGACGGGTGGAGCGTTGTCGGTGTAGGGCACCCAGCCTCGGTCGACGAGGAGCGCCTTGCCGTCGGCGAGCTTCAAGGGGGTGAGCACGTGGAAGCCCGGGTTCCCCCCCTCGCTCCGCGAGCGCAGCAGCACCTCGTCGGCGGCATCGTACGTGCCGCTCACTGCGACGTGGCGGTAGGCGGCCGAGTCGGGAGCGGTCAGCGGGGCACCGATGCGGTAGCGCGCCAGGATCTGCCCGAGCGACTGCGCCGGCGCGTGGATCCGCGCCTCGATGGCGTGATTGCGGTCGATGCGCTGGTGGAGGCGGCGGATCTGCCACAACCCGAGGTTGATCATCACCGCGGCTGCGAGGACGACCGTCACCGTGCCGATCAGCCAGCGGGGGCGCAGCAGGAAGCGGAAGTCGCGAGGGCCGCGCATGGGCCGTCCCTTCAGAAGATGATCCGGTCGAGCGCCATGCTGAGGAACACGAGCGCCAGGTAGGTCATCGAGTACTTGTACAGCGGCAGCGCCATCATCTTGTCGATCGGCGTGCCGGTGCGCGCGAGCTGGAACAGGCGCAGGACCCGCAGCGCGAGCACCACGTTGAGCCCCAGCGCCGCCAGGAAGTAGGCGGGGCTGAACGCGTGCAGGAAGAACGGGGCGACCGTGAGAACCATGGTGAGCACGGCGTACATCACCATCTGCATCACCGTGGCGCGCTCACCGATCACGGCGGGCGCCATCGGCACGCCCACCTTGTGGTACTCGTCCTTGATCATCAAGGCGAGCGCCCAGAAATGCACCGGCGTCCACATGAACACGAGCGCGAACAGCACCCACGCCAGCAGGCTGAGGTGTCCGGTCACCGCAGCCCAGCCGACGAGCGGCGGGATGGCGCCGGCGGCACCACCGATGACGATGTTCTGCCAGGTGCTGCGCTTCAGCCACATGGTGTAGATGATCACGTAGAACGCGATGCCGCCCCAGGACAGCAGCGCGGCCAGCACGTTGGTGGACAGCGCGATGGCCAGGAACGACGCCAGCGTCAGCGCGACGCCGAACAGCAGCGCGTTGCGGCTGGGCACGACCTGCGTCACCGTCGGACGCTTGGCGGTGCGGCGCATGCGTTCGTCGATATCGCGGTCGTACACCATGTTGAACACGCCGGCGGCCCCCGCCGACATGTACCCGCCCAGCAGCACGCCGATCAGGGGGATCCAGCCGGGGAAGCCGCGGGCGGCGATGAACATGGCGCCCACCGTGGTCAGCAGCAACAGGCTGATCACCTTGGGCTTGGTCAGCACGATGTAGTCGCGGACGGTGGCGCGCGGTCTCAGGCTGGTGGGGACGGTATGGGCCATGGCTACGCCTTCTCCAGCACGCTGGGTTGCCCAGCGGTGTCCGCTCGCACGGCACGCGTGCCGCCGAGCATGTCGAGCGAGAGGGTGGTCAGCAGCGAGAAGGCCACCACGGCCATGCTCAGATGCAGCAGCTGCAGGGCCATGGGCGCCAGGAAGGCCAGGTTGGCCGTGCCGACGGCGAGCTGGGCCACGTAGACGACGAGCAACGCCTGCGCGGTGCGGCGCGCCGTCGCGGTGGGCTTGAGCCACCAGCTCAGCCCGAGGCCCACGAAAAGATAGGTACCGACCGTGATGCCGATGAGCGGGTGCAGGATGCGCAGCCGGATGAGCGTGTGCGACGCCGGGTTGAAGTCGGCCGCGAAGCCCTGCTGGAGTGAGGTCGACGGGAACATGGTGTTCCCCATGGCCGCGATCCCGCCCGTGAAGATGAGCACCAGCATCCCGACCATGCCGAGCCCGAGAACGGTGGCCAGGGCACCCTGACGCGTGATGCCCAGGGGCCAGGCGGGGGGGTTCTTGCGCGAGAAGACCACCATGCCGGTGAGCGTGCCGATGAGCAGGAGCGAGTTCACGAGGTGGACGGCGACGAGCACGCCGCGCGCCAGGCTCTGGTTGTCGCCGGTGAGCCCGAACAAGACCGTCACGGCGCCTAGGAGCGCCTCCATGATCAGGAAGTAGAAGGCCGCGTAGGAGAACACGCTGAAGCCAGAACGCTCCTTGCGCATCCGGATGCCGCGGACCAGCAACCACACCCCGAGCGCGAGCACCGTGAGCGCCAGCAAGCGGTGGGTGAACTCGATCAGGGTGTGAACGTTCGCGTTCAGGGGAACGACCTCGCCGTTGCAGGTGGGCCAGTGCCCGCCGCAACCCGCGCCGGATCCCGACGCCCGGACGAACGCTCCCTGGAGGATGACCAGGGCGTTGCCCACCAGGGCTGACCAGGCCAGGACATGGGTCGATGGTCGCCTCGCTTCGGCCATGCGCTTCCTCTCTCCCATATGGACTGCCACGCCGAGCGCAGCTTTCACCGAGGGGTGCCGGGACAGATGTCCCGAGAGCACCCATGCTACCCCCTCCGGCACCGGCGTGCGACGCCGCGACCTCCGGACGGGTGGTCGATGATGGAGCGATGCTAGCACCGCGCCCACACAGGGCGCCGTCGCCGGGGCGTCGCCGGCCGGCGCACGCTCGAGAATCACGGTATAGTCCCGACGTGCCGAACTACGAACGAAGGTCCCCTTCCGGCGGCGGGAAGGGCACACGGAACCCGTGAGGCTGCTCGCCGTCTTCGCCCATCCCGACGACGAGCTCGGCTGCGTCGGCACGCTGGCACGCCACGCCGCGCGCGGCGACCAGGTGATGCTCGCCTGGACCACGCACGGCGAGCTGGCCAGTCAGTTCCGGGGCACTGCCGCCGAGGACGTGCGCCGCATCCGGCACGAGCACGGCGCGTACGTAGCAGAGGCGGTGGGAGCGACCTCCACCTTCTTCGACATGGGCGACTCCCGCATGACCGGCGGCCGCGACGAGGCGCTGGCCCTGGCGGCGCTGTACGCGCGCTTCCGACCCGACTCGGTGATCACCTGGAGCGACGACAGCCCGCACCCCGACCACCGCATGACCGCCAAGATCGCCTTCGACGCCATCACGCTGGCGCGGATCCCGAAGATCCTGGAGGAGACCGGCGAGGAGCTCGAGGCGCACCGGACGCCGGTCCGTCTCTACCAGTACCCCACGCTCGGTTCCGGACGGCCCCAGGTGCACGTCGACATCAGCGAGCAGCGCGACCTCGTCGAGCGCCTCTTCCGCTTCTACGCCGACTTCTACCACTGGCCGCGGAGCACCGAGGAGTTCCTCGCCGCCCGGAGCGCGGCCGGTCGCGAGGCCGGCGTCGACCTCGCCGAACGCTTCGAGCTCCGGCGCAGCGTCGCCCCCGCTCGCAGCTACCTGCCGTGAGGGCTCCCAGGGCTCCGCGGACCCCGCGCCGGGACCACTGCCATGGGGGCATAACTCCCGTGCTGCACACCTCCTTCTCACAGTGGACGGTCATCATGATGGGCAATGGACGAACCCAGGCAACGCCCCACCCGCGATGCCCGGCGCCGTTCGGTGGCGGCATAGCATTGAACGTTCGCTCGCTCCCGAAGCACGACAGCCACTGCGACGAGATCGGCGCTGAAGGACGACAGCGGCGGGCAGGGTGGTACACTCGGTCGACCCTGGACAACACCGGAGGAATTGTCGGAGGACACGTTGATTAGTATCTGGAACAAGAGCAACGGCGCCTGGGGGAAGGTAGTGCTGGCCACCCTGGTCGTCGGCCTGGGCTGCGCCGCCGCGTTCGCGCAAAGCTCGTCGTCGAGCTCGTCGTCGTCGAAGTCGAACGCGACCACTCCGCCATCGTCCACGACGCAGGCGCAAGCCCCCGCGCAATCGGGCATGCCCGATGTTCCCACGCTCTTGAGCGACGGGAGCTTCTACCTGGGGCACGGCGACTGTGCCCTCGCCCAGTACTTCTACCAGGAGGCCCTGAAGACCGATCCGACCAACGTCGACGGGTTGGTGGGCAAGGGCCGCTCGCTCTCCTGCCAGCAGGCCTACCCGCAGGCGATCGACGCCTTCCAGGCCGCCCTCAAGCAGGATCCCAAGAAGGTCGACGCCTACGTGCACCTGGCCCTCACCTATCGGGACGAGTACCAGAGCGACCCCAAGAGCTACCCGAACCGCTTGAGCGACGCTCTCGACACCGTCAAGAAGGCGGAAGCGATCGCGCCTCAGGACCCGCGCGTGCTCAACACCAAGGGCGTGGTTCTGTACGACCTGGGCAACCTCGCGGAGGCGCGCACCGCGCTCGAGCAGGCGGTCTCGCAGGCGTCGAGCAGCAGCACCAACCTCACCGATGCCGAACGCTCCACCCTCGAGGTGAACCTCGGCCGCGTCTACCGCGACCAGGGCGACCTCAAGCTCGCACAGCAGGCCTTCCGGCGCGCCGTCGTCCTCGATCCCACCAACAGCTCCGCGCACAACAACCTCGGGAATGTCGCCTACCGCCTGCACGACTGCAGCACCGCCGAGTACGAGCTGTCGCAGGCCGTGAGCCTCGATCCGAAGTCGCTGTCGGCGATGTCGCAGCTCGGCATCACGATGTTCGAGTGCGGTGACGTCAAGGACAGCGTCTCGAAGCTGGAGGCCGCGCTCAAGCTCAACGGCGCCGTCTTCGTGCCGCCGCTGTATACCTACCTGGCGCGTGCCTACCTGAAGACCGGCAAGATCGACGAGGCGGTCAAGCGGGCGCAGCAGGGCGCGCTGCTGCCCCCCGAAAGCGCCGACGCCTACTACTGGCTGGGCAAGGCCTATCAGACGCGGGGCGGCAGCGGCGATATCGCCAACGCCCGCAAGGCCTACCAGCACGCGCTGCAGATCGATCCCAACTACAAGCCCGCCAAGGACGCGCTGAGCTCGCTGCCCTAGCGCGGCCGGCAAGGCACACGAGCGCGGGCGGCCCGGGACCTCGGGCCGCCCGCGTCGGCTGGGGTGGCCCGGCACGAGGGCGCTCCTGTATACTGCGGAGGTTTGACCGGCGGCAGCGGGATGTCCGCCGTGTCGGCCTCTGAGGACGGGGAGCGCCTCCGGGCCTCCCGACTCTCACCTCAACATCCCGCCACGGAGGAACATCCATGTCGTACCTCGGAATGAAGCAGCTGCTGGAAGCCGGCGTGCACTTCGGGCACGAGACGAAGCGCTGGAACCCGAAGATGAAGCGCTACATCTTCG
>CAZIBD010000085.1:0-12056 GCA_964536935.1 uncultured bacterium | reverse complement strand
GGCACATCCTGCCCAACTCGCTCGGGCCGTTGCTCGTCATCGCCAGCCTCGACATCGGGGCCATCGTGTTGACCGCTGCGGCCCTCAGCTTCCTCGGGCTCGGCGCTCCCGTCGGCTACGCCGACTGGGGCCAGATGATCAGCTTCGCTCGCGACTGGATCAAGGGCCCGCCCGGCCAGCCGTTCGCGTACTGGTTCGTCTCCGCCTGGCCCGGGCTCGTCATCGTGGTCTTCGTGCTGGGCTGGAACCTGCTCGGAGATGCCGTGCGCGACGTGCTCGACGTGCGAAGCTGAGCTTTTCCGCCTAGGGAACGGACGGCCCGTGCTCGAGAGCGAGCGCGGGCCGTCGAGGTGGCGAACGCTCGGCTTCGCTGTTCGCTGCGCACGTCATGGCCCGGGGAGGTCGACGCCGACGGGCCCCGCTAGTGCTTCGGGCCAGGTGCGAGGTCGGCGACCGGTCCCGTCAGCGTGTTCGAAGACGGCATGGCGCCGTTCAACGCCCACAGGAAGGCGGTGAGCTGGACGTAGGTCTGGTCGCTGAACTTGCCCGGATCGTAGCGAGGCATCGCCTTCCGCAGGAAGTGGAACAGGGCCGACGGCGTCGGGTACTCCTGAAGCAGGTCGGTTCCGCGCAGCGCCGGCGGGTCGCCGATCGAGAAGCTGTTGTGCGGCGTGATCATGGTGTCCGACCACCGTGGCGGGTTGCCGGGCCTGTGGCACTCCTCGCACCGGCGATGACCGGGGATGAACGCCAGCCTGGCTTCGGCGAGGCCCTTGCCGGTCGGCCCGTGGCAGGTCGCGCACACCACGTGGTAGGTGTGGGCGCCGGCCCGGACCTGCGGGCTGGCATGGGCCAGCAGGCGCTGCAGCAAGGGATAGCTCGTCGGCGAGGGCATGGCGCCGGGGGAGGGCATGCCCCCGTAGTCGTTGGGGCCCATCCAGGTCTCGGAGAACGCGCTCAGCAGGACGACGACGGGAACGACGGCGAGCAGCACGCCCAACCAGCGAAGCATGGTGCCGAGTCTACCAGCCGACCCGGCCGGCTCGTTGCCGCGCGACGCCTGGTCGCGGGATCAGTTGTGCTTCGACTCTTCGTCGGGCCCACCGTCGGGCTCGTCGCCGTGGCCGTCGTCCGCGTCGGCATGGGGATCCGGCTCGGCCTCCGAGCTGCCTGTGTCGCCGCCGGATTCGTCGGTCGACGCTGCGCCGGCACCACTCGGAGCGGGGTCGGAGGGAGCGGGCGCAGGTGCCGGTCCGGCCGGCGTCGCCGTGGCCGGCGTGCTCGCCGGCGCTGCCGGCCGGCCCGACCGGTCACCTTGCAGCACGCGTACCAGGAAGTAGATGAGCCCGGCAACGATCGCGACCGGGACGATGAACCGCAGGAGCCACCAGATCAGGCCCGCCAGGAACTTCAACAGCAGTCCGACGAGGCCCAGGACCCAGCCGCCGAGCCACAGCACGCCCGTGCCGATGAGCAGGGCGATGAGGCCGAAGACCACCAGTTCGACGACTTCCTGCAACGAGCGCTTCATGCCGGCAGTATAGCAGGGCGCTCCCGCGCCTCCCCGGAGAAAGCGCGCGTCCGTGGGCGAAACCGCATGGTCGTGGCGAGCCGGTAGACTACCCGGGTGAGGCACGAGGTCCGGCTCGAGCGGATGGTCCACGGCGGAGCCGCCTTGACGCGGCTTCCCGACGGCAGGGTGGCGCTGGTCAAGGGCGGGCTGCCGGGCGAACGCGTGGTCGCCGATCTCGAGAGCTCGAAGGGCGTGCTGCAGGGAACCGTCGTCGAGGTGCTCGACGCCGCGGCGGAACGCGTCGAGCCGCCCCTCCACCCCGGGCTCGACTACGGCTTCATCGAGTACGAACGTCAGCTCGCGCTCAAGCGCGAGGTCGTGGCGGACGCGCTGCGACGCGCCTGCGGCGATGACCGCGAGGTGCCTCCGGTGCGCGCGTCTCCGGAGCGGTGGCGCTACCGCGGCGCCGTGCAGCCAGCTGTTGGCCGGCGTGGCCTGGGCTACCGGCGTGGAGGCTCGCACGAGATCGTCGTGCTCGAGGACGATCCGGTCGCGATCGAGGCGCTTCGCTCCGCGTGGACGGTGCTGCGCGCGCACCTCGCCGATCTCGGGGGTATCCGCGAGGTGGCGCTGCGCGGCAACGACGCCGGCGAGGCCCTGGCCGCGCTCGTGACGACCCGCTCGGAGCGCGAGCTGGTGCCGCTGGCCCACGAGCTGGTGGGCTCCGGTCTGGCGGGCGTGAGCCACGCGCCGTTCGACCCGCGCGGCCGCTTCCGGCGCGGCAGCGCGCGCCTGGCCGGGGCGCGCACGCTCCGCCAGCGCTTCGGCGCCTTCGAGCTCAGCGTGGGGGCGACCTCGTTCGCACAACCGAACGCGCATGCTGCGGGCGCACTCTACCTGGAGTTGGAGCGTTGGCTGCCGAGGGGACGGCATGCCTGGGACCTCTTCGCCGGAGGCGGCGCCATCGCCTTCCACCTCGCGCAGCGGTTCGAGACGGTCACCGCCCTGGAGATCGACCGATCATCGGTCGCGCGCGGGGAGCGCGACGCCGAGCGGTTGGGTCTCGGCAACGTGCGCTTCCTCCGCACCGATGCTCGACGCGCCCCGCTGCCCGCCGACGCAGGGCTGGTCGCGGTCGATCCCCCGCGCGCAGGGCTGTCGGCCGAGGTGCGGCGCGCCATCCTGCTGAGCGGCGTGCCGCGGCTGCTGTACGTGTCGTGCGATCCCGCGACCTGGGCCCGCGACGTGGCCGCCTTCGAGCGTGGCGGGCTCCGGTTGGCGCGCTTCGAGCCCTTCGACTTCTACCCCCATACCCACCATATCGAGGTGCTGTCGCTGTTCGAGCGCTAGGCCCCGGGGGTATGCTGCGGCCCATGCTGGCGCGCCGCATCATCCCTTGCCTCGACGTGGCCGCGGGTCGCGTGACCCGTGGGCAGCAGTTCGGCCGTGCCGAGCGAGGTGAGCTCCAGGACGTCGGGGATCCGGTCGAGCTGGCGATCCGCTACGACGACCAGGGGGCCGATGAGCTCGTGTTCTACGACATCACGGCCACGGCGGAGGGGCGCGGCGCGATGCTGGACGTGGCGACGCGGACCGCCGAGCGCTGCTTCATGCCCCTCACCATCGGCGGCGGCGTGCGCACCCTGGACGACTTCCGGGCGCTGTTCCTGGCCGGCGCCGACAAGGTGTCGATCAACTCGGGGGCGGTCGCCCGCCCCGACGTGCTGCGCGAAGCGGCCGACCACTACGGGAGCCAGGCGGTGGTGCTGTCGATCGACGCCAAGCGTGTGGCCGGGGGCTGGCGGGTCTACGTGGCGGGCGGCCGCAGCGCCACCGGCCTCGACCTGGTGGCGTGGGCGGTCCGCGGGCAGGAGCTGGGAGCGGGCGAGATCGTCCTCAACAGCATCGATGCCGATGGCATGAAGACGGGGTTCGATATCGAGGCGACGCGCGCGGTGGCGCAGGCGGTCGACATCCCGGTGGTGGCGTCGGGAGGCGCCGGTCGTGCCGAGGACCTGCGCGACGTGTTGCTGGCGGGGGAGGCCGACGCCGCTCTCGCCGCCGGGATCTTCCATCGCGGCGAGGTCACCGTGGACGAGGTCAAGCGCGTCTGCGCCGAGGCCGGGCTGGTGGTGCGGAGGCTATAGGCTCGGCTCGAGGCCGGACCGGGAGGCAACCGTGAGCGACGAACGTCCCCACCTCGAGACGCTGGCTGTCCACGCCGGCACGGAGGTCGATCCGGCCACCGGTGCGGTGACGCCGCCGATCCACCTCAGCACCACCTTCGAGCGAGCGTCGGACGGCGGCTACCCGCACGGCTACGTCTACACGCGAAGCGGAAACCCCAACCGCAGCGCGCTGGAGTCGGCGCTGGCCACGCTTCAGGGAGGCGTCGAAGCCGCCGCCTTCGCGTCGGGATCGGCCGCCGCCTCGGCGGTGTTGCGCTCGCTCGGACCGGGCGAGCGCGTGCTCCTGCCACGCGAGCTCTACCACGGCATCCGCAGGCTGGTGGACGGCTCTCTGCGCCCGCAAGGGCTCGTGGCCGAGACCGTCGATCTCACCGATCTCGAGGCGCTTGAGCGCGCCTGGCGCCCGGACGTACGGATGGTTTGGGTGGAGACGCCCTCCAACCCGCTGCTGAGCATCACCGATGTGGCGGCGGTATGCGAGCTGGCGCACGCCCGTGGCGCGCGGGTGGCGGTCGATGCCACCTGGACGCCCCCGGGCGTGGCCGATCCGTTCCGGCTCGGTGCCGACCTGGTGGTTCACGCCACCACCAAGTACCTGGCCGGCCACAGCGACGTCCTGGGCGGGGTCGTGATCACGGCCCGGAGTGACGAGGCCTGGCAGGGCATCCGCTTTCTGCAGCAGAACGAGGGCGCCGTGCCCGGCCCCTTCGACTGCTGGCTCGCTCACCGGGGGCTGCGGACCCTGCCCTACCGGATGCGCGGTCATGCCGAGGGAGCCGCGCGCATCGCCGCGTTCCTCGAGGCCCGTCCCGAGGTCGAGCGCGTCTACTACCCGGGCCTGGCGAGCCATCCGGGTCACGTGGTCGCCACGCGCCAGATGGCGAGCTACGGCGGGATGCTGTCGTTCCGGGTGCGCGGTGGCGAAGCCGCCGCCATGGCGGTCGCGGCACGGGTGCGCCTGTTCACGCGAGCCACCAGCCTCGGAGGCGTGGAGAGTCTGATCGAGCATCGGGCGTCGATCGAGGGCGAGGGCACGGCCACACCGCGCGACCTCTTGCGTGTCTCGGTCGGGTTGGAGCACCCCGACGACCTCGTGGGCGACCTGGCACAGGCCCTGGCAGGCTGAGCGGCGCTGCCGGCATCCGACGAGCCCACGCTGCGGCGCACCGTAGACTGGTCGGCATGACGCTGCCCACGCTGCGCTTCGACGACAAAGGGCTGGTGCCGGTAATCGCGCAGGACGTCGCCACCGGCGAGGTCCTGATGCTCGCCTACGCCGACCGGGAGGCCGTCGAGACCACGATCGCCACCGGGCAGGCCCACTACCACAGCCGCTCTCGCGGCGCGTTATGGCGCAAGGGAGCCACCAGTGGACACGTCCAGCGCGTGGTGGAGATCCGCTACGACTGTGACGAGGATGCGCTGCTCTACCAGGTGGAGCAGACGGGTCCGGCGTGCCACACCGGCCACCGGAGCTGCTTCTACCGGGCCACGGAGCCGCCGGTCGGCACTGGGCACGCCGCCGCGACCGTCGACGGACCGGCGGACGCGACCACGACCCTCGGCGAGGTGATGGTGCTGCTGCAGGACGTGGTGTCGCAGCGGCTGCGCGAGCTGCCGGAGGGCAGCTACGTGCGCCGCATGCACGAGCGCGGGCTCGGCTACGTGGCGCAGAAGGTCGTGGAGGAGGCAGGGGAGAGCGTGGTGGCGGCCCTCGAGCACAAGGACGACGAGCTGGTGGCGGAGGCGTCGGATCTGCTGTTCCACCTGACGGTCCTGCTGGCCGAGCGCGGCCTTTCGCTGGACGACGTCGGGGCCGAGCTGGCGCGCCGTCACCACGACGCGCCCGAGCGGTGAAGGGAGCGGGCAGGATCGCCCGCATACCGGTGCCCCCGGCCGCCGTGAGGTGACAAGGGTCCCTCGGGCCTGACACAATGCAGGGCATGGCGCCCTCGAAGAAGACGGCGAGGCCGCGGGTGGATGGCCCGTCGGCGGGGGGCAGTTCGGTCGACATGGAACGCGCCCTGGTGCTCGACACCGTCCGCGTGACCGAGCAGGCGGCGATCGCCGCCAGCCGCGTGGCCGGCAAGGGCGATGCCGACCTAGTGGACCAGGCCGGGACGGATGCGATGCGCCGGGTCCTCAACGAGCTCGACATCCGCGGCGAGATCGTCATCGGCGAGGGCGAGCGCGACGAGGCGCCCATGCTCTTCATCGGTGAGCGCCTGGGCCGTGCCGATGCCGGCGCAGGAGCCTGGTCCGTGGACATCGCCGTCGATCCGGTGGAGGGCACCAACATCACGGCGCGGATGGTCTCCAACTCGGTGGCCGTGATCGCGCTGGCCGAGCAGGGAGGCCTGTTCCGCGCGCCCGACACCTACATGGAGAAGCTGGTGGTCGGTCCTCCGGCCGTCGGTACCGTCGACCTGTCCTGGCCCGTGGCCGCCAATCTCCGCTCGGTGGCCCTGTCGCTCGACCGCGCCGTGGACGACCTCACCGTGGTGATCCTGGACCGGCCGCGCCACGCCGAGCTCATCCAGGCCGTGCGCGATGCGGGTGCCCGCGTGAAACTCATCGGCGACGGCGATGTGATCGCGGCCCTGTCGGCCGCGGTCCGCGGTACCGGCGTGCACGCGGTGATGGGGACCGGCGGCGCGCCCGAAGGGGTGCTGGCCGCGGCCGCCCTGAAGTGCCTGGGCGGCGAGATCCAGGGGCGCTTCCGGCCGCGCAACGACGAGGAGAAGAGGCGGTTGGAGGCGATGGGCGCCTCGGTCGACCGGATCTACCGCACCGGCGATCTGGCCCCGGGCAGGACGATCGTCTTCAGCGCCACCGGCATCACCGACGGCGACCTTCTGCGGGGGGTGAAGTTCTTCAAGAACGGTGCCCGCACCCACAGCGTGACGATGGGCTTCCAGTCGCGGGTCATCCGCTTCAGCGATGCCGTGCACCTGCTCGGGGACGGCGCCCGCGTGACCGTGCAGGTCTGAGGCGCGCGGTCGGACACCCATGGACCCTACGCGGCGACCCCTACGGCTGGACGACGTGGCCGAAGGGCGGCGGTTCGACATCGACCTGCGCTTCCCGCGCGGGCAGGAGGAGCGTGCCGAGGCGGCGGCCGCTCTGGTGGACGTGCTGCGACCGGTGGTGGCTCGCTATCTGGGGGTCGGCTGGCAGGGACCGCTGCGGCTCGAGCTGCTGGCGGAGCCACGGGCCAGCGGCGCCAATCCCGTCACCGGCACGTTGCGGCACGCTCTGCAGGGCTTCGAGGAGCACTCGCCGCGGTCGGCGGGCGCACTGAGCTACGAGCTGGGCCGCATCCTCTTCTACCGTTGTAGCCGGGAGGACGCGTATCCGGGAATCGGACCACGGCACCCCGACTGGCTGGTGGAGGCCGCCCTTCTGCCGCTCCGGCACATCTGGGACGATCGGCGGACCTGGATCGACGCCGTGGCCGAACAGACCGACCTGTTTCGCTGGCGCAAGCCGTTCGCCGAGCCGCGACTTCGTGACATGGGGCGCCTCAACCCGCGGCAGCGGGTGGTCGCGTCGGCGCAGTGCCTGCTGCGGAGCCAGACCCTGACCCGATACGAACCCGACTGGGTGCGGCGCTGGTGCCTTGCCCTGGCCGACCAGCCTGCGCTGGACGGTTCGGAGGCGCTCGCCCATGTCACGGCGACGACAATGGAGGTGTGGGAGGAGCGCTTCGCCGACGACCTGCTCCAGGCGACCGAGACCGTACGGAGCACCCCGCCACGAGAGTGGTGACCGGCGAAGGGCCGGTCCCTACATCCGTGCGTCGCGTCTCGGCGCGGTCTCCTGCATGGTGCGCTTGCCGATGGGCGTGAGCGCCCACTCGAGAAAGCGCTGCAGGGCCCTTCCGCGATGGCTGACGCGATCCTTGGCGTCGGCATCGGCCTCTGCGAAGGTCTTGCTGAGCTCGGGGCTGAAGAACACCGGATCGTAGCCGAAGCCACCCTCACCACGCGGACCCTCGAGGATCTCGCCGCGGCACTCGCCCACGAAGCTCTTGACCTCGCCGCCCGGCGTGGCCAGCACCACCGTGCTCACGAAGCTGGCGCCCCGGGCACCTCGAGGCACGTCCCGCATCTTGTCGAGGAGATAGGCGATGCGCTCGCCATCGCGAAGGTTGCCGCCGTAGCGCGCCGAGTAGACACCGGGGGCTCCGTCGAGCACGTCCACCTCGAGCCCCGAATCGTCCGAGAGGGCGGGGAGCCTGCTGTGGAGGGCCGCGAAACCAGCCTTGAGCAGGGCGTTCTCCTCGTAGCTCGCGCCGGTCTCCTCGGGGAAGTCGCGGATGCCCGCCTCCTCGGCCGACAGCAACTCCACGTTGAGGCGACCGAGCGCGCGGCGGAACTCCCGGAGCTTGCCGGGGTTGCCGGTGGCGATGACGATATGGAGACGGCTCACGGGAGCTGTGGCCTCACGATGTCCAGGACACGCTGAACGGCGGTGACGCCGTTGGCCACGAGGGTGACGTAGGTCTCGGCCGGGATGGGGCGATCCTCGCCGCCGCCCTGAACCTCCACGACGTCCCCCTCGCGGGTGGCGATGACGTTGAGATCGACCTCGGCCTGCACATCCTCACTGTACTGGAGGTCGATGTAGGTCTCCCCCTGAACGATGCCTACGCTGGCCGCAGCCAGCTCGTGCCGGAGCGGCCACTCGGAGAGCGTGCCGTCGAAGACCAGCCGGCTGGCGGCGTGGTGGAGCGCGGCGTACCCCGCGGTGATGCCGGCACAGCGCGTGCCGCCGTCGGCCTGCAGCACGTCGATGTCCACGATGATGGTGCGATTCCGGAACATCTCCAGGGCGACCACGCTGCGCAGCGCTCGACCGATCAGACGTTGGATCTCCTGGGTGCGTCCGCCGGCGTAGAGGCGCTCCCGCTGGCTTCGCTCCTGGGTGCTGCGGGGGAGCAGCGCGTATTCGGCCGTGAGCCACCCGGACTTGGCGCGCTGCCCGCGCAGGTGAGGGGGCAGGCGGTTGTCGATGGTGACCGTCGCCAGCACGGTCGTGTGGCCCCACTCGAGCAGGGCCGAGCCCTCGGCGTAGCGGTTGAAGCCGGGCGTGAGCTTGATGGGGCGTAGCTCGTCGGAGCGGCGGGTCGTTCGCATGGCGGCCGCGGACCTCAGCGATGCGCCGGCTCGAGCGCGCTCAGGGTGACGCGTTCGGCGGGGCCCATGGGGCCACCCAGGATCCCTGCGGTGTGCAGGTAGGTCTCGACGTCGCCGGTCACCAGGTGGCGCACGGCGCCCTCGGCCCCTTCGGGAGCGGCGAGCCCCATCGAGCGGAGGTCCGCCGCCACGACGCGGGCGGTCGACTCCGCGGAATCGACGAGCGTGACGTCGTTCCCGAGGACGGCCTGGAGGGTCGGCTTCAAGGGGGGATAGTGGGTGCAGCCCAGGATCACGGTGTCCAGCTGGGGCCGCGAGGCCAGGTAGTGTTCGGCTACCAGCGCGGCGATGGCGGAGTCCGAGATGCCCTCCTCGACGATGGGGACGAACAGCGGGCAGGCTTTGCCCCAGGTCGTGGCGCCGGCGGCCTCGAGCCGGTTCTGGTAGACCCGGGCCTGGACCGTGCCCACCGTACCGAGGACGCCGATGCGGCCCGAGCGGGTCGCGTCCAGGGCCGCGCGCACGCCGGGCTCGACGACGCCCCAGACGGGAACCGGCAGCTCGTCCGCCAGAGCCGGAAGGCTCGCCGCAGACGCCGTGTTGCAGGCCACCACGATCCCCTTGACACCCCGCGCGAGCAGGGCGTGGCTGATCTGACGCGCGAAGCCGCGGACCATGTCGAGCGGCTTGGAACCGTACGGTACCCGCGCAGTATCGCCCAGATAGAGGAAGGACTCGTTCGGGAGCGCCCGCGTGAGGGCGCTCAGAACCGTGAGGCCACCGACCCCGGAGTCGAAGACGCCGAGCGGCTGGGTGGCGAGGTCCGGCACGCGCGTAGCTTACCACCCGCACAAGGTCGCCGACGTGGACAATCCTGCGTCGCCGACGGCGGCCGCTGCCGGCCGGTCGTGCTCACGTGGGCATCTCCACGTAGAAGGCGGGACCGGCGGGGAAGACGCGTGTGTTGCGCCGGGTGGCGTGCCGTAGCATCAGGAACGTCTGGGCGCATTGGGCGTTGCTGAAGGGACCGACCACGCACCCTCGCTGGCCTCGCCAGGCGGCGGGCGGAACCGCCGCGACGCTATGCGTGCCGCGATCATCTCGGAGCCAGATGTGTTCTGTTGGGCGCATGGGCAGCTCCTCTCCGGCGCCCTCCTGGGGCGCTCGCTCGTGCGATGCGCTCACGGTAGCGGTGCGGCGTGAGACCTCCGTAGGACGCCCATGACGACGGTGAGATCGCGGCGTCGCCCCCGCGACTAGATACCCACCAGGGGTATGTGCTACCCTAGGCACCGGATAGCATGGATAGAAGGGAGCCACGAATGGCTTTTCTCGATGACAATATCCGGAGTCAGGTCCGGGATGCACTGAGCGGCCTCCAGTACGACGTGGAGATGATCGTCTACAAGGGCGGTCAGGTCGTCGTCCCCGGGCAGGATCCGGCGGGTGAGCAGGAAGCGACGATCCAGCTCCTCAAGGAGGTGGCCGAGCTCAACGACCACGTCGAGGTGGTCGAGCGCAGTCTCGCCACCGACGACGAGGCGAAGGCGCTCGGCATCACGCGTGCGCCGACGACGCTGTTCCGCCGCAAGGGCACCGCGCGTAGCAACATGCGCTTCGCGGGCATCCCCAGCGGCTACGAGTTCACCACCTTGCTCGAGGCGTTGATGATGCTCGGGGGCGACGATCTCGAGCTCACCCCGACCCTGGAGAGCGTCAAGGAGATCGACGACGCCATCAACCTCCAGACCTTCGTGACGCCGACCTGCCCCTACTGCCCGCGGGCCGTGTTGACGGCGTTCCGCTTCGCCTACGTGAACGACCGCATCGTTGCCGAAGGCATCGAGGCGAACGAGTTCCCCACCCTGTCCCAGCAGCACCGGATCTCGGGCGTGCCCGATACCATCGTCACGGGTGCCAACGCCACCCGCGTGCTGGGCGCCCAGCCCGAGCACGCCTTCGCCGAAGCGCTGAGGCAGGTCGTGGGGCCGGGAGCCACGGCGCAGGCCTGAGCTCGGATCGGCCCGGACGCCGGCCAGTTCGATCGAGCGTCCTCGCGCCCCCGGATCACGTCCGGGGGCGCGTCGTCTTGCGAGGGCGAGCCGGCCGTGAGGCGCGGGTAGTGATTGCGGGAACAGGAGTGTGCCGGAACCTTGGGGGGCGATTCCGGCACACTCCGAACGTATCGGACTGCTGAGCGAGGGGGAAGAGCGGATTCTCGGCTTTCGAGAAGCAGCCCGCGTCGGGAGGTTGCGGCGCGGGCCTCGTGGCTGGAGCGGCTGCGGCTACCGATGCTGTCCGGGAGGAAGGGCCGATCGTATGTCCCGCACGTGCAGACCGACACCCCTGCGCTGGGGCGCTATGGCTTCACGTACCGGGGCTTCCGTCTACGTGGCGATGTCCGCAACGTCGTCTTGCGACCGACGCGCCAGCCGCGTCCCGATGATCAAGGTCACCTCATAGAGGGCGATGAGGGGGACGAGCACGAGCATGGGCATCACGATTGGGTCAGCCACGGGGGTGATGAGCTCCGCAAACGCGAACAATACGAAGTAGGTGATTCTCCTCGAACGTCGGTACCAACGTGGCTCCACCAAGCCGAGGCTCATGGTGAGCACCATCACTACGGGAAACTCGAATGCCACCCCCAGAGCGATCATCATGAACAGGGCCATGTTGATGTACTTGGTTATCCCGGGAAGGTACTGGATGTTCGGGCCATACTGTGAGAGCAAGAAGTCCATGGTGGGTGTCAGGAGCAGATAGCCTGCACCTGCGCCAAGAATGAAGAGCCCGCCGACGGATGCGATCGTGGGAAGGGCTAGTCGTCGCTCCGACCGCGTCAATCCCGGCAACACGAAGGCCAATAGCTCATACATCCAGACCGGGGACGACAAGATCACCGCCGACCAGAAGGCGAGCTGCAGTCGAATGGTGAACCCATCGACGGGTCCGAAGCCCACCAGCTTCGTCCCGTTCAGCGGCTGCTCGAGGAACACCAACACCCGACTTGACATGAAGTACATGGCGACCGTGAAGACGGCAAGCACCACCACGCCAACCGCCAAGCGACGCCGAAGCTCCTCCAGGTGATCCCAGATCGGCATCGCCTGATTGTCGGAACCCGCCTTGACTGGACCGTCTTTCGGCATGTCAGGGTGACACTCCTATACCGTGGGCATGCCGCTACTGGGGCTTGCTGGACGCAGTTTCGTC
>CAZIBD010000084.1:0-12276 GCA_964536935.1 uncultured bacterium | reverse complement strand
CGCCGAGGAGAAGAAGATGGGCATCAAGGGCTCGTCGACGCGCCAGGTGATCCTGGAGAACGTGCGCGTACCCAGGGAGAACCTCCTGGGTGAGGTCGGCAAGGGGGCGCACATCGCGCTGGGCACGCTGAACATCGGGCGCTTCAAGCTGGCGGTCGGGGCGGTCGGAGGCGTCAAGCAGCTCATCCAGCTCGCTGCCGGCTACGCCCAGGAGCGGCACCAGTTCGGCGTGCCGATCGCCAGCTTCGGGCTCATCCAGGACAAGCTCGGCCGCATGGCCGCCGAGGCGTACGCGCTCGAGAGCGCCGTCTACCGCCTGGCGGGCGAGATGGACGCCGTGCTCGAGGGCGTGCCCGAAGGCCCTGCGCAGTCGCGTGCGCTCAACGAGTACGTGGTCGAGTACTCGCTGATCAAGGTGTTCGGGAGCGAGATCCTGGACATGGTCGTGGACGAGGCGCTGCAGGTGTACGGCGGCTACGGGTTCTCCGCCGACTACCCGATCGAGCTCGCCTACCGCAACAGCCGCATCAACCGCATCTTCGAGGGCACCAACGAGATCAATCGCATGTTGACGGTCGAGCAGCTCCTCAAGCGCGCCATGCGTGGGTCGGTCGACCTGATGGGTCCGGCGCAGGCAGCGCTGCAGGGCGAGCCGGTGTCGCAGGTGGAGGCGCCGGAGGCGCTGGCCGGCGCGGTGCGGGCGGTCGAGAACCTCAAGCGCGCCACGCTGCTCGTGGCGGGGATGGGCGCCATGGCGTTCGCACAGAAGCTCGAGCACGAGCAGGAGCTCATGGCCCACGCCGCCGACCTCGTCGGCCTGACCTACCTCGCCGATTCCGCTTTGCTGCGTGCCGAGCGCCTGGAGGGGACGGACCACGGCGAGGGCGCCGCTCTGCTCGCCCGCCTGTACGCGCTGAGCGCCGTCGATCGTGCGCGCCCCCTGGCCGAGGAGGCGCTGCGGCGCATCCCCGGCGGCGGCGACGCGCGCGGCAGGCTCGACGCCTACCTGGCCGACCACGGCGCCGACCTGATCGCGTTGCGCCGCGAGGCCGCAGGTGCGGTGCTGGCGGTGAACGGGTACCCCCTGTAGGGATCGGAGCCGGTGGGGCGCGGGACGCTCCCCACCGCTGCGCCTGGCCCCCGCCTAGCGCGCGCCTACTGCGGCTCGCGGGCCAGGGTGACCGTGGCTTGGCGCTGCGTGTGGCCCCGCAGGTAGGTGACGGTGACCTTGTCGCCCACGCGGTAGTGGTTCTCGAGGTAGGCCTTCAGGTGGCCGAGGTCGGTGACGGTGTGGTCGTCGACCTTCTGGAGCACGTCCCCTCCGACGTAGTACAGCCGGTTGCCGACCACCTCCTGCTGGCTCGCTCCCCGGAGACCGGCCTGGTCGAGGGGGCTGCCGGCCACGAGCTGCACGAGGAGCAGGCCGTGATCGGTCGACAGCCCGAGCGCCTGGGCCAGGGCCGGTGACAGGGTGTGCGCGTACTTCACGCCCAGGTACGGGTGGGGGTAGTAGCCGTTCTTCAGCAGCGACGGCAACACCCGCTTGATGGTGTCGATGGGAAGGGCGAAGCCCACGCCGGCGTTGGTGCCGGACGGGCTGAAGATGGCGCTTGTGATGCCGATGACGCGTCCTGAGCTGTCGAGCAGCGGGCCGCCCGAGTTCCCCTTGTTGATCGCGGCGTCGGTCTGGATGATGCCGGTGATGGGCAAACCCGACGGCCCCTGGATGGAGCGGTTCAGGGCGCTGACGACGCCGGTGGTGAGGGTGCGGCCGAACTCGCCGAAGGGGTTGCCGATGGCGATGGCACGCTGGCCTACCTGCAGGTTGTTCGAGTCGCCGAAGGTAACGGGCTTGAGGAGGCTCTTGGGCGCGTCGACCTTCAGCACCGCGATGTCGTCGCGCGCGTCGCTGCCAACGAGCTTCGCCTGCAACGAAGTGCCGTTGCCGAAGGCGACGTTGATCCGCTGTGCGTTCTGGATGACGTGGTAGTTCGTCAGGATGTGCCCGTCCATGTCGATGACGAAGCCCGATGCCGCCCCCTCGGCGGGCACCGCGCCGTAGAAGAAGCTCGGCTGCATCACCTGGGTGGTGATGTTGACGACGGATGGCGCCACCTCGTTGTAAACGGCGATCACGCGCTTCTCCGCCAGGTCGAGGCCTTGCTTGTCGACGAAAGGCACCGAAAGGGAGCTGGTGGACTGTGCCAGGACGGTCCCGCCCGCGGCCAGAGCCACGATGGTGGCGGCCAGCAGCACGAGGGCGTGCCCGGTCCGGGCTCGGGGGGACAGGTTCGGTTGTGACATGGGGCCATCTTGCCAGGCGTCACATGAAAGGTCTGAAAAGCGGTGGAGGCCTCGGCCGCGCCGAGGCTCCGGCGGTCATGACCTGGTGCCGGCCTACCGTCGGGCCACGAGGCGGCCTGCATAATGGCCCATGCCCGTCTATCTGCACGGCCTGGCGACGGCCGTGCCCGACACGGCCTACGATCAGCGGACGGCCCGTGACGTCATGAAGGCGTGGGTGGGTGGCGACCGGCGGACCGACCACCTCTTGCACCGGATCTACGGGCACTCCGGCATCGAGGTTCGCCACAGCGTGGTGGGCGACTTCGCGCCGGGTGCGCCAGGCGGCCTGTACATCGATCCGGACACCGGCGCCTTCCGAAACCCGGGGACGGCGGAGCGCAACGCCGTCTACGCCCGCGAGGCGACGGCGCTCTTCCCAAAGGTGGCGAGGGCGGCGCTGGAGCGCGCCGAGGGGTTCGGACCCGAAGACGTGACCCACGTGATCACGGTGTCGTGCACCGGGTTCGTCGCACCCGGCCCGGACCTGGCCGTGGTTCGTGAGCTGGGTCTCGCGTCCGGCACCGAGCGCTACCATCTGGGCTTCATGGGCTGTTACGGGGCGTTCCCCGCCCTGCGGATGGCGGATGCGTTCTGCCGTGCCGATCCCGACGCGGTGGTCCTGGTGGCGGCGGTGGAGCTGTGCTCTCTCCATCTGCAAGCGAACTGCGACCTCGACGCGCTCGTGGCCGCTTCGGTGTTCGCCGACGGGGGCGCCGCCACGGTGGTGAGCACGCGACCGCCGCGTGCCGGCGGGCTGCGCTTCCAGGCCTTCGCCACCGGCCTTGCTCCGGAAGGCGCCGATGCCATGGCCTGGACGATCGGTGACACCGGCTTCGAGATGGTGCTCTCCTCCTACGTGCCCAGGATCGTCGGGGCGAGGGCGCACGAAGCGGTGGAACCTCTGCTCCGGAAGGCCGGGCTGCGCCGTGACGAGGTGCGGCACTGGGCCGTGCATCCGGGAGGACGCGCCATCCTGGACCGGGTGGAGAGCGGGCTGCAGCTGCCGCCGGAGGCGCTCGCCGCATCGCGCGAGGTGCTGGCGCGCTACGGCAACATGTCCAGCGCGACCGTCCTGTTCGTACTGGACCGCGTCCTGGACGCCGGGCTGCCCTCCGGGGAGCCGGTCGTGGCGATGGCCTTCGGGCCGGGGCTGACGGTGGACGCGGGCGTGTTCTCGGCGGCATGACCCTCCTTCTGCGTCGCCGCGCGACCTCGTTGCGCGAGGCGATGGACGATCCCTGCTGCGACGCCGCTCGCCTCCGCGCCACCTACGCCCAGTTCGCGGTGGTCAACCGCTGGCTCGCGGGCTGGAAGGGCGTGTTCGAGCGGTGGCTGCGGCCGCGCGCCCGGCCCGGCGCGACGCTCCTCGACGTCGGGTGCGGGGGCGGGGACGTGGCGCGCAGCCTGGCTCGCTGGTCGGCCGAGGCCGGAACGCCGTTGGTCATCACAGCGGTGGACCCGGACGGTCGGGCCCTGGACTTCGCGCGCTCGCGGCCGGTCCCGACCGGGGTGCGCTTCCGGCAGGCGGGCGTCGAGGAGCTGCTGTCCGAGGGCCGCCGGTACGACTTCGTCATCTCCAACCACGTGCTGCACCACCTCGACGAGGCCGAGCTGCCCCGCTTCCTCGCAGCGAGCTCGAACCTGGCGCGGGAGCTGGCGGTGCACAACGACGTGAGGCGTAGCGACCTGGCGCTGCTCTCGTTCGCGCCGCTTCGCGTCGCGTTTCCCAACTCCTTCATCGTTCCCGACGGGCTCCGGTCGATCCGCCGGGCCTACCGGCCCGACGAGCTGCGCGCGCTGGCACCACGCGGCTGGCGCGTACTCCGCTTGGAGCCCTTCCGGACCCTGGTCGTGGGGGAGGAGGCACCCGGTCCGGAAGCGCCGCTGTGAGGCAGGTCGAAGTGGCCGTGGTCGGCGGCGGCCCGGTGGGGCTGCTGCTGGCGTGCCTCCTGGCCGCCGAGGGCGTGCGGGTGGTCGTCCTCGAGCGCCGGAGCCGGCCCTCCGACCACTCGCGGTCCATCGGCGTGCACCCGCCCGCGCTCGAGGTCGCCGCCCGGGCCGGGATCGCCGACGACCTAGTCAGCGCCGGCGTCCGGGTGGCACGCGGCCACGCCTACGCCGGCGGCCGCCGCATCGGAACGCTGTCGTTCGAGCGCTGCCCGCCACCGTACCCGTTCGTGCTGACACTGCCGCAGGCCGAGAGCGAGCGTCTTCTGGAGGCGCGGCTCGCCGCGCTGGCCCCCGACGTGCTGCGGCGCGGCAGCGAGGTCGTCGCCATGGAGCTTGCCGGTGCATCGGCCCGTCTGCGGCTGGCGGACGGCGGCGAGTTGGAGGCCGCGCTGGCGGTAGGGTGCGACGGCCATGCCAGCGCGATGCGGGCGTCGTTGCGGGTTCCCGTTCAGGAGCGTCGCTACCCCGACCGCTTCGTGATGGGCGATTTCCCGGACGCTACCCGCCTCGGTCCCGACGCGGCCATCTACCTCACCGACGGCGGGGTGGTGGAGTCGTTCCCGTTGCCGGGGCGGCTGCGACGCTGGGTCGCGGCCGTACCGGCCGGGGCCGATCCCGGGCTGCGAGGCACGGTTGTGGGGCCGCACCCTGCGGCGACGTGGCTGGCGGACCGTGTGGTGGAACGGGTGGGCGAGCGCCTCGACGCCCGGCGCTGCAGCATGGTCAGCGCCTTCGGGGTGCAGTCACGGGTGGCCGTCCGCCTCGTCGCGGGTCGCGCGGCCCTGGCGGGCGACGCCGCCCACGTGGTGCCGCCGTTCGGAGGCCAGGGCATGAACCTTGGTTGGCTCGACGCCGGCGCGCTGGCCCGGCAGATCCTGGCACTTCGCGGCGGCCAGGACCTGTCCCGGGTGCCGCCCTCGGCGCTGCAACGGGCGTTGGCGGCCTACGAGGCAGCGCGCGTTCCCGCGGCACGGTCGGCAGCCAGGCGGGCGGCCTTCAACCTGCGGCTGGGGCGTGCCTGGGCGGCACCGCAGCTCCGCACCGCGCTGGTATGGGCGGTGCTTCGCTCGCCCGTGGCGCCGGTGGCCGCGCGGCGCTTCACCATGCGCGGGCTGGAGCTCGGGGTGGCCGGGGAGCCGCGGCCGTGAGCGCGGAGGTGAGCGCGGCCGTGCCGGGGCGGCGGGCGGGATCGGGGCCGTGAGCGCCTGGCTGGCGCACCCGTTCGTGCGCCACCTGCGCCTGCACTTCAACGTGCTCCTCAGCCCCATCTACCTGTGGGGCGTGCTGCTGGGCGGAGGGCGGCTCCTCGAAGGCGCCGTGTGGCTCGGCTACGTCTCCATCCACCTGTTCCTCTACGGGGGGACCACCGCGTTCAACTCCTACTACGACCGCGATGAGGGACCGGTGGGGGGTATGCTCGAGCCGCCCCCGGTCTCGCGCGGCCTGCTGCCGTTCTCGCTCGTGGTCCAGGCCATGGGTCTGCCGCTGGCGCTGCTCGTCGGCCGCGCCTTCGCGCTGGCCTGGCTGCTGCTGTTCCTGGTGTTCGCCGCCTACTCGCACCCGGCCGTCCGTCTCAAGGCGCACCCGGCGGGCGCGCTCGCAGCGATCGCCCTGGGGCAGGGGGCCCTGGGCTTCGCGCTGGGCTGGCTCGCCGTGGGGCCCGCCACCCGTCTCGCCTCCGCCACCGGGCTGCTGGGGATGGCCAGCACCGCGCTGGTGGTGGTGGGCCTCTACGTGGTGACGCAGAGCTACCAGACGCTCGAGGACGGGCGCCGCGGCGACCGCACCCTACCGGTGTTGATGGGGCCGCGCCGCGCCCTGCGGTTGGCGGCGGTCGGGCTCGGCGCGGGGGGCGCCCTGATGCTGCTGGAGCTGGCACGGCGAGCGGGTCCCGGCTGGGTGGTCGCCGTGGCGCTCTTCTTCCTGGCGGTCGGCGGCTGGATGCTGCGCTGGTCGGTGCGGTTCGACGAGCGCGAGGTGGAGCGCAACTACCGGATCGCCATGGGGTTGGCGAGCGTCAGCTCGGGCGGCTTCGCGCTGGTGATCGTGGTGTTGCTGGGACGCGTCGCGGTGGGCTGAGCGGTGTCGCCCGGTCGCGAGGCGGCTCAGAGCGGCTTGAACCGCTCGAAGGTCTCGTGGCAGGAGCTGCAGGTGTAGATCTCGCGGCACAGCGCGCTGCCGAAGGCGTTGCGGAGCGCGGTGTCGAAGCTGCCGCAGCGCGGGCAGGCGACCGGCGCCTCGAGCGCCGGCAGCAGGAGCCCACCGTGCGGCTGGGGCGGCGCCAGCCCGAAGTCGTGCAGCTTCCGCCGCGCCGCGTCGGCCATGTCGTCGGTGCTCCAGGCAGGGGAGAGAAGGCGCCGCACCTCCACCGTCTCGGCGCCGAGTCGGCGCACGCGCTCGGCCACCGCCTCCCGGATGACCTCGAAGGCCGGGCAGCCCGCGAAGGTGGGGGTGATGTCGACGACCACGCGTCGGTCGGTAATCGCGACGTCGCGCACCATGCCGAGCTCGACGACCGACACGACGGGGATCTCCGGGTCCTTGACGTCCTCCAGCGCCGCCCACACGGCCTCGGAGGTCAAGGGCGGTGCGCCGGGCGCAGGGGTGTTCGGGTCCATCGTCGCTCCTTCGCGCCTCACGGCGTCACGCGTGGCAGCGCCCTACCAGGCTTCGACGCCGGGGTCGGCGCGCGCCACGGACTGCATGTCGATCAGCAGGGAGACCAGGGCTTCGCCGTGGCGGTCCCGGCCGCCGGGATGGGGGATGGCGTCCGTAGGCGGCTCGAGCCCGGCCGCTGCCAGCGCTGCCGAAACGCGCCCCATCACGGCCTCCTCCAGCTCGGCGGGGTCGGGGGCGATGCCCGCCCTCTGGAGCGCCGCGTCGCCGGGAAGGGGTTTCCAGAGCTGCAGTATGTACGGCCAGATCCTTTGCAGCGCGCTCGTCAGCCGGCTGCGTGATTCGTCGGTGCCGAGCGCCAGGCGTTCGATCCAGAGCGCGCTGTGCCGCAGGTGGAAGACCTCTTCCTTGGCGGCCTTGGCGGCGGCCTCGGCGAGCGGGCGATAGCTCGACGTCCGGAGGCGGCCCAGCAGCTCGGTCTCGTAAGCGTCGAACAGGTACTGCCGGAGCATGGTGAAGGCCCAGTCCCCCTTGGGCAGCTCCACCATCCGCACGTTGCGGAAGGCGCCGACGTCCCGGAAGAAGGCGAGCTCGTCCGGATCGCTCCCGTCCAGCTCGCTCCGCGCGTCGAGCCACAGGAGGGCGTGGCCGATCTCGTCCTGGGCGATGTTGGCCAGTGCGATGTCCTCCTCGAGCAGGGGCGCATGCCCGGTCCACTCGGAGTCGCGGTGGCCGAGGATCAGCTCGTCGTCGGCCATCGCCGTCAGGCGGGCGACGAGAGCAGACTGCAGCTTGGCATCCAGCCGGTTCGCGTCGCTCACCGGTCGCCTCCTTTCGAACGGTCCCGCTTCTTCGGCGCCAGAAGGCCGTAGGCCGATTGCTGCTTGTACGTCTTGTCGCCGGCCGGGTCGAACCACGCCTCCGCCTCCGCATCGGGGCTGGCGCTCAGGCGGTCGGCGGGGACCACCCACCAGGCCAGGGCGGGCGGCTCGGGGAAGGCCTGCCGTGCGGCCGCCACTGCCGCCCTCGGGCCCGCTGCGGTGACCTCGCCGACGTGATCGACGAAGGTCATCGAGCGTCGGTGGCTCGTCTTGCGGAACACCAGGAAGCGGCGCTCCTGGCCGCCGTCCTCGACGCTCCAGCGATCATCGTCGGCGAGCTGCTCGGCCGTCACCGCGAAGACGGCCTCGGCCGGCGCCACCCACAGGCTGACCGCGGCGGGCCGGCGGGTGTACACGCTGCGCGCCATCAACAGCGCGTGCTCCGCATCGCCGGCGTGCACCGAGCCCACGGCCTGGTGGGGCTTGCCGAGCGCGTCCTGCTTGAACACCTCCCAGCGCGGGCCCTCGCCGGCCTGGGGCGCGTGCGAGGCCATCACGCGGCCTGCTGCCGGCGAGCGGCGTAGGCGGCCATCGCCTCCCGCACCCAGCGTCCGTCGTCGAAGGCCCGTCGGCGCGCGGCCAGGCGCTCCGCGTTGACGGGGCCGTGCCCCTTGACGACGCTCCAGAACTCGTCCCAGTCGATCGGTCCGTGCATCCAGTGACCGCTGGACGGGTCGAAGCGAAGCGCCGGATCGGGGAGGCTGAGCCCGGCGTCCATCAGCTCGGGGGCGTGCTCGTCGACGAACTCCTGGCGCACCTGGTCGTTGGTCTTGGTCTTGATACCCCACCGCACCAGCTGCGGGGTGTTGGGCGAGTCGCTGTCGTGGGGGCCGAGCATCATCAGCGACGGCCACCACCAGCGGTCGAGCGCGCTCTGCGCCATGGTGCGCTGGCTGGCGGTGCCCTGGGCGTAGGTGAGGACCATCTCCTTGCCCTGCTTGTGGTGGAAGGTCTCCTCGGCGCAGATGCGCACCATGGCCCGGGAGTAGGGGCCGTACGAGCACTGGGCCAGCATGAGCTGGTTCTTGATGGCGGCGCCGTCGACCAGCCATCCGATCATCCCGACGTCGGCCCACGTGAGGGTGGGGTAGTTGAAGACGCTGGAGTACTTGGCGCGTCCGGTCAGCAGGGCGTCGATCAGCTCGTCGCGCGTCACGCCCAGCGTCTCGGCGGCGTGGTAAAGGTACTGGCCGTGCCCGGCCTCGTCCTGCACCTTGGCGATGAGGATGAGCTTGCGCCGCAGACTCGGTGCGCGGGTGATCCACGCGCCTTCGGGCAGCATCCCGACCACCTCGCTGTGGGCGTGCTGGCTGATCATCCGCACGAGCTGCTTACGGTAGGCCTGGGGCATCCAGTCGCCCGGCTCGATCTTCTCGCCGTTGGCGATGCGCGCCTCGAAGGCGTCCAGGCGCTCCTGCTCCTCGGCGACGGGTTCGGCCATGGTCACTCCCTTCCGGTGTCGAGGTCGGGCGGCCCCGCCCCCAGAGCGCCCAGGATCAGCGTGGCGTAGCGGTCGGCCAGGGCGTCCAGCGAGAGCCGGCCCTCCGGATCCAGCCACTGGTAGGTCCAGTTCAGCGAGGAGAGCACGAACAGGGTGGCGAGCGACGGGTCCTCGACCCGGAAGCTGCCGGCGGCGAGCCCGGCCTCGATGGTGTCGTAGAAGATCGCCTGGTACGCGTCCCGGCGGGCCACCAGGTCACGTTGCAGCTCTGGCGGGAGGTGCGCCCACTCGTGGAAGAACACCGTGGCGTGGGGCAGCTTGTCGCGGATGACGCCGAGGTGGGCATGCACCAGCCGTCGCAGGCGCTGCTCGGGCGGGAGCTTCGCGTCGACCGCGCGGGCCGCGACCAGGAAGGCGTCGGCGGCCTCGTGCACGAGGTTCCGCAGAAGCTCCTCCTTGGAGTCGATGTGGGCGTAGAGGCTGCTGCCCCGGAGCTGGACGCTCCGTGCGATCTCCCGCATGCTGGTGGCGTGGTAGCCGTTGCGCTGGAAGAGGTCGCCTGCGGTCTCGAGGATCTCCTGCCGTCGGGTCACGCACGCGAGTATAGGCGAACGATCGTTCGTTCGACAAGCGGTCACGAACGGAAGGGCCGTGCTGCACTTCGTGCACTCCCCGACGCCGAACGGTGGGCGAGCGTGGGTTAGCCTACCCACGAGACCCATCCCCCTGTGGAGGACCGGCTCCGCACGGTGGCATCAGGAGATGACATGGAACCGTTGCGCTTCATCGCGGAAGATGGCGGCACGTCGGACCGACTACCGTTCTCGCCCGAGGAGCTGGTGCGCGGCTACCGGGCGGTGGCCCGGGCCCGCTACTTCGACGAGCGGGCGTTGACCCTCCAGCGCCAGGGCAAGCTCGGCGTCTACCCCCCCTACCGGGGACAGGAGGCCGCCCAGGTCGGGGCGGCGCTGGCGCTCGAGCCGCGCGACTGGCTGGTGCCCAGCTACCGGGACACCGGCGCCGCCCTCACGCACGGCCTGCCGATGAGCCAGATCATCCTGTACTGGCGCGCCACCCCCGCCGGGTGGCGCTTCCCGGACGAGCTGCGGGTGCTCCCCTTCTACATCCCGATCGCCACGCAGCTTCTCCACGCGGTGGGCGTGGCTTCGGCCGGGCGGTACCAGGGCGAGGACTGGGTCGCGATGACCTTCATCGGTGACGGCGGCAGCAGCGAGGGCGACTTCCACGAGGCACTCAACTTCGCGGCGGTGTACTCCGCGCCGATGGTTCTGGTGGTGCAGAACAACGGTTGGGCCATCAGCGTCCCCACCGAGAAGCAGATGCGCAACCAGCGCATCGCGGAGCGGGCCGCCGGCTACGGGATCCCCGGCGTGGTGGTGGACGGCAACGATCTGGCGGCCGTGTGGCACGCGTCCAGGCAGGCGGTGGACCGCGCCCGGGCGGGCGAGGGGCCGACCCTCATCGAGGCCGTCACCTACCGCATGGGCCCCCACACCTCCAGCGACGACCCGAACCGCTACCGCTCACCGGAGAGCACGGCCGCATGGGAGGCGCGCGACCCCATTCAGCGGCTGCGGGCTGCGCTCGGGGCCATGGGTGCGTGGGACGACGAACGCGAGCAGGCGATGCTCGCCGAGCTCGCCGACGAGTTCAGGGCCGCCGTACAGGAGGCGGACGATGCGCCGGAGCCCGAGCCCGAGGAGATCGTGGAGCACGTCTTCGAGTCGATGACGCCCGACGCGCGGGCCGCCTGGGAGGTGCTCCGCCATGGTTGAGACCAGCGGCGCACCGAGCGCTGCGGCGTCGGCTACGCGCTCCATGACCATGGTGCAGGCCATCAACGATGCGCTCGACGTCGCCCTCGCGCAGGACCCCCGGGTGCTGCTGTTCGGGGAGGACGTCGGGATGGGCGGTGTGTTTCGCGTCAGCGACGGCCTTCGGGACAAGTATGGGGAGGAGCGCGTGTTCGATACCCCGCTCGCCGAGGCGGGCATCGTGGGGTACGGCATCGGCCTGGCGCTGGCGGGCATGCGGCCCGTCGCGGAGATCCAGTTCGCCGGCTTCCTCTACCCGGCGCTCGACCAGATCCTCTCCCACCTGGGCCGCTACCGGCACCGCACCCGCGGCCGCTTCACCGTGCCCATGGTGATCCGTGCGCCGTACGGGGGCGGCGTCCACACCCCCGAGCAGCACGCCGACTCGCCCGAGGCGGTGCTGGCGCACGTGCCCGGCGTGAAGGTGGTGATCCCCTCGAGTCCGGAGCGGGCCAAGGGGCTGCTGCTGGCCGCCATCCGCGACCCGGACCCGGTGTTCTTCCTGGAGGCGATCAAGCTCTACCGCTCGGTGAAGGCGGAGGTGCCCGAGGGCGACTTCCAGCTCGAGCTGGGCAAGGCGCGCATCGCGCGGGAGGGCAACGCGGTCACGCTGGTGGCCTACGGCGGCATGGTGGAGGTGTGTCTCAAGGCGGCGGAGGTCGCTGCGCGCGAGGGCGTGGAGCTGGAGGTCGTCGACCTGGAGACCCTGACGCCGTTCGACGCCGACACCGTTCTCGGGTCGGTCGAGAAGACCGGGCGCGCGGTCGTGGTGTACGAGGCCCGCAAGATCGGCGGCTTCGGCGCCGAGGTCGCCGCTCGCATCGCCGAGAGCGCCATCTGGTCGCTGCAGGCACCGGTGCTCCGGGTGGCCGGGTGGGACGCCCCGTATCCACCGTTCAGCGCCATCGAGCACCACTACCGGCCGGACGCGCGGCGGGTGCTGGAGGCCGTGCGGCAAGTGCTTGCTGCCTGAACCACGCCGAATATGGGGCGGGTGCCGGGACCTTCCCGGCCCCCGCCCCTTGCCAAACTGCCCTCCGCCCCCTTAGTATTTAAGGTATTCAGAAGGCACCGTCTGGAGCCGCGACGCGCGGAGGGAGATCGAGCATGGACAAGGAACGGGAGAAGGCCCTCAACCTGGCCCTGAGCAGCATCGAGCGCCAGTTTGGGAAGGGTGCGGTGATGCGGTTGGGGGAGGAGCAGGTGG
>CAZIBD010000083.1:0-12824 GCA_964536935.1 uncultured bacterium | reverse complement strand
ACGGCGCTCACGTTCGGCGTCTGGATGACCCGCGGGTTCACGGACACCTTGACGGCATCGAGCACGTTCCGGCCGGCAAGGTCGATAGCGGCGCCCCGGTTGAACGGCAGGTGGATCCGCGCCTTGTCGGCCGCGATCATGGCGTCGACCACCCGGTCGACGTTGCCGCCGGCCAGGTAGTGCGCCTCGAGCTGGTTCTGCTCGACGTCGATGCCGGCCTTGGTGGCCTTGATGAGCGGCAGGATGATCTTGTTGGGCGGTACCCGCCGCAGGCGCATGGCCACCAGGCTGGGCAGGCTCACGTGCACGCCGGCGGCCACGGCCGAGATCCACAGCCCGATGGGGACCACCGAGAACAGGAAGATGAAGAAGAGGATGACGAGGCCTGCGACGACCAGCAGGGTGTAGCTCATAACACCTCCAAGATGCCTTCCAGGGTGCGTTTCGAGGTGACGCTTCCGCCTCGTCGTTCGCGTGCGCGGCCGGCGCTCACGATGGGGGCTCGGAGTCTGGCTCCGGCTCCACGGCCCGCACCGTGACCCGCATCCCCTCGACGCGCAGGACCGTCAGGACGCTTCCAGCCGAGATGAAGTCGCCCTCCGTGACCACGTCGACGCGTTCGTCGCCGAACCTGGCCACGCCGGCCGGGCGCAGGTCGGAGAGCGCCGTACCTTGCCGGCCGGCGAGGTAGGCACGGTCGGCCGTGCCCGGCGCCCCGCCCGCGATGGGGGACGGCGGGTTGGTCAGCCTCGCGGTCAACCGGAACGCCGCAGCGATCCGGCTGTTCGGCAACACCCACAGCAGGGCGGCGACGAGCACGCCCCCGAACAGCGCGCTGTACCCAAGCACGGTGGCCGCCGAGCTCTGGAAGATCCGCACGACCGCGATCACGACAGCGGCGATGCCGAGCACGCCCGCCACGCCGAAGCCGGGGATCACCAGCACCTCGGCGGCCAGAAGGATCACGCCGGCGACGATGAGCACGATGTCGAGCGGGCCCGCCGGGGTCGCAAGAAAGGCGCTGGTGGCGAGCAGCACCAGCGCCACGAGCCCCACCCCGCCGAACACACCGAAGC
Source organism: uncultured bacterium (assembly GCA_964536935.1). Lineage (GTDB taxonomy): Bacteria > Deinococcota > Deinococci > Deinococcales > Trueperaceae > JASBRS01. The sequence goes on along the minus strand of CAZIBD010000083.1, from coordinate 11,748 downwards.
CCGGCGTGAAGATCTCGACGAGCAGCCCGCCGATACCGACGACCAGTAGCACAGCCGCTACGACCGGGCTGGTGAGCGCGCTCGCGAGTCGTTCGCTCAGGTTCGGCCCCATGCGGGTGATGGAAGCGCCGCCGTACCCCCACTGCTGCAGCGCGTCGCGCACGCTGCTCGCCTGGATGTTGGCGATGTTGTTGTCGACGGCCTCCTTGGCCGTCAGCGTCACCAGCTCCTGGCTGGTGGCAATGCCGGGGATGGCGATCGACGGGTCCACCATCGCCTGTGCCACCTGTGCGTTGCGCCCCCGAGCCTCCGCGACGCTGCGGAACTCGCCACGCACCGCCGAGTTGTACTTCTCCGCCACGGGCTTGGCTCCGCTGGGCGTGGGCGTGATGGGCAACGCGGCCCCGATCGATGACCCCGGCAGCATGGCCAGCTTCTCGGCGCTCATCGCGATCAACGACCCGGCGCTGAAGGCGTTCTGCGCCACGGCGAGCGTCGGCACCTGGGCATCGTTGAGGATCGCGTCCACGATCGTCTGCATCGCGGAGATACGCCCACCCGGCGTATCGAGGTAGAAGAGCAACGCCAGCGGGTGGTCCTTGTTGGCGCGATCGATACGTGCCTTGACGAACTGCGCGGTGGCCGGTGTGATCTCGCCTTCGATCGGCACGAGCCAGACGCTGTTGGCGTTGGCCTCAGCGCGACCGACCGACCCGCCTGCCGCCAGAACGATGGCGGCCGTCAGCGCGAGGGCGAGCCGAAGCGGCCGGTAGGCTGTCCTCACGAGCCCAGTGTAGCACGCACCCTTCGCCTCGGGCGCGCCGGTAGGTCGTCAGCCGCAGCGTCCAGGACGGGGTTCACCCCAGGGTCACTCGACCATGGCGGGGGCGGGGTGGTCGTTGCTGGTGCGCAGCGTCAGGACCGGTACGAAGAGCGTCACCAGGAACCCCACGACGATGACCACCAGCAGGTCCCGATAGACGCGGGTCACGGCGGTCGCGAACGCCTGCCGGATGCTGGCCGTGACTTGCGCGGCGACCGTCTTCGCCTGCTGTTGGAACTGGTCCTTGAGCTGCGACAGGAAGGCCTGCTCCCCCTGTGGGCTGTGCATCGCCTGGCTGGCGCCCATCACGACCATGGCCTTGGCGGCGGAAGGCATGGGGCTGGCGGCGACGACCTGCTGCAGCTTCGCCGCGTCGCCCGCGCGCACGGCATCGGCGATCGCCTGGTACTGCTTGTCGAAGGCGGCGTTGATGCCGGCCTGGACCTGGTCGAGCCCTTCGGCGCTGACGCGGCTGCTGCCGCCGAAGGAGGACGCGTCCATACCGGCGGGCGCCTGCATCGCGCTGAACGAAGTCGTCAAGCTCGTGGCCAGGACCGTCCCCATCACCGCCGCCCCGACGGTGCCGCCGATCTGGCGGAAGAACTGCGAGGCGCTGGTGGCCTGCCCGACGCGCCGCACGTCCACAGCGTTCTGGATGGCGAGCGTGTAGAGCGGCATCGACGGACCCACGCCCAGGCCGGCGATCACCATGTAGATCGTGACGCGCCAGTAGGGGACATCCGGACCCATGCGCGAGAGCAGGAACATACCGACGAAGAGAACGGCCGCGCCCACCAGCATCAGCAGCCGGTAGCGACCGATCGTCGAGACGAGCTGGCCGGACACGACGGCGCCGAACACCAGCCCGAGCGACAACGGGATCAGGCTGATCCCGGCACGGGTGGCGGAAACGCCGACGACGTTCACCATGAACAGCGGCAAAAAGATGATCACGGACAGGAACGCTGCGCCCAGGAAGAAGAGCGCCAGGTTGGAGGTCGAGAAGACCCGGTTGCGGAACAGCGACAGGTCGAGGATCGGGTTGCTCGAACGGAGGGAGCGCAGAACGAAGCCGACGAGCATCGCGGTGCCGCCCACCAGCAGCCCGAGGGTCACGGCGCCACCCCACGGGTAGGTCGTCTTGTCGAGCTGCAGCGCCAGCACGATCGGCACCAGGCCACCCACCAGCAGCGATGCGCCGAGAACGTCCATCGGCTTGTGGTCGGCCGTGGGCTTCAAGGGAGGCATACGGCGCAGCAGGAACCACAGCGCGACAGCGCCGGTCGGAACATTCACGTAGAACACCCAGCGCCAGCCCGCGACACCGGGGATGATGCCGCCGGCGTAGTCCGTGAGGAGGCCGCCGAGCCAGGGACCGATGACGCTGGCGATGCCGAAGGTGGCGCCCACCAGGCCCTGGTAGCGGCCGCGCACGTTGGGCGGGAACAGGTCCGCGATGATGATGAACGCCATCGAGAACAGCCCCGCACCACCGATCCCCTGAAGGCCACGGAAGATGATGAGCTGGCTCATGCCGTCGCCCAGCAGCGGAAGGTGCCCGAACTCGCCTGACAGGCCCGACAGGAACGAGCCGAGCAGGAACGAGCTCACGGAGAAGATCTCGATCGCTTTGCGTGAGAGGGTGTCGGCGAGCTTGCCGTAGATCGGCACCAGCGCCGTGGACGCCAGCAGGTAGGCGGTCGCCACCCAGGCGTAGCGCTTGATGCCGTTGAGATCCTCGACGATGCGGGGCAGCGCCGTTGCCACGATCGTCTGATCGAGCGCTCCGAGGAAGAGCGCCAGTAGGATGCCGATGAGGATGAGGGTCCGGTCGCGGGGCGTCACAGTCATGGGGTACGGTCCTTTGCGAGGCAGTCGAGCGAGTCGAGGAAGGCGTCCAAGGCGCTGGCATCGAGGACACCCAGGAAGGTTTCGGTCTCCTGTTCCATGGTGGCGCCGGCCTGCTCCAGACGCCGCTCGCCCGCCTTCGTGAGGGTGAGGACGCGGCGGCGCGCGTCCCGGCGATCGAGCGCCCGGCGGATCAGACCTTGTTTCTCCAGGACGTCCAGACGACGAGAGATGGCATGGGCCGGCATCTCGAGGGCCGCCGCGATCTCGGTGGGGGAGAGGTCGCTGGCGGCGATGCGATCGAGCAGGAAGAAGTCCCCCATCTCGAGCCCATGGCGCGCCTTAAGCACGGGGCCGCTGTGCCGGAACAAGCGCTGCCGCACGGCCCAGAAGCCGTAGAGGAAGCGCCGCGTGGGTCCGTGCTGCAGTATTTGCATTCCGCAACTATGCCAGCCGCAACCGCCCCGGACTGTAGCCCACGCTCCCGTCGCGTGCCCGACGCGATGCGAGCCGGCGTGGCGCCGCCGGCTCCGACGACCGCGCGCCCCGCTGGCGCGGGGCGCGCGAACGTCTCATGGCGGGCGCAGGAGGACTTGAACCCCCGACCTACGGTTTTGGAGACCGCCGCTCTACCAACTGAGCTATACGCCCAGGAGCGAGTACGGAGTATACCAGGCGGGGCGCACGGTGCCAACCGCAGCGCCGTCCGAGACGGGGCCCGCGTCCAAGACGGCACCGGCCTCGTGACCCCACCTCGTCACGCGTCGCCCGGGGCGCCCGGTCGGTCCGTGCGCCCGTGCTATAACGGCCGAAACGGCGCATCGAGCTCGTGAAGGAGCGACGCATGGTGGTAGACGAAATCCGGGAAGCGGCCAACGCCGAACCGCGCATGAGCGTGAGTCCGGCGGCGGCCACGAAGGCCACCGAGCTGCTCGAGAGCAGCGGCAAGCCCGAAGCGGCGATCCGCGTGTTCGTCAAGGCGGGCGGCTGCAGCGGGTACCAGTACGGCATGGCCATCGACGACCGTCGGCTCGAGGGGGATCGCGTCTTCGAATCGGAAGGCGTACGTCTCGTGGTCGATGCACGAAGCTGGCCATTGTTGATGGGGTCCGAGGTCGACTACGTCGAGAACCTGATGGGCGGCGGATTCCAGGTCAACAACCCGAACGCCACCAGCTCATGCGGTTGTGGGCACAGCTTCCGCACCGATGGCGGCGCGGCCCCGGACGGAGAGGGGTCCGGCAGCTGCCATAGCTGAGCGATCCATCGCCAGGACGCGCCGGGGCGCCTCCCGAAAGGAGGCGCCCCGTTCTCGTTCTGCAGGCGCCGACCGGTCCGGCCTCAGGCCGGCTCTTCGAAGGCGTAGCGCAACACCGGCTGACGGGCGGCCCGCACCTCGTCGAGCCGCCGTACCGGGGTCCGGTAGGGGGCGCCCGCCAGGTAGGCGTCATCGTCGGCCGCGCGCACGAGGATCTCCCCCAGGGCATCGGCATAGGCGTCGAGCGTCTCGAGAGACTCGGTCTCGGTGGGCTCGACCATCATCGCCTCCTTGACGATGAGGGGGAAGTACACGGTCATGGGATGCATCCCGTAATCGAGCAGGGCCTTGGCCACGTCGAGCGTGTGGACGCCCTCGGGCGGTTGGGCCACGAACTCGTGCATGTTGATACGGTCGAAGGGGACGCGGTACCCCGCCTGCTTCATCCGCACCCGTAGGTAGTTGGCGTTGAGGACGGCGTGGCCGCTGACCCGCCGCAGGCCCGCCAGGCCGAGCGTCCGGATGTAGGCGTAGGCGCGCACCAGATTTCCGACATTGCCCAGGAACGATCGCATGCGGCCGATGGAAGCGGGCACGTCCTCCGAGAGCCCGAAGCCGTCCCCGGCACGCACGACCAGCGGCACCGGCAGGAAGTCGGCCAGGTGCGCCTTCACTCCGACCGGACCGGTCCCAGGCCCGCCGCCGCCATGCGGCGTGGTGAAGGTCTTGTGCAGGTTCAAGTGCACGACGTCGAACCCCATGTCGCCGGGGCGGACGCGACCGACGATGGCGTTGAGGTTGGCGCCGTCGTAGTACAGCTGCGCCCCCGCGTCGTGGGCTCGACGCGCGATCTCCAGGATCCGGGTCTCGAACACGCCTACGGTGTTGGGGTTGGTCAGCATCACGGCGGCAACCTCGGGCCCGAGGGCGCTCGTGAAGGCCTCCAGGTCCACCTCCCCGTCGGGGCCGCTGGGAACCTCCACCACCCGGTAGCCGGCCATGGCCGCGGTCGCCGGGTTGGTCCCGTGAGCCCCGTCGGGTACGAGCACGACCCGCCGACGCTCGCCCTCGCCGCGCGCCCGGTGGTAGGCGCGGATCATCAGGATGCCGGTCAGCTCGCCGTGGGCACCTGCCGCCGGCTGCAGGCTGACGGCGTCCATGCCCGTCAGCGCCGCGAGGTCGCGCTGCAGCTCGAACAGCAGCTGCAACGTCCCCTGGGCGCTCTCGGGGGCCTGGTTGGGATGGAGGTCCTGGAAGAGCGCGGCCGCGTCCTCGTGCACCTTGGGGTTGTACTTCATGGTGCAACTCCCCAGTGGGTAGACGTTGCCGTCGATGCTGAACTGGCGGTGCGCCAGCTGCGTGAAGTGACGCACCAGGTCGAGCTCCGATACCTCGGGCAAGCGCGGCGGTGCGTCACGGAGCTGGTCCTCGCCCAGCAGCGCGGCGAGGTCGGGCTCGTCGTGGTGCGGCGGGCGCGCCCCCCGGCGGCCCGGACGCGAGCGTTCGAAGATCAACGGGAAGTCGCGCGAGCTCGGCTCAGCCATGAGCGGCCTCCTGCGAGGCGATCTCGCCCACCGCGCCAAGAGCCGCGATCAGGGCGTCGATGTCTTCGTCGCGGACGAGCTCGGTGGCCGACAGCGTCACGGCGTTCCCGAGGCCATACTCCTCCGCGACGGGCACGCCGGCGTGCACCCCTAGCTCGGCCAGCGCCGCGCGCAGCACGGCGCCCGGGCGCCGTATCCGTACCACGAACTCGTTGAAGTATGGCGCGCTGTTCACGACCTCGAGTCCGGCCGCGCCCAGGCGGTCGGCAAGCCGGTGCGCCTGCCGCACGGAGCCGACCGCCATCTCTCGCAGCCCCTGGGGACCCAGCGCAGCCATGTTGACGGTCGCCATCAGGGCCGTGAGCTGGTGGTTCGAGCAGATGTTGGACTTGGCCTTGCTGCGCCGAATGTGCTGCTCCCGGGCCTGCAAGGTGAGGACGAATGCGCGCCGTCCGTCGACGTCGACCGTTGCGCCGACCAAGCGGCCCGGCAGCTGTCGCAAGAGCGCGCTCGTCACCACCATGAAGCCGAAGCTCGGCCCGCCGAAGGCCGGAGGGTTGCCCAACGTCTGACCGTCCCCCACCGCGATGTCGGCTCCGTAGGAGCCGGGCGAGCGGAGCAGGGCAAGGCTCAGAGGATCGACGACGGCCACCAGCAAGGCGCCTGCGGCATGGGCGGCCCCGGATAGGGACGGCATGTCCTCGAGCGCGCCGAGGGCGTTCGGTTGCTGGGCGATCACGCACGCGACGTCGTCGCCGACCGCGGGGATGGGCGTGGTCAGGCCGTCGAGATCGAGCGTGTCGATACGGATGTCCAGCGCTGCGAGGTACGTGGCCACCACGGAGCGGGTCTCGGGGTGGACACCCCGGCTCATGACCACGCGCTCCCGCCGCGTCTGCCGGACGGCCAGCAACGCCGCTTCGGCGGTGGCCGTAGCGCCGTCGTACATGCTGGCGTTGGAGACCTCCAGACCGGTCAGCTCGGTCATCATCGACTGGTACTCGAAGGTCGCTTGCAGGACGCCCTGCGCAACCTCGGGCTGGTACGGCGTGTAGGCGGTAACGAACTCGCTCTGAAGTGCAAGGTGCGGAGTCACGGCCGGGATGAAGTGGCGCCGCATGCCGCCGCCGAGGAAGTCCGGACCTGCGACACGATCCCGTGAAGCCAACGCGCGCAGATGGGCGAGCAGCGTAGTCTCGTCCATGGCAGGGGGGAGGACGATGTCGGGATTCCGCAACGCTGCAGGCAGCCCGTCGAACAGGGCATCGATGCTCTCGACGCCGATCGTCTCCAGGGCACGCCGCACGTCCTCCTCCGAATGAGGAAGGTACGGCAAGGTCAGCCCTCCTTCTCGACCGCCTGCTGGTAGGCGCCGGCATCGAGCAGATCACCGAGCTGGCCCGCGTCCCCTACGCGGATCCTGAAGAGCCAGCCGGTGTCGAACGGACTTTCGTTGATGCGCTCCGGCGCATCGTCGAGATCGGGGTTGACCGCCTCCACGGACCCGGAGACGGGCGCGTAGATGTCCGAAGCCGTCTTGACCGATTCGACGACGGCGACAGGCTCGCCGGCCGACACATCCGCGCCGACGTCCGGCAGCTCCACGTAGACGACATCGCCGAGCTGGTCCTGCGCGTAGTCGGTGATGCCGATCGTGACGACACCGTCGACCGCTTCGGAGACCCATTCATGGGAGGGGGTGTAGCGGAGGTTATCGGGGATCTGCATGGTCACTCCTCTGTTAGCCGCCAGCTGGGAAGGCTGCGCCGGAACGTCGCAGCATCATTGCCCGAAGAAGGGCGGCTTCACCACCGTGGCGGGGACCTTCTGGCCGCGGATCTCCACGTGGAGCTCCGTTCCCTCCTCGGCGGCGTCGGCATCGACCCAGGCGAACCCGATGCTCTCGCGCGTGAGCGGCGAGAGCGTGCCCGAGGTGACCTGGCCGACGGCGGCGTCGCCGCGGAAGATGCGGTAGCCCTGACGCGGGATTCCGCGCTCCAGCAGCCGAAAGCCGATCAGGCGGCGGGGGCACGACCGGTCCCAGATCGCCTCACGCCCATGGAACGGCTTGTCCTTGACCACCCAGGCGAACGGGCTGCACAGCGGGTTGGTGGTCTCGTCGAACTCGTGCCCGTAGAGGGGGAAGCCGGCCTCGAGCCGCAGGGTGTCGCGCGCACCGAGCCCACACGGAACCGCCCCCGCTTCGGTCAACACGTCCCAGACGATGGGCGCGTCGGTCGGGTGGCAGAACAGCTCGAACCCGTCCTCACCGGTGTAGCCCGTGCGACTCAGGCGCACCGGGCAGCCGGACACGGTCGTCAACAGGGTGGCGTTCTTGCGGAGCTCGGTGAGGTCGGCGTCGACCACGTGCCCGAGGCGAAGGGCACTCCCGGGCCCCTGGAGCGCCAGCAGCGCCCAGGTCGCCGACTCGTCGACGACATGACAGTCGTAGTCCTCGGCCAGGGCCCGCACGTGCTCGAGGACGGCCTCGACGTTGGCCGCGTTGGCCACGATCAGGTACTCCTGCTCCTTCTCGCGATACACGTAGAGGTCATCGATGAGGCCGCCCTGGTCGTTGGGCAGCATCGTGTACTGGCCCCGCCCTGCCTTGAGCCGCCCGGGGTCGTTCAGCGTGGCGAACTGGAGGAAGGCGGTGGCATCATCGCCCAGCACACGGATCTCGCCCATGTGGCTGACGTCGAACAGGCCCGCGTCCGAGCGGACGGCGATGTGCTCCTGCTGGATCCCGGTGGGGTAGTGCACCGGCATGCTCCAGCCGGCGAAGTCCACCATCCGGGCGCCAAGCGCGACATGCGTGTCGTAGAGGGGGGTTCGCTTCATTCGCCCCGACGATATCACAGCCCCTTACCGGCGGATTCGCGCTCCACCGGGGGACTCGGACACGCTTCGCGGATGCGCTCAGGTCTTCTGGGCGAGCTTCTCCAGGACCAGCTTCGAGACGGCGCGGAGCGGTTCGAAGACGCCCTTGAACTCGGAAGCGACCGCTTCGAACGCCTCTACCCGCGCCCCGGGATCCAGCACCTGCCGGATCATGTCGGCCGGAACGGCGTCGGGGAGGTCTCGCTTGTTGATCTGCAGGACGTAGGGGATCTCGAGGAGGCGGAGGTTGTACTCCTGCAAGTTCTCGCGCAGGTTGCGCAGACTCTCGGCGTTGGCGCGCAGCCGGTTCGGGGCCGAGTCCGCCACGAACACGATGCCGTCCACGCCGCGCAGGATCAGCTTGCGCGACGAGTTGTAGAAGACCTGGCCCGGCACGGTGTAGAGATGGAAGCGCGTCTTGAACCCGTTGACCTTGCCGAGATCGAGCGGCAAGAAATCGAAGAACAGCGTGCGCTCGTCCTCCGTCGCGAGCGACACCATCTCGCCCTTCGACTCGGACGGAACCTGGTCGTAGATCTGCTTGAGGTTGGTGGTCTTGCCCGACAGCCCGGGACCGTAGTAGACGATCTTGAAGTTGATCTCGCGCGCGGAGAAGTTGATCGTGCTCATGACTTGCCCGATCCGAACAGCCCGTCGAGGAGAGCTTCCGTGGAGCTCGACCACTCCTGATCGAACTCGACCTTGGGCGCCTCGTCCTTCGAGTCGCGGAGCACGACGCGGATCTCGTCGACCGCCTTCTTCGTGAACAGCTTGACCCTGCCGAGCGCTGCCGAGGAATCGAACACCGTGACCAGAAGGGCCTTCTCCCCGAGCTCTTCGAGGTAGGTGCCGACCTCGGAGCCCTGCTGCACCGTCTCCTTGAAGGCGCTCTCGCCGAAGAGGTTGGCGATCGCCGTGTTGGCGGAGTAGTTCGACGCGATCAAGGTCGCGAGCGAATCGAGTGAAGGCGGCTTGGGCGCCCACAGCGCGCGGCGGTGCGTCAACACGAACCCCTTCCGGTCGATGATCATCGCGTAACGGGCGTGGCTCTTGGTGAGCAGGTCCGCCAGGATGGTGTCGACCTTCTCGTACGTTTCACCGTACAGGTCGAGGGAGGGCTCGAGCATGGCCCACACTCTAGCAGCCCCCTCGAGCCTGGCAACGTCGAGAACGCCACTTCGGCGTGCCACAGCCGCCAGGCCCGTCGCCCGAGGCCACAGCATCGCCGACGGCGGGTCGTGAGCGATCGGCGGCGCGGCCGGACTCCTTGCCGGAGGCAGGCACGTTCGCTATACTTCTTCCTCGGGCCTGCGGGCCCATCCCATGCGGCGATGTAGCTCAGCTGGTTAGAGCGCACGACTCATAATCGTGAGGTCCGGGGTTCGAGCCCCCGCATCGCTACCATAGCTTGGCAGGGACGCGCTTTCTGGAGAAGAGGGCGCGTCCCGTCGCTGTGCCATCAGGGCGCCGCCTCAAAGGCCCGTGCCAACCCGACCCTCACCAGGAACGTTCGCGGTCCCCCCGGCCGGCACCACACCGATGGCCCACGCAAGGTAATGGGAGGCTCATCGTTGCTCGACGGGGCTCCGTTGCTAGCCGAGCGCCACGATGTCCTCGACGGCCTCGGACGGGCACGCAGGCGGCTCGGACGAGCCGTTTCCAGCCTGGCGCCGGCGCGTCTCTCATGGCCTCCACATGAGCTCAAGGGACCCTCGGGGAATGCCGAAGCACTCGAAGGAGGAACGATGAGACGAACCCGAAGCCCCTACGTTGTCCTGGTCCTCACCCTGCTGCTGGCGCTCGGTGCGGCCTCCGCCCAGAGCTTGAAGCCGTTCGATCACGTGTTCGTGATCGTCATGGAGAATCACGGCTCCAAGAGCATCATCGGCGACCCCACGATGCCGTACGTCAACCACCTGGCCCAGACCTACGGCTACGCCGACAACTACTTCGGCGTCACCCACCCCAGCATGCCGAACTACATCGCCATGACGTCGGGTTCGAACTACTACAGTCACTCCGACAACTCGTCTCAGATGTTCCCGCACGCCAACCTCTTCGACGAGATGGAGGCGGCGAAGCTGACCTGGAAGGGCTACATGGGCGGGCTCCCTTACGCCGGCTTCACCGGTCCGCAGTACCCCGCAGACTCCAAGAATCCCCTGTACGTCAACAAGCACGACCCCTTCGTTCTCTACCCGCAGATCAAGAACGACCCGCAACGGATGAAGAACGTCGTACCGCTCAAGGATTTGGCGACCGATCTCGACAGCGGTCAGGTCCCCAACCTCTCGTTCATCGTCCCGGACGTCTGCAACGACATGCACGGCATGGGCGGATCCCAGTGCAACTACGGTTCCGACACGCACCTCAAGGCCCTCGGGAACGCGGCGATCAAGCGCTGGGTCAGTGCGATCATGGCGTCGAAGGCGTGGACCGGCAATTCCGCGATCTTCGTCACCTGGGACGAGACCGACTACACGGGTAACAAGGCCACCGACGGCTGGGCCTCCGCGGCCGGAGGGCCGGACAGCCCGGTGCTCCCGGCCGGAACGAAGCTGCTGCCTGCCGGAGGCACCTACGGCGGCGGCCACGTTCCGATGATCGTCATCGCACACGATCATCCCGGACACGTGGTGTCGCACACCCTCTACAACCACTACTCGCTGCTGCGAACGCTGGAACAGGCCTGGCACCTGCCCTACCTCGGCTATGCCAGCGACGGCATCCAGGTGAAGACGCTGGCGCCCTTGCTCGGAGTGGGCTGAGCCACACCCTTTTCGGTCGGCCGCCACACCGCACGGCAGGCCGGTTCTCCATGACGCCGGACCGGGGCGCGCCCACGACGGGGCGCGTCCCGGTCTTACGTCGGGTTCCGCCGCCACGGCGAGCTTCCGGGTCGTCGCGGTATGAGGGACGGCCACGCCCGCCGGCGGCGATCGCGGCGCCGCGGGGGGCGAGGCTACGGGTGGAGTCGGTGGACGGTGGGTGCCAGGAGATCAGTCCGGCGGTGTCAGCTCGGTGAAAGCGCGTTCCTCCAGCTCGCCGACGGTGCCTTGCCAGCCGCAGGCGGGGCAGGCCACGGGGGTGTCCTCATCCCACGCCGCGTCGCCCAGCTCCTCGTCGATCACCTGTAGCTCCTCCGCCTTCACGTCCACCATCACGTCGACCTGCACCTCGACGGACGTGAGGATGCGAAGGCTGTGCGAACCGCAAGTGGGGCAGAGGGGACGGGCGGACACGGGCTCGACGGGAGAGAATGACGCGGGCATCACGATGCTCTGGTGTACCAGGTGTGGACTTACAGAGTTCTGAACCTCGACGGCGACGCAGCTGGGACGTTGGTGCCGGGAGCGGGACTCGAACCCGCATGCCCCTGGGGGCTACAGATTTTA
>CAZIBD010000082.1:0-13577 GCA_964536935.1 uncultured bacterium | reverse complement strand
CGTCCTCGGGGCGGGTGTGCACCGGCACCGGAACCCCGCCCGCCAGCTCGATCTGAGGCGGGTAGCTGACCCAGGTCGGGGCCATCAGCACGACCTCGTCGCCGGGCTCGAGCACGGACTGGAAGGCGTTGTAGAGAACCTGTTTGCCGCCGGTGGAGACGATCACCTGGTCGGGCTCGTAGCTCAGCCCGTTCTCGCGCGAGAACTTCTCGCACACCGCCTGGCGCAGCTCGAGCGTCCCTTCCGACGGCGTGTACTTGGTCAGGCCCAGCTGGATCGCCTCGCGGGCCGCCTCCAGGACGTGCTCGGGAGGTTGGAAGTCGGGCTCCCCCGCCGTCATGGCGATGACGTCGATGCCTTGCCGCCGCATCTCGCTCGCGCGCGTGTTGAACGCGATGGTCGAGGAGGCCTTGAGCTGCCTGATCCGCTGCGAGATTCCGGGCATAACCTCACCTCACTAGGCGCCGCCGCTCGGGGCAGCGGCTCGGCGCCTCGGCGCGCTGCCCGCTGTCAGCCCCGTTAGGGCAGCAGCTCGCTGCGCTCGAAGAAGATCTGGATCTCGCGCTCCGCGGTTGCGGGCGCGTCGGACCCGTGCACGACGTTCTCGTCGATGACCAGGGCAAGGTCCCCTCGGACGGTGCCCGGGACGGCATCGGCAGGATTGGTGGCACCCATCATCTTGCGCCACTCGGCGATGGCGTTCTCTCCCTCCACCACCATGGCGACCACCGGGCCGCTGGTGATGAACGAGACCAGCCCCTCGTAGAAGGGCTTGCCCTCGTGCTCGCCGTAGTGCCGCTCGGCCAGCTCGCGAGAGATCTGCATCAGCTTCATGCCGACGATGCGGAAGCCCTTGGACTCGAGGCGCTTCACGACGTCGCCGACCAGCCCACGACGGACGCCGTCGGGCTTGACCATGGCAAAGGTTCGTTCGATCGACATGACGGCGCAATCCTATCACGGCCCCGGGTGAACCGCTCGGGCAGCGGCGGCCCCCGGGGGCGCGCCGGCGCGCGTGCCGGAGGGCATTCCGAGCAGCAGGTCCGGTCAGGCGGCCAGGATGGCCTCCAGCTGGGCCAGATGGTTGAGGTCGTGGCCGGCCAGGAAGCGCACCATCAGATCCACGCTCTCGAAGCCTCGTTCGGGGTGGAGCCCCTCGGCGAGCCAGTCGTCGAGCGTGAGCGTCGCCAGCAGCGACAGGTTCCAAGCCCGGAGTCCGCGAAACGCCTCCACCGCCAGCGCGGGATCGAGCCGCGCGTACCGCCGCGCCCAGCGATCCTGGTCGAAGGCCTGGAGCTCGACGCCCGGCTCGCTCAAGGTCTGCCGCAACCGGAAGCCGACGCCGAGCTCGACATCCGCCAGGTGGGCGAAGAGGTGCCGGGCGTCCCACTTGCCCGGCGCGTACGTGCGGTTCAGTTCGTCGGGAGCCAGCTGCTCCAGCAACGCCACCAGGCGGTGGGGCGTGGCCTGCAGCACCTCGATGGGGTCGTTCTCCCCGAGCGTATCGAGGATCCGTTGCAGGTAGGCGCTCATGCCGCCACTCTAGCGCCCGCGCGCCGAGCCGGGACGCCGCCGCCGAGCTGTGAGGATCCGTCAGCCTACGGGAACGGGCTGGTCGGTGAACAGCTCACCACGCTCGTAGAGCAAGAGGAACGCGTCCACCACGCGGGGGTCGAACTGCTTCCCGCTCTGCGAGCGGATCTCGGTGACCGCTCGCTCCGGCGACACCGCCTTGCGGTGGATGCGGTCGTGGGTGAGCGCATCGAAGGTATCGGCCACGGCCAGCAGGCGCGACTCGATGGGAATGGTCTCACCCGCCAGCCCCTGGGGGTAGCCGGTCCCGTCCCAGCGCTCATGGTGCGTCAAGGCGATGGTCTCGGCCAGCTTCATCAGCGGCGACCGGCCACCGGAAAGCAGCTCCGCACCGGCGCGGGCATGCCCCTTGACGACTTCGAACTCGGCCTCGGTGAGCGACCCCGGCTTGAGCAGGATCCCGTCGGGGATGGCAATCTTGCCGACATCGTGGAGCCGGGCGGCGCGCAGCACCAGGTCGACGGCCTCGGCGCCGAGCCCCAGCTCCTGACCGAGCAGCGCGCAGGCGCGCGCCACGCGCCAGGTGTGCTCACCGGTGTCGTCGTCGCGATACTCGGCGGCTTTGGCGAGGCGGATGAGCATCTCGACGTGCGCGTCCTCGAGCTCGCGCGTCCGCTGCCGCACCATCGCCTCCAGGCGCTCGTTGTTGTGCTGGAGCTGCTGGTGGAAGTAGCGAGCCTCCAGCAGGTTGCGAATGCGCAGCCGCACCTCGATCGGATTGATGGGCTTGATCAAGAAGTCCTTGGCTCCGCTCGACAGCGCCGTCTCCTTGAGCTCGGAGCGCTCGTCGGCGGTGAGCATCAGGATCGGGAAGTAGTCGGGCAGGTAGGGCCGCAGCTCCTCGATGACCTCCAGGCCGTCCTTGTGCGGCATGTGGTGGTCGAGCACGAGCAGGTCCGGGCGGTCCTCGAGAAAACGCCCGAGCACGTTGCGGGGATCGTCCAGAGTAGCGACCTGGGTGTACCCGGCCCGCTGGAGGATCCCCTTGAGGATCACCAGGATGGTCTCTTCGTCGTCGACCAGGAGGATCTTGAGGCTTGACAGGTCCACGCTTGGAGCATCATAGGACGCTCCAGAGTGCGCTTCAGGGAGGTATTTCCTATCCTCTCGTCCGGGTTCAACGTCCACGGTTGACCCCCTCCAGGCGTCGGCTCCGCGATGCCCGTGCATCGCGCGTGGGATTCGCACGGATCCAGGGTAGCGGTGGGCCTCTGACGGGGCTCTTACGACGCGGCGCCGCGCCCCCTGGGGGCGCGGCGCCGCGAGCGCGCGAAGGTCGCTGCTACATCTTGGCCAGGAACTGCTGGCTCGTGTTCATCAGGCCGTACCACCAGCCCGGGAACAGGCCCAGCAGCACCGTCCCGAGGGCAGCCACGCCGATCGCGAAGGCGGCCATCGAGCTGCGATTCTGCGGGGGCTCGTACTCCGGCTCGCGGAAGTACATGTAGGTGATGACCCGAAAGTAGTACACGAGCGCCACCACGCTGGTGAGGATGCCCACCACGGCCAGCGCCACGTAACCGCTGGCGATCGCCGCCTGGAACACCAGGATCTTGCCCATGAAGCCCGCCAACGGCGGGATGCCGCCGAGGCTCAGCATGAACAGGGTCATGGCGAAAGCGAGCGCCGGGCGGCGTCGACCGAGCCCTGCGAAGCGCTCGAGGTCGTCGCCACGGTCGTTGGAGTCGCTGACCTGCATCAGCACCGCGAAGGCGCCGACGTTCATGAGCGTGTAGGCGGCCACGTACCAGACGACGGCGCGCAGCCCGGCCGGACCGGCCAGCACCGCCAGTCCCAGGTAGCCGGCGTGCGCCACGGCCGAGTAGGCCAGCATGCGCTTCACGCCGGTCTGCAGCAAAGCCGCCAGGTTGCCCACCACCAGGGTGAGGCCGACCAGCACCGCCAGCGTCGTCATGAGCCACGGTTCCATGTTTGGGTAGACGGTGGCCGCGATGCGGATCAGGGCGGCGAACGCGGCGGTCTTGACGACCACGCTCATGAAGGTGGTCACCGAGGTCGGCGCACCGGTGTAGACGTCGGGCGCCCACTGGTGGAAGGGGGCGATGGCGGCCTTGAAGGCCAGTCCGGACAGCACCAGCGCGCCACCTAGCGTGGCCAGCAGCGGGGCCGAGAAGCCGGAGGCGCTGAGCGCCGCGACGATATCGGCGTACACGAAGCTGCCGGTGGCGCCGTAGGTCAGCGCCGCGCCGTAGACCAGGATGGCCGAGCCGAAGGCGCCGAGGAGGAAGTACTTCATGCCGGCTTCCTCCGACTGACGGGCTCCCTGCCGCCACGCCGAGAGCACGTACACGGGAAGCGACATGATCTCCAAACCGAGCAGCAAGGTGATGAGGTCGCCCGCTCCGGCCATGATCATGGCGCCGGTGGCCGAGTAGAGGATCAACGGGTAGTACTCGGGTTGGTCGAGGCCGCTGCGCTTCAGGTAGTCGTAGCTGATCAGCACGGCCAGCGCCGTCCCGAGCAGGATGACGAAGTTGAAAGCCAGCCCGGGGGTGTCGGCCAGGAAGCGCAGCCCGAAGCTGGAGCCCGGACCGCTGGTCCGGTGGAGCACGAACAGGTTGACGTTGAGCGCGCCGGCGACCACCGCGCCGACCAGCGCCAGCCAGGCGCTACTCCGGCCATCGCGCTGGAACAGCGCGAAGAGGGTGGTGATGGCGGCGGTGATGAGCAGCGCGATCTCGGGGGCGAAGTTCGCCCAGTGGACGTCGATGACGGGCGGGAAGCTCACCGGCTACCTCCAAGCGCCTGCACGGCTGTAGCGTTGACGCCGTCGACCGCGGCGGTCAGCGGTACCGGCGGAGCCGGCGCCTGGGCGGTGGCGGACGGCGTAGCGATGAGCTGCGACTGCTGCTGGATCTTGTCCAGCTGGGTGGCTGGAACCAGGCCCAGCCACAGGATGCCGGCGATCAGCGGGATGAGCGCGAACGCCTCGATCGAGCCGATCTCGTGCGTGGCCTCGCGCTGCTCGCCCTGGTAGAGCCGCTGGTAGAAGTTCACTCCGTACACGCCCGCAGCGATGACCGACAGGGTGGCCGCGGCGGCCAGCCAGGGGTGGTGCTGGTAGGCGCCCAGCAGGCTCAGGAACTCGCCCGGGAAGTTGGCGAGGCCGGGTACGCCGATGAACGTGAAGAGCACGAACAGGCTGAGCCCGGCGAGCGCGGGTGCGCTGGCCGCCAGGCCGCCGTACCGATCGAGGTCGAAGCTGCGGCGGCGCTCGAAGAGCATTCCGGAGATCAGGAACATCGCGCCGGTCGACAGCATCTGCGCCGCCAGCAGGAAGATGGCGCCGTTGAGGCCCGCCAGGTGAAGGCCGAAGATGCCCACCCCCACGATGCCCATGTGTGACAGCGAGGCGTAGGCCAGGAGCCGCTTCATGTGCGTCTGGGCGGCGGCGGCGAGGGCGCCGTAGAGCGCCGTCACCACGGCCAGCACCAGCAGCACCGGGCCGACCCGCTCGACGCCGACCGGCAGCAGCGGCATGGCCCAGGCGAAGAACCCGAAGCCGCCGACCTTGTAGAGGGTGCCGGCGACATCGGCCGCGCCGGAGGGGTGGTTCTGCTCGTTGAAGTCGATCAGCCAGGAGTGCAGCGGCCACAGCGGCAGCTTCACCGACATGCCGATCGCCAGGCCGACGAAGAGCCACACCTGGGTCGCACCCGGTAGGTTGTGCGTGGCCGCCATCAGGTCGGCGAAGCGGTAGCTGGCCGCGCCCGAGAGCGGCTTGATGGCCAGGATGCTGATCAGCATCAGGAAGCTGCCGCCGATGGCGTAGACCAGGTACTTGAGCACCGCGGCGCGACGCTTCTCGCGCCCGAAGGTGCCGAGCAGGAGCATGCTGGGAATCAGGGTGATCTCCCAGAAGACGTAGAACGCCACCAGATCGCGCGCCAGGAAGATGCCGCCAAGGCCCGCCTGCATGAGCAGCAGCAGCGCCACGAAGGCGCCCGGATCGCGCTCGACGCGGCGGGCGGCCATCAGCACGGTGGGGATCATGGTGAGGGCGGCCATCAGGGTGAGCACCACGCCGGCACCGGTGGGCTCGAGCGTGAAGGTCACGCCGAAGCCCGGGATCCACGGCACGCTGAGCCCGGCGCTGCCGGGCAGGAACCAGGTCAGCACGAAGGTGATCAGGGTGCTGCCAAGGCCGAAGAACACCGCCGCCGAGCGACGCCCTCCGGCCAGCGCCAGCACCGCCGCGAAGACCGCGGGGACGACGATCACGAAGAGGCTGATCATCGCACCACCCCCGTCAGGGCGGCGACGACCACCAGGGCGAGCACGCCGAGCAGCATCGCGAAGGCGTAGGCCCGCGCGAAGCCGCTCTGGAGGGCCGTTGCCAGCCTTCCGAGCAGCCCGACGGCGGAGCCCGCGCCGGCCAGCCCGCGGTCGACCACGTCACGATCGAGCGTCGCGATACCCCCGGAGACGCCCTCGCCCGACGCCACGAAGAGGATGCGGTAGAGGGCGTCGAAGCCCAGGGCCCCGCGCGACGCGGAGGCCAGGTTGGACTCCTTGAGCCCCGCGACCGGCGCACCCTTGCGCACGTGGTACACCCACCAGGCCGCGGTGATGCCGATGGCGACCACCACGACCGAGAGCCCGATCAACAGCCAGTCGGTGCTCGCCGCCAGCTGGTTGAAGTCGACCTTGGCCGTGGCGGGCTCCAGCCAGCGCTGGATGTAGTTGGGGAAGGCGAACTCGGGAAGACCGACGTAGCCCACGAAGGTCGCACCGAGCGCGAGGATGCCCAGAGGCCAGGTCATCACCGGCGGCGACTCGTGCAGGTGCTCCGCGGCGTGCTTGTCCACACGCGACTCGCCGGCGAACACCCGGTAGTACCAGCGGAACATGTAGCCGGCCGTCATGCCGGCGGTGACCAGCAAGAGGATGTAGAGCGCATCGCCGCCGTTCCCCGCCAGCAAGCTGCTGTTGAGCGTGCTCGAAAGGATGGCGTCCTTGCTGAAGAAGCCGGACAGGAACGGCACCCCGGAGATGGCCAGGGTGGCGATCAGGGCGGTGTTGCCGGTGACCTTCATGTGGCGCCCCAGGCCGCCCATCTTGCGCGTGTCCTGCTCACCCCCCAGCGCGTGGATCACACTACCGGCCGTCAGGAACAGCAACGCCTTGAAGAAGGCGTGCGTCAGGACGTGGAAGATGCCGACCCAGTAGGCGCCCGCCCCGACCGCGGCGATCATGTAGCCGACCTGGGAGATGGTCGAGTACGCCAGGATCTTCTTGATGTCGGTCTGGGCGAAGGCCGCGAAGGCCCCCACGAACGCCGTCAACCCGCCGATCCACGCGACCGTGGCGGCCGCGCCGGGCGCCATGGCGTAGATGGCGCCGATGCGGGCGATCAGGTAGACGCCGGCCGTGACCATGGTGGCGGCGTGGATGAGCGCCGAGACCGGAGTGGGGCCCGCCATGGCGTCGGGAAGCCAGACCTGCAGCGGGAGCTGGGCGGACTTCCCGGTTGCCCCGAGGAGGTAGAACAGACCGATGAGCGTCAGGACGCCCGAGCCGTAGAGCATGGCGGGAGCGGCCGCATTGACGGCCGCGATGTTGAGCGTCCCGAACTCCTTGAAGGTGAGGAACATCGCGAGCAGGAAGCCGACGTCGCCCACCCGGTTGACGATGAAGGCCTTGCGGCCGGCGTCGGGGTTGGCGCGGTCCTTGTACCAGAAGCTGATGAGCAGGTACGAGCACACGCCCACACCCTCCCAGCCGATGAACATCAGCGGGAAGGAGTCGGCCATGACCAGCACCAGCATCGCGGCGACGAACAGGTTGAGCTCGGCGAAGTAGCGGCTGTTGCCGTCGTCGCCGTGCATGTAGCCGATCGAGTAGATGTGGATGAGCAGGCCCACACCGGTGATGATGAGCATCATCGTGACGCTGAGCCGGTCGATCATGAAGCCCAGGTCGAGGTGCAGGCTGCCCGCCGTGAGGTAGCGCCAGAATGTGACCTGCACGCCGGCGTCGCTGCCGTGCAGTCCGATGAAGGCCAGGACCGCCAGCACGAAGCCGCCGGCCACCGCCAGGCTCGCGATGATCCCGGGCGCCGGCTCCTTGAGGTTGCGGCCGAAGAAGGCGTTGATCAGCGAGCCGGCCAGGGCGAGAACCGGGGCCAGGCTGGCCCAGGCCACAACGTGCGTCATAGCCTCACCTCGGACAGCTCATCGACATCGGTACTCACGCGGTTGCGGAAGATGGCGACCAGAATGCCCAGCCCCACCGCCACCTCGGCGGCGGCGATGGCCAGGATGATGAACACCGCGGCCTGGCCCGACAGCGCCGACTCGACGCCGCGGGCGCTCCACTGGCGGGCGAATGCCACGATGGCCAGGTTGGCCGCGTTGAGCATCAGCTCCACGGACAGGAACACCATGATGGCGCTCCGCCGGGTCAACACGCCGACCGAGCCGATGGTCAGAAGCAACGCGCTGAGCGCGATGTAGTAGGGCGTCGGAACCATCACGCACCCCTCCCTCGTGCGATCTCAGCCATGGCTGAGCTCCCGATCCGGAGCGGCGCCGTCCGCGGCGCTGCGCGCCCGCTCGTCCTCGTCCGCGGCCGGGTTGCCGCGCTGCGCCAGGCTCACCGCGCCCACGATGCCGGTGAGCAGGAGCACGCCGACGAGCTGGAACGCCAGCACGTAGTGGCTGAACAGCAGCGTGCCGACCTGCTCGGCGGACCCGCCCTGGAGGGCGGCCACCTGCCCGGAGCTCGGCAACGGGCTGCGGTCGACGAAGGCCGTGATGGCGATACCGACCGCCGCGAGCAGGGCGGCCAGGTAGGCGAGCGGACGCATCCAGCTCAGGTGGGGCGGAGGCTGCTGGCCCTGCACGTTGAGCAGCATGATCACGAACAGGAAGAGCACCATGATGGCGCCCGCGTAGACGATGACCTGGATGACCGCCAGGAAGTGCGCCTCCAGCGTGACGTAGGTGACCGCCAGCGCGAGCAATGTCAGCACCAGCGAAAGGGCCGCATGCACCGGCTGCCTCAGCGTTACGACGCCGAGCGCGCCGGCGAGCATCACGGCGGCAAGGATGATGAAGCCGATCATGTCAGTAGTCCACGCCTTCCAGCTCCGGGCGCGGCCCGGCCTCGAACCCGAGGCGGACCTCCTTGCCCTTCCTCTCGGCCTCGCGGCGTTGCCACTTGCTGCCCTTGGTACCGACCAGCATGTCCGGCTTGGCGTACACGAAGTCCTGGTAGCGGTAGTCGGCGAGCTCGAACTCGTGCCCCAGCACCACCGCGCCCGTCGGGCAGGCTTCCTCGCAGAAGCCGCAGAAGATGCAGCGCAGCATGTTGATCTCGTAGATCTTCGCGTAGCGCTCGCCCGCCGAGGTGGGGTTGTCGGGGTCGTTCTCGGCGGCCTCGACGTAGATGGCGTAGGCGGGGCAGGCCGCGGCGCAGAGGCTGCAACCGATGCACTTCTCCAGGCCGGTGTCGGGGTGCCGCAGCAGGTGGTGACGGCCGCGGAAGCGCGCCTTCACTTGCGCCCGCTGCTCCGGGTAACGGACGGTCACCGGGCGTTTGAAGAGGTGCCCGAGCGTGACGCCCATCCCCTTGGCCATGTCCAGAACACTCATTCGAACGCACCTCCCGTGGTGCCGGGGTCGTCGTGCACGCTCCACGCACACGTCCGCATCGCGTCAGAGCACAAAGGCGATCACCGCCCCCGTGAGCAACGCCGCGAACAGCCCGATCTCGAACAGGTACAGCCAGCCGAAGCGCATGAGCTGGTCGTAGCGCAGGCGCATGAAGGTGGCCTTGAGCCAGATGAACAGGAAGATGAAGATGGCCATCTTCACCACCAGCCACACGATCGGCCAGCTCGCCATCCCGGGGATGATGGCATTGAAGAAGCCCGGGGCCCGCCAGCCGCCCAGGAAGAGCGTGCTGATGAAAGCCGCCGAGGTGAACATGTTGACGTACTCGGCCATCTGGTACAGCGCCCACTTGATCGACGTGTACTCGGTCTGGTACCCGGCGACCAGCTCCTGCTCCGCCTCGGGCAGGTCGAACGGCACGCGGTTGATCTCGGCCGTGCCGGCGATCAGGAAGGCCACGAAAGCGATGACCAGGCCCGGCCACAACCATGGGCTGATCGACCACACATTGAGCTCCACCAGCTTCTGCAGGTTGAGCGTCCCGCCGATCATGATGACCGACAGCACCGCCAGCCCCATCCCCAGCTCGTAGCTGATGATCTGCGCGCTGGAGCGCAGGCTGCCCAGCAGCGAGTACTTGCTGTTGGACGCCCAGCCACCCAGGAAGATCCCGTACACGCCGATGCTCGTCATGGCCAGGATGTACAGCACGCCGACATCCAGGTTCATGACCCAGGGGTTGGCGCCGAACAGGCTCTTGGCCGGGCCGGCCGGGATGGCGCCGAAGGCCACCAGCGCGAAGATGATGCTGATGCCGGGCGCCAGGACATATACGACCTTGTCGGCGGCCGACACGATGATGTCTTCCTTGAAGATCGCCTTGATGGCGTCGGCGATGGGCTGCAGCAAGCCGAAGGGGCCGACCCGGTTGGGACCGATGCGGTGCTGGAACGCACCCAGCAACCGCCGCTCGATCAGCGTCATGTACGCGAACCCGCCGAGCAGCACCAGAACCAGGACCAGCGCCTTGATGAAGGTCACCCAGAGGGGGTCGTTCATCCGGCCACCTCCAACGCGCTTTCCTCACGCACCAGCGTGGCCAGGTCCGCCGAGACCAGCCCCACCGGCTGCTCCGGCAGCGTGGGTAGCAGTAGTAGGCCGGGCGGTACGGCGCCGTCGACGCGCACCGTGGCACGCCGCAGCAAGCCACCGACGCGCAAGCGGACCCGCTCGCCATCGGCAACGCCGTGCAGATTGGCATCCTGTGGGTGCATGCGCAGCCGTGCGCCGCCGCTGAGGCGACTCAGGTGCGGGTTGCGCTCGAGGTACTCGATGCGAAGCATGCTGGGGACGACGAGCACATTGCCCTCCACCACCTCGTTGCTTCGGACGGCCACCTTGCTGGTCGTGCGGCCCTTGGGCCGGTAGAGCTGCCCGGTCGCCCCGAGCTCGGCCGGGTCGAGCTCGAACCGCTTGCGCAGCACGCGCCGCGCGCTTCGTACGCTCCGGCCCTCGAGGCGCTGCCCGAGCGCCTCACCCAACGCTCCCACCACTCCGATGAAGTCCTCGGCCTCGCCGGCATCGACCGGCGCAGCATGCACGCCGAGGAAACGCCCCTCCAGGTTGACGACGGTTCCGTCCTTCTCGTAGACGCTTCTTGCCGGCAGCACCACGTCGGCGAGCTGCGCCGTCTCGGTGAGGAAGAGGTCGTGGACGACCAGGAAGTCCTTTTGCTCGAGCTGCGCCCGGACGTCGGGGTCCTGGGCGGGATCGAGGTTGGACAGGATCAGGGCGCGCGAGTCCTGGAGCATGGCCGGGTAGGCGTAGCGCTCGTGGCTGGGGCCGACACCGAGCAGCTCGAGCCCGTAGCTGTCGGCCATGGGCCCGACGATCATCAGCTTGGCGTCGATCGCCTTGCCGAACGCTGCGGCCGCACTCGCGGCTTCGCGCGTAGCCAGCACGAACCCCCCGTAGACGAGCACCGCCTTGTCGGCTTCCCGTAGGCCCTTCACCAGCGCGGTCGCCTCTTGCACGCTCATGCCGAGCGCGGCCCGCTGGCTCTCATCGAGCTCGGGCTCGCCCTCGGCCTCCGCCACCGCCTGCAGCGCCGCGAGCAACGCGGCTTCGCCGCCCGCCGGGTACTGCAACGCGCGGCCTGCGTGCTTCATCAGATCGACCCGGTAGGGCGCGGCCACCGTTAGCCTCGCCCGGTGGAACACCGGGTGTTCCTTCAGTCGCAGGTCGGCAATCGGCACGCCGTGCTGCATGAGCTCGGGCGGCGTGACGCCCTTGAGGGCGTCCTTGATCCGGAGGTCCACGATCGGAGCCTCCTCGGTCACGTCACCGAACACCACGATGGCATCGGCCGTGGCCAGGTCGGTGAGGCTGGCGGGGTTCTGCGGCGGCACCACCGACGCCGCCGGGCGCGGCGCGTGGTCGAGCTGGCCGGTGCCCAGAGCCTCGGCCAGCGCCTTGGCGGCGACGCCCTCTTCCAGCGTCGCGTCGGCTCGGATGGCGATGCCGATGTCCTTGCCGCTGAGCCCGGAGAGCCGGTCGCGGATGGTCGCCGCGGCCTCTTCCCAGGTGACGGCCTGCAGCTCGCCGTCCTTGCGGATCATGGGCGCGTGCAGCCGGTCCTCGGCATCGACGTACTCGTGGCCGAAGCGCGTTCCGTCGTCGATCCAGGTCTTGTTCACCTCGGGGTGGAGCGCCGCCTTGATGCGCTCGATCCGGCCGGTGCGTCCGTCGACGATGATGGCGCTGCCGGAAGCGTCGTCCATGGCCGTGGAGCGGGTGTGCTCGTACTCCCAGTTGCGGCCGCGGAAGCGGCTGGTGGTGTCGAGCAACGCGCCCACCGGACAGATGTCGGTGATGTTGCCGGTGAAGTTGCTGGGAAGCCCCGGATCGAGCGTACCGATGTAGGTATGCCCGCCCCGCTCGATGAAGTCGAGCACCGAGTCGCCGGGGACCTCCTCGAAGTAGCGCACGCAGCGCTTGCAGTGGATGCAGCGCTCACGATCGAGCGTGATGAGCTCGGACAGCGGGTGGTGCTTCTCCTGGTGGCGCTTGTCGAAGTCGAAGCGGCTCAAGCCGCTGCCGTACTCGTAGGCCCGGTCCTGCAACTCGCAGGCGCCGCCCTTGTCGCAGACCGGGCAATCGAGCGGGTGGTTGATGAGAGTGAACTCCACCATCCCGTTCTGAACGCGTTTGACGTCCTCGGAAAGGGTGTCGACGACCATCCCTTCCATGACCTGGGTGGTGCAGGTCGCCATCATGTTCGGGAAGTAGAAGATCTTCGGCTCCCCGGTCTCCTCGTCGAGGATCCAGTTGCCGTCGCGGTCCTTCCGGGGCGCACCGATGCGGGCCAGGCACATGCGACAGGCGCCGATCGGCGACATGTACTCCTGGCTGCAGAAGTAGGGCACGTCGTAGCCCGCGGCGAAGATGGCATCGATCACGCTGGTCCCTTGCGGGAAGTCCATCGACACGTCGTTGATATGGACCTTCATGCTTGCCACCAGTCGGTCTTGGTGTACATGGGCCGGCCGTGGTCGACCAGGTACTCGTACTCGTCCCTGAACCACTTGAAGCTGGCCTGGACCGGCATCGCACAGGCGTCGGCCAGCGGGCAGAACGCGGTGCCCCTGGTGTTGCGCACCATCTCCTCCATCAGGTCGAGATCTTCGCGGGTGCCGAGACCCGCCAGCAGCTTCTGGTACATCTTCGGCAGCCAGGTGGAGATGCCTTCACGGCACGGCGTGCACTTACCGCACGACTCGTCGGCGTAGAAGCGCACCACGTTGTACATGGCGTCGACGATGTCCTTCTCCTTGGGGATGACGATGACCCCGCCGGTGCCGAGCATGGAGCCGGCCTTCGCCAGGCCGTCGTAGGTCATGGGCAGGTCGAGATACTCGTCGCGCCACGGCAGCGGAGGTGTCGATGAGCCGCCCGGGAAGAAGCCCTTGGCCTCGCCCCTGGGGCCGCCTGCAAGATCGTAGATGAGCTCGCGGAAGCTGGCGCCCATGGGAAGCTCGTAGACACCCGGCCGCGTCACGGGGCCACTGATCTGGTAGAGCTTGGTGCCCTTGCTGTCCTCGGTGCCCATCGATGCGAACCACGCTGCACCCCGCGTCAGGATGTGCACCACGCTGGTCATGGTGGTGACGTTGTTGATGGTGGTAGGCAGGCCATAGACGCCCGCCTGCGCCGGGAAGGGAGGCTTCAACCGCGGGTTCCCGCGAAGCCCCTCCAGCGAGTTCATCAGGGCCGTTTCCTCACCACAGATGTAGGCGCCGGCGCCGCGGTGCACCGTGATGTCGACCTCGACGTCGGTGCCGAGCACGT
>CAZIBD010000081.1:319-13608 GCA_964536935.1 uncultured bacterium | reverse complement strand
TCTAGGGGTGATCCAGCGGCCTCCTAGAAGGCCGCGCTCGCGGCTCGAAGGAGCGGGCCCACCGCGGCAGGTCGAGACCTGCGCGGTGGGCCCGACGCGTCCTAGCCCTGCGCTTGCGGCTCGCTCCGGGCGATGATCCCGAAGGTTCCTGCCCCAACGTGGCTGGTGAGGACAGCGCCGATCCGGTAGAAGCCGTTGAAGGTCGCTTCCACGCCTCTGTCCTCGACAGCCTGCTTGAGGCGCTCGACCGCCGAGGGGTCCTGAACGTGGATGTAGTCGACGGTGATGTGCTCGCCCGGCCGCCCCTCCACGAAGGCCGCGAGTCGGTCGACCATCTCCTGAACGGCCTTGCGCATCCCACGGGCGCGGGTGAGGGGTGCGAGGAGCCCCTCCTCCAGCGTGAGGATCGGCTTGATATTGAGAAGGCTGCCGACCAGCGCGCTGGCACGTCCGATCCGGCCGCCCTTCTGGAGGTAGTCGAAGGTCGCGACCGTGAACACGATGAACGTGCTGTCCCGCATGTGCGCGAGCCCGGCCTCGATGGCCTCGATCGAGGCGCCCGCGTCGCGCATGCGGGCCGCGGTGCGCGCCATGGCGCCGTGGCCCAGGCTGGCCACCCGGCTGTCGAACACGCGAACGTCGGCGTCGACCGACCCGGCCGCTGCCACGGCCGACTGGTACGTGCCGGACAGCTCGGAGCTGAGGGTGATCACGAGGATCGTATCGGCTCCGTCCTCGACGGCCTGGCGGTACGCGGTCGCGAAGTCCTCGGGGCTCGGCTGGCTGGTGCTCGGCAGGTCGGCGCCCGCCGCCACGCCCTCGATGATCGTGGATGGCTCGATGTCGACCCAGTCGCGATACGTCTCACCCCGGAAGCTGACGTAGAGGGGCACCCGGCGGATCCCGAAGCGTTCCAGCTCGTCCTCGTGCAGATCGGCGGTGGAGTCGGTCACGATGGCCAGGTTCATGATGCTCCCTCGAGCGGCCGTTTCACGCGGTCGCGGTACCCAGGTGAGGTGCGCGTTGGACGTCCATCCCAGTGTACCGCCAGGGTGCGTGCCCGCGCGGCTCGATCCCGCGGCCGGCCCGGCCCGTGGCCCTGCCGGAACCGGTCCGCCGACGCCGGTACCCGGCCGCCACGGCCCGGTCCTCCACCCGGCGGCTTCGCGCGGCAGGGTGTCGAGCGCCGCGATCGGGCGCGCCCAGCCCGCTTCAGGCAGGAGGGAGCGCGGCGAGCGCCCCTTTGGCGATGAGATGTTCAGCGATCTGGACGGCGTTGAGCGCCGCACCCTTGCGAATCTGGTCGCCGGCGACGAAGAGGGCGACCGCACCGGGGAGGCTGGCGTCGGCACGGATGCGGCCCACCAGGACCTCGTCTCCACCCGAAGCGTCGAGCGGCATCGGGAAGGTGTTGCGCGCGCGGTCGTCGACCACCTGGACGCCGGGCGCGGCGGCAAGGGTCTCTCGCGCTTCATCGGCGCTGACGGGGCGCGCGAACTCGGCGTGGATGGCCTCGCTGTGGGCGCGGAACACGGGCACCCGTACGCAGGTGGCGCTGAGGCGGAGCTCCGGTGCTCCGAGGATCTTGCGCGTCTCCAGCAGCAGCTTGCGCTCCTCGACGTTGTAGCCATCATCGTCCACGTCGCTGTCGTGGCTGAAGAGGTTGAAGGCGATGCGATGCTGGAACTTGCGCGGCCGGGGCTCCCTGCCAGCCAGGACGGCGCGCGTCTGCTCGCGCAGCTCCTCGATGCCGGAAGCGCCCGCTCCCGACACGGCCTGGTAGGTGGCCACCGTGGCCCGCGTCAGCTCGAAGGCCCGGTGCAGTGGTGCCAGCGCCATCAAGGCGATGATGGTGGAGCAGTTCGGGTTGGCAATGATCCCACGGTGGCTCAGCGCCGCTTCGCCGTTGGCCTCGGGAACCACCAGGGGCACGCGCTCGTCCATGCGCCAGGCGCTGGTGTTGTCGATGACCACGGCGCCGTGCTCGGCCCAGCGCCAGCCGTGCTCCTTCGACACCGGGCCGCCCGCCGACGAGAACACCACCTCGGCCCCGAGGTCGCCGTCTTCCGGCAGGGGGAGCACCCGCAGTGCCTCGCCGCGGAAGGTCAGGCTCCGACCGGCCGAGCGAGGCGAGGCATACAGCGTCAACGACGTGAGGGGGAACCGCCTCTCCTCGAGGATTCCCAGGAACTCCGTTCCCACGGCGCCGGTGGCGCCCACGATCGCGACCCGCATGCTTCCTCCTCGGCCCGTCGGCGGCCACACCCCTGGCGGCCCGCGCCGTCTGGCGCCACATCCCGCCCGGGAGCATCAGGTGTCGGAGTGTAGCATGCAACGCGGCACCCTACGCTCCTCCCCAGCGCCTGCCTACGCTCCAGGCCTTAGCATGAGGATCATGACGCCCACACCCTGTGCGCCCGTTCGCGACGGGAAGGTGGACTGGCAGGCGCTCGAGAGCTGCATCCCTCTCGACGAGCTACCGGCGTTCCACCGAGCGTTCCTGCAGGTGCTCGAGCCCGGCGAAGACTGGGAGACGGCCTTTCTCCGCCGCGTGCAGGGCAAGGTGCAGGCGGCTCTCAAGCGCCTGTTGCGGGACGGGTCGGCCGGCTACGAGGACGGGCGCTACTGGCTCGACGCAGGCCTGGTGCCCGACGCCTTCCGCGGGTACCTCATGGAGGAGTAAGAGTGGCGGAGCGCTTGCGCCGCTTCGTCGTGAAGGTCGGCACCAGCTCGATCACCGACGAGCGCGGACGGATCGCGCCGCCTCTGATGTGGGCGATCGCGCGGGGAGCCAACGTGCTGGCCGGCGAGCATGGTGCTCGCTTCGTGCTGGTCTCCTCGGGGGCGGGCGCAGCCGGGCGCGAACGGCTCGGCCTCGAGCTACCGCTCACCCTGCCCGACAAGCAGGCGGCGGCCGCGGTGGGGCAGACCCTGCTGATGCTCGACTGGTCGCGTGCCCTGGCGCCGCGGCCGGTGGCGCAGCTGCTGCTCTCGGCGGGCGATGTGCTGGATCGCGAGCGCTACGTCAATGCCAAGCACGCCCTGGAGGCGTCCCTGCGGCTCGGCGCCGTCCCGGTGGTCAACGAGAACGACAGCGTCGCGACCAGCGAGCTGAAGCTGGGCGACAACGACACGCTTTCGGCGTGGGTGTCGTACCTGATCGACGCCGATGCGCTGATCATCCTCACCGACGTGGATGGGCTCTACGAGGCCGATCCGCGCAGGCATCCCGATGCTCGTCGGATCGATGTGGTGCGCGACGTGGCCGAGGTGGAGGGCCTGGCCGGGGCGAGCGCCGACCCGCGAGGGACCGGCGGGATGGCCACCAAGCTGAACGCCGCCCGGATCGCTACCGGTGCGGGGATCGCCACCCTGGTGATCGGTGGTGGCGGCGAAGGGCTGGAGGCGCTGGCTCGGGGCTCGGTGCGGGGCACACGCTTCGTAGCCCGCGCACGCACGCCCGCGCGAAAGGCCTGGATCGCCCAGCAGCCGCCCCACGGCTCGGTGGACGTCGATGACGGCGCCGCAGCGGCGTTGGCGCGCGGGCGTAGCCTGCTGCCGCGAGGCGTGATCACCGTGCACGGGGCGTTCGCCTTCGGGGACGCCGTGGCCGTGCGGCATCGGGGCGAGGACCTGGCCGTGGGTCTCAGCAACTACGGCAGCGACGCGTTGGCGCGGATCGTCGGGCGGCATACCTCCGAGATCGCCGATGTGCTGGGCGCCAAGGACTTCGACGAGGTCATCCATCGCGACAACCTGGTGCTGCTGGACGGCGCGGACGGTCGCTGAGCCCGGCCTCGGTGGTAGCATGGCGACGTCTATGCGCGGGAGGAAGCAGCTCGCCTTCGTTTCGGCCGGTCTCACGCTGGCCTGGGGACTGCTGGGGCTGCTCAACCCGTTGCTCGTGGTGCGCATCGTGGGTCTCGACGTGCTCGACCCGCGCGGCCTGAGCGAGGCCCGCGCCCTGTTCGGAGCCCTCTTCGTGGTCATGGGTGCCGTCATGGTGTGGGCGGCCTCGGCGCGCAGCGCGCCGTCGGCCTACCTGCGTCTGCCCGGCCTCCTGATCGTCGGCGAGGCCGCGGGGAGGCTCGCCAGCATCGTCATCGACGGCGTGCTCTCGCCGCTGAACTTCGTGTTCCTGGTGGTCGAGCTCCTCATCGGCATCCTCGCGTTGGTGGCTAGCTTTGCGAGCGAGGCTGTGCGGGGGGCGGGACCGCGCTCGCGCGGCGATGCGGGCGCCGACTCCGACGACGAGCATCCCGATCCTCTCCGCGCCTATCGCGGCTGAGCCTTCGGCCGCATCGCTAGGAAGCCCACGCCCATGACCGGAGCCCCTCCCGACGGAACCCGCTTCGTCCCGCCCGAGCTGGCGACCGCGCGCTCGCGGATCCTCGAGCAGCTGCACGAGTTGTATCGCCTGTGGGGGTACCAGCTCGTCGAAGCCCCTTCCCTGGAGCGCTACGACCCCGCGCACCCGCGCGCCGAGCAGTCGTTCAAGCTCTCGGACCGCGACAGCGAGGTCCTGGCGCTGCGCTCGGACTTCACGCCGGCGCTGGCCCAGCTGGTCCGGACATCGTTTCCAAGCGCGGCCGCCGGCGACGGGCGCGCCTTGCGGCTGCGCTACGCGGGGACGGTGTGGCATGCCATCCATCCCGAGCTGGCGCGCACGCGTGAGTTCACGCAGGTCGGCATCGAGCTGGTGGGCGTGAGCCATGCGCGTGCCGACGCCGAGCTGATCCACCTGGCGCGCGAGTCGGTTCGCAAGGTGGGGCTAACGCCGCGGGTGGAGATCGGCAACCCGGGGTTCGTTCGCGCCCTGTTCGAGTCCGCCGAGGTTCCCGAGGAGCAGCGCGAGCCTCTCGCGGACGCGATCGACCGGAAGGACCGGAGCGATATCCGGTCGCTGCTGGCCGAGCTTCCGCTGAGCGGCCCGGCGGCGACCGCGCTGCTGGAGGTGCCCGACCTCTACGGGAGCGACGACGTGCTGGACGAAGCGCGTCGGTTGGCGCCGTGGGCGAGCGCGAGAGCCGAGATCGATCGACTGGAGGGCGTGGTGGAGCAGTTCGAGGACGACAGCGAGCTGCTGCTCGACCTCGGCATGGCCCGGCGCCTGTCCTACTACACCGGCGTGACGTTCCGCGCCTACACCTTCGACTTCGGGCAGCCGCTGCTCGGGGGCGGGCGCTACGACGGCGCCCTGCTCCCCTACGCGGCCGGCTTCTCCATCGGTCTGGAACGCCTGCTGAGCGCTCTTTCCACGCCCGAGCCGGTACCGCCCCCCCGCGTCCTGGCCACCGACGACGCCGCCGCCCGGCGGCTACGCGCGGCCGGCGTGGTGGTCGCGCGGGCCTCATCGTCGGGCCGGATCGAGGCGGTGGCGGAAGCGCGTACCGACGGGGTGCCCTTCCTCCTCCACGAGGGCACGCTGGAGCCTGTAGCGGGCTCGAGCCGCGGCGAGCTGGAAGCGTTGCGCGCCCTCCTGGCGGGCGGGGAGTCCGGCCGTGGCTGAGGGACCGATCCTGACGCTCGCCCTGCCCAAGGGGCGCGTCATGCAGGAGGCCCTGAACGTCCTGCGGTCGGCGGGCCTGCGTCTGGAGCTACCCTCCGACGATCGCGCGTTGCGCTTCGACGCCGGGGACGCCGAGCTGATCGTGATGCGCAACGCCGACGTCCCGACCTATGTCGACCTCGGCGTCGCCGACGCCGGCGTGGTTGGCAAGGACGTTCTGGCCGAGGCCGGCAGCGCGCTCTACGAGCCTGTCGACCTGCGATTCGCGGGGTGCCGCCTGTCGCTGATCCGCCCGCTGGGCGCCACCGGACCGGTGGCCCGGGTGGCAAGCAAGTACCCGCGACTCACCGGCGAGTACCTCAGGCGGGTGGGGAGCTCGGCGGAGGTCGTTCGGCTGGCGGGCAACGTCGAGCTGGCGTGTCTCTCCGGCCTGGCCGACGCGGTGGTCGACGTGGTGCAGACGGGGGCCACGCTGAACGCGAACGACCTGGAGGAAGTCGACGTGCTGATGCACTCGAGCGCCCGTTTCGTGGTGAACCGCGCGGCGCTCAAGCTGAAGGCCGGGCGGCTGCGCCCGCTCATCGCCGCCCTCCGCGACGTGAGCGGCGCCTAGCGCGCTGCGGTGGCTTCATGGTGCAAGCGTCACAGGTTATCACCTCGTTCTAAGACTATTCTCACCTTAAGGTGAATAGGGCCGTGCAGGCACGTTCTTAGGCTTGCGTCCCTGACGGCACAAAGTAGCTGCAGGCCGCTCCTACGCACAGTGGCGGCCGACCGAGGTGGTCGCACACCTTTCTTCTTCGTTCGCTCGACGCCTTCGACCGTAGTCCTTGCGACACCCCGACGGGGAGATCCCGGGTTTCCCGCAGCGTGCACGCGCCGACGAGGCGCGCTGGGGAGGAGGGACGCGTAGTGCTCGGGAAGCCAGTCAAGCCCGCTTCGCAACCCGCCATACCTGCGAGAGCGGGTATCTGAAGCACCGGGCATCGCCGGGGACGCCGATCCCCGTGCCCGATGGCGGAAAGGAGGTCAAAAGAGGAGAGCGTGTGAACCCGAAGGCAGCGACCCGGTCGCTCCCGGCGCACCGCACCGTCACGAGAGGTGGCGCCGGAACCGGCACCACGTTGCCACATCCGAATCCACAACACTCTCGTTTCTAGTGTATTGGCTCCGTGAGCCACGGAGGGGTGAATGCATTCATCTGGAAGTACGTTCCGCATGTTCCGGCTCGCCGGATGGACCGGGCTCGTAGCCTTGGCTCTGGTCCTGGCCTCCTGCGGGCAACCCCAGAACGTCAAGTCCAACGTTGCTCCGGCGCAAGGAACACTCGAGATCGCTGTGCAGGGGGTCAACCAGGCTCCCGTGCAGGTCTTCAGTGCCAGCGATCCAAACAACCCCGTGTATTCGGAGAGCGTGGCGGGCAAGGCCGATGTTTCCCTGACCGCAGGCACGTACCGCATCGACGGGGCGCCGGTGGCGGGCAGCGAGGACCCCACCCCCACCAGTGTCGAGGTGAAGGCGGATCAGACCACCCGCGTCGTCCTTGCGTACCAGGTCGTTCAGAATGCCACCGGTACGGTGAAGACGTTGTCCGTCACGAAGGTGACCGACGCGACCGGCGCCGCTCTGCCGGGGCAGCAAGAGGTCAACGCCAACAAGGACGCCATGATCTACGCGTCCCAGACGGAAGAGCCGATGTGCGTGACGGTCACGGCCCAGGATAGCTCGGGCCAGCCCGTTGCCAACGCGCCGATCGTCGTCAACGTCTCGGACGGGCTCAGCTGGTTGACGTCGGACCGCATCGCGATCCTGCGCGGCTGCGCGTCCCAGAGCAGTGGCGTGGCCGCCAACAGCCTGCAGCCCACGGCGTTCCGCGACAACATCTTCACGGGCGCCGACGGAACGGCAACGTTCACGCTGTACGCCACGACGGGCATCTCGTCCACCACCAACGATACCGTGCAGACCGCGAACTACAGCTTCGCCGGCTCTGACATCGCCAAGGTGGTCGTTGCGGCCGAGAACACCGACGGCACGTCCGTCCTGAACGAGTTCAAGGCGGTCTTCGTCAACATCGCCCATCTGTGGGCGAGCTTCGAGGGCAAGGCCGCTGTTCCGACAGGTCAACGGGTCGGCAAGAGCTTCCCGATGATCACGAACATCTGGAACGAGCACGATCTCGGCCTCAACACCTTCTCGATCAACACGGTGCTCTACCAGAAGCAGCCGCAGCAGAAGCTGGCCATCAGTGGCCTGGGATTCATCCGATACACGATGGTCCAGGAGAAGAACAAGAACGGCGAAACCGCCGACGTTGCGCACTTCGATCCCAAGTACTGCGACGAAGTGTGGGTCAACCAGGCCGGCCAGGACGTTTGTGACACCAACCAGGGCTCCGCCGTGGTCGTGCCCAATGACGGCACGCACCTCGAGGACATGCCGATCAAGGTCCAGGTCCAGGCGACCCTGCGTGTGTTCTACACCTACGGCTCGCACGAGTACTCCTTCGACCTGAAGAACTACGACGTCAGCAAGGACTGGATCGGCAGCTACCTGCGCATCACCAAGAGCGTCGATCACCACGTGCTGACGTGGGCGGGCTACCCGGACGACCAGAAGACGCTGGACGCGGCCAATGCCGTGCCCCAGAGCTCGGTCTTCACGGCCACCTTCACCCTGACGGCCACTAACGAAGGCACCGATGACGTCTACGACGTCTCGATCGGCGACCTGCTGCCGGCCGAGCTGGGGATCGTGGAGTCCAGCATCCAGCCGTCGGGCGGCACCTACGACGCCGTCAAGCACGCCGTCACCTGGAACTACCAGCAGAACGCCGGCGTGGCGGACTTCCAGAAGCTCACACCCGGACAGTCGATCACCGTGAGCTTCCAGGTCTACGTGCGGCAGAAGCCCGGCTACTGCGTGGATCCAGAGGACATGGCCGCGAGCGCGGCGTACGCGTCGCAATGGGCGTTCCAGCAACCCAACCCCAAGCTGCCCCGCTTGACGTGCTACAACGACCCGTACGAGGTCATCAACGGCTACGGGCTGCACGACGTGACCGCGTCCTGGTTCTCGTCGGCTCCGTCCGATCAGGGCGGCATCCAGGCCGTCACCGACTTCAACGGCTGGCAGAACGAGGACGCCGTCGTCATCTGGGCGGTCCGGCCCGAGTTCTCCATCGTCAAGTCGCTGGCGAACCCCATGGACGCCCCGTTCCTGGTGGGCGCAGACGCCCAGTTCGACATCACGGTCCGCAACCTCGACGCTCACGATCCGGGTCAGCAGCGTCAGGGGCCGTTGTTCAGCACCTACACCACCAGCTACGACCCGCTGATGGCCAAGTACCCGGGTGAGTTCAACGGCTCGCCGCGGGACAACCCCTACGGCAAGAACATCCATCTGGGCGACATCTTCTCGACCCAGCTGGACTTCAACGACGCTACGCCGCTCGTGTTGCACGACGACGACGGCGTCAACCCGGATCAGTCGTTCGCCTCGAGCTTCCCGAACGCCATCGGCTGGCACCCCGACAAGGGCATCGGCTGGGCGACCATCCCGCTGATGGGTGGCGGTGACCTGGCGAGCACGCGCGTCACGCTGGACCACGACGGTGCCGGCTGGAACATCAACATCGCCGGCATGACCGCCGACAACCTCAACCAGTTCAGCCTCGGCGACTGCCTGAACTTCGATAGCGTCGCCGGTGCTCCGACGCTCGCGTCCAACATCATGGTGAACAACAACCTGATCGCGGACTGCGCCTTCACCCGCAGCGACCAGCCCACCACGCCGTGGCTCGAGCTCGACAGCGTGGGCACCGGAGTGGTCATCCCCGGTGGGCCTTCGATCACCTACCACTCGTCGGTGACGCGTGGCAACGCCTACACCTACGTCTTCTCGTTGCTCAACTCGGGCGACGCACCGGCCAAGATGACGACCAACGTCATCACCATCGACAACACCACCGCCGCTGCCATCACGAGCGGAACCGTGTACTTCTACGACGGTTCGTCGTTCGCGGGCTCGCTCGGCGGCACGGTGAACAGCTCCGGCCAGATCACGTTCGGGCCGTACGACCATCCCGCCGGCTACACGGCCTACTTCGTGGTCGACGTGATGGCCAACCAGGTCGCAAACGTGACCGCTACCTCGACTGTCGACTACGATGCCGACAGCACCGACTCGCAGTACGGTCTCCTTCCGCTCACGATGAACGAGATCGTCTCGATCCAGCCCCCGTTCTAGAGCCAGGCCTTCCTGGCTCGCCCCCCGGCCCCATCCCAGGGCCGGGGGGCTATCTTGCGCGATCCGCTATGGCCCATCCCTTGACC
Source organism: uncultured bacterium (assembly GCA_964536935.1). Classification (GTDB taxonomy): domain Bacteria; phylum Deinococcota; class Deinococci; order Deinococcales; family Trueperaceae; genus JASBRS01. The sequence goes on along the minus strand of CAZIBD010000081.1, from coordinate 3,765 downwards.
GTCACCACCTCCGTCCGCCCCCCGGCGGCTCCGTCACCCACGCGCTCTCCTCGGTCGATCGTCGGGGCGAGCGATGCCCGAAGAGGCGGACGGGGTCGACCGCCGGCGCCACGGTGAAGGAGCTCCCGACGTGATCCTGTCGCGATCCACCCCCATCGTCTTCGCCGTTCTCCTGCTGTCGGTCCTCCTCGCCTCCTGCGGCACGCCTGCCGCCCGGCCCGGCCTCACCGGCTGGAGCGTGCCGACCGCCACCCAGGCGGCGCTCTCGACCCGGGGCGTCAAGGCCGTGACCCGAGCCGTGGTGGTCTTCAACCACGACAAGTCCGGGCTCACCCTCGACCATCCGGCTCTGAAGGACGGCGCCGTCGCGGTGCCGCTCGACGGCCGTGTCTGCTACGGCGCCAATCATGCCGACGCCACCCTCGACGTGATCCTCGACTCCGGGGCCAGCGACACGCTGCGGGGATCGTTCGACTTCTGGTTCGCTCCCGCCACGCCCAGCCTGGTGCTGCCACCGTCGATCGACGGCCTGGCGGGCGAGCCCCTTCCCCTCGCCGTGCAGGTGGACTCCGGCGTCGGGCCTTCGTTCAGCTACGCGTGCTCGGCGACCCTGACGGTGAGCGTTGGCGGAAGCGACCTCGACCCGATCGCGCTGCCCGTTCCAGGCAGCGGTACCGTCACGTTGCCGGCGATGACGGCCTCGGAGGTGCTGCGACTGGGGACGAAGCTGGTGCTCGGATCGTCCACCCGAAGCGCCGACAAGCTGGTGAGTGTCCACCTGGTGCGACCCGCCACGCTCACCCTGAAGGTCGCGGGCGTCGACGCCGCTCCGGTGCTCGTCAGTGCGGGCAGCGCCACCGTGTTCAACGGCAGCGTGAGTGGCCAGACCGTGATCGATGTGGCGCCGGGCACCTACCTGGTGGACGGCCTGCCGGTCGACGGCTACCTCTCGCCCGACGCCCTGGAGGTCACGGTCGCCGCAGCTGAGAGCCGTACGATCGATCTCACCTACACGCCCGGACCTCCGCCGCCCGCGGAGACCGGCCTCACCCTGCTCGCGCCGACCGACGGATCGACCATCGTCGTACCGACGTTCGACGTGTCCGTCGATGTCGCCGACCCCGCGGCCTACACCCAGTTGCAGGCGCTGTTCCTCGACAAGGGGATCCTCACGGCCTGGACGGTAGTCCCCACCAAGTCGCACTACAGCGCCACCCTTACGCTCAACCCCGACCTCTACAACGGGCCCCACACGCTGCTGCTCCGCGCCCAACGGATCGACGGCAGCTGGGTCGACGGACCCAGCGCAGCGATCACCATCGACGTGCCCTGGCTCGGCTCCGCCTTCCTCGACTTCGAGGGCTTCCCGGCGACCGTGAAGCTGTATCCGAATCGCACCCTCACCCTCACCGGCACCGTCAAGTCGCGCAACGGTTTCGAGGGACCGGGCACCCTGGGCGCCACGGCGCCGGCCGGGGTCGGCGTCACGGTGTCGCCGACGCAGCACACCTTCGCGAACGGCGAGTCCATCGCCGTGACGGTGACCATCCAGACGGCCATCGACCTGAGGCCGCAGACGTACGACCTCGGGCTTACCTGGGCGGACCAGTACGACCTCCGCTTCGGCACCGAAGCTCTCCAGCTGGACGTGCCGAACCCGCTCGCGATCGCACTGGCCACGCCGGCCTCGCCGGTGCGGAGCCGCCCGGTCCAGCTCACCGCCACGCTGCCGGTGGATGAGACCGACGTCTCCGACGTCGAGTTCTTCGACGGCACCACCTCCCTCGGCAAGGACACCAGCGCTCCCTACACCCTCAGCTGGGATCCCGGGCTGCTGGTCGACGGCGCGCACGACCTGAGCGCCACCGTCCACAGCCCGCACGGCTTCACCGCCACCAGCGCCGTCACCACCCTCGACCTGCGCTTCCCCTTCGGCGTGCGGCAGGAGAAGGATGCCGGCCAGGCTCTCACGCTCGAGCCGGTGACCCTCGACGGCGCCGTCTTCACCGGTGGTGGCACGTCGGTGGTGCGGATCGCGCCCGCCGACCTGACCCTGACCACCAGCACGGCGCTGCCGGGAACGATCCGCGACCTGTTCGGCTTCGCCGGCAAGCTCTACGCCGCCGGCGACGACGCCCTCACCCGCATCGCCACGGCCGACCTGACCCAGACGCCGGTGAGCGTTCAGGGCAGTGGCTACTGCTGCCATGCGAGCTCGGCCAGCCACGGCTACGTCGCCTACGGCTCGGTCGTCAACGGCCTCGACCAGACCCTGGCGATCGACGTCGGTTCGCCGATCCTAGCTCTGGGCGCCGACGCCACGACCCTGATGGTGGCCACCGACGGCGAGCTGCTGGCGTTCACGGCGACCGGCGACGGCCCCATCGGGCGCGCGCCGATCGGCTACGCCAGCCTGAAGGGCATGGCCCTCGGGACGGACACGCTTCAGCTGCTCGATGGCACCGCCTTGCTCGCGCGCCCCCGCCTGCTCAACGTCCTGGCCGATAGCCGGGCGCTCGACGCCCCGTCCTGGTCGGCCAGCAATCTCGACCTGACCGCCAACGCCGTGGCGGGCCCCGGCTCGGTGCCGCTTCCCGACGCCGGCACGACCGCCGAGACACTGGCGCCCTCGGCGGGGCTCGCCGATGGCACCGTGTCCGAGCTGGCGCAGACCGTCGACGTGGTGGCGGGCGCCAGCTACACCCTGAGCTTCTGGTACCTGCCCGAGAACGGCGCGTTGGCCCCCTCCTACCGGGTAGGTCAGCCTGGTGGGGCGGACATCGTCGCTCCCACGGCCTACTGGAGCGCTGCGCCCACGGGCTGGACGCGCATCACCACCACCTTCACCGTCCCCGCGGGGGTCACCAGCGTCGACGTGGTGCCCTTCCGGACCTCGGCCGACGCTGCCGCGCCGTGGCCGGCCGGCGCCGACGTGGCCGTGTGGGGCGTGCGCCTCGACTACGGGACGACCGCCGGCGCCGAGGCGCCCGACGTCGCGCTGGGGAGCGGCCTGTGCGGCGCGCTCACGACGGCCACCTCCGGACAGGGCGCCTGGTGGCTCGGCGATGCCGGAGGCTGCGTCACCCGCGCCGACCCGGCCGGCAGCGCCTCCCGGGTCTGGGACGGCGCAGCGGGCATCGCCTCCGTGCTTCCGGTGGCGAGCGACCGCACCCTGGTCGCGCAACAGGACGGCGATCTGGTTGCGCTGAGCACGTCCAACCTCGAGGCCACACCCGTTGCGTCCGAGCCGCTCGGCTTCGGCGTCAACGGCGATGAGCTGGTGGTGGCCTACGCCGACGGCACGGTCCGGCGATTGGACGGGCCGGTCTGGCCTTGAGCGACCGGCTCTCCGCGGGGGCGGGGGCCCCCCCCCCCCCCCGGCCCCCCCGCCCCCCCCCCCCCACCCAGCCCCCCCCCCCCCCCCCCCCCCCCCCCCCCCCGCACCC
>CAZIBD010000081.1:0-309 GCA_964536935.1 uncultured bacterium | reverse complement strand
TCGGTTTTGGGCGGGGCCGTTCTGGCATTGTGCCACGGGCTCTCGGGGGGGGGGGGGCCCGGGCGCGCTGGGGCGGGCTCGGGCCGCGCCCCCGATTCCTTGCCGCCAGCCGCCTACCACCAACCGCGCCGCTTGAACGCGGCCAGCATGCCGACCGCGATGGCGAGCATCAGGCCCCACAGCGCCGGGTAGCCCCAACGCCACTGCAGCTCGGGCATGAAGTGGAAGTTCATGCCGTAGACCCCTACCAGGAAGCTCAGCGGGATGAAGATGGTGGCGATGATGGTGAGCACCTTCATGACGTCGTTC
>CAZIBD010000080.1:0-13828 GCA_964536935.1 uncultured bacterium | reverse complement strand
TCTCTGAAAATCGAGATCTAATGCGTTCTGCTGGGATATCGAGACGGCCTTCGTACCAGCCTGAGTCGCGTTGTGGATTGCAGCGAAGACCGCCTCTCGTGAGATGTCGGAGCCAACGATGCATTTGTCCGTGCTCGGAGAAGCTTCCTTGAGCAGCTTCGTGCGGGTATGCCGGAGTGTGCCCGGTGCATGCAAGTTGCTGGACTCGAATGCGAATGACCTGTTGGCTCCAGGTGGGAAATTCCGCGCAGCAAGTTCGGCCTCTATTAGAAAGGTACCGGCGCCACAGAAGGGGTCAACGATCGTGTCGTAAGTGTTGGCGTTCGCCATAAGAAGTACGGCTGCGGCAGTCGTCTCTCGCATCGGTGCGGTCGGAGTGTACGTACGGTAGCCTCGCTTGTGAAGATGCGCTCCCGTCGTGTCGAGACTCAATACACACCTGTCTTGAAAAATCCGTGCATGAACGGTCAAAGGGGCCTCTGTGGTCAATCTGGGCTCGATTGAGTGCCTTGCCATGCGATCACGGACAGCGCTAAAGATGGTGTCTCGCACATGGTTTCTGTGATTGAGGCGAGACTCGCGTGAGGTTACATGAACGCCAATCTCTGGGCAATTGCCTAGTATGGCGACCCAATCGATGCTACGTGCGTGATCGTAGAGCATGGGGTAGTTATGGGCCAGGAAGTGGTCGAGTCGAAGTAGGACACGGTTGCCCGTTCGGATCGAGAGATTCGCACGGTAGATTGTCGAAAGGTCCCCTTCGAAGGCCACTCCGCCATGGCTGGTACGTATGTTGTGTGCATAGCCGTTGACCTCGCTCGCCGTTACGTGCTCGAGCCCGGGAAGCGTTGGGACGTACAACTCAACCTGGTGCTGGCGAATGAACTTCTTGGCGCGGCGCCTCAGTGCCTGAGAGGAGATGGGCATTGCGCAAAGCATAGTCTGACGCTGGCTGGGATTGGGCCGAGGGTTGCTAGTTCAGGGGGAGACAGGGACTTGCCAGTGGCTATTCATGGTGACGACAAGCCGTCTTGGTCTGCAGGGAGGGCCACATGAATACGTGGTTCGAGCGCGTGCGCCGGACACTTCTTGAAGTGCCGTCACCCGTAGTGGTCTTTGCCGCAGAGGAGTGGGGCCTTCGGCGCGTCATTGCTGGCCTCCGGGATCCTGAACAACCTTTGATTCTTGTGGACTCCAGGGACTTGGATTGCGATGACCCAGTAGCGGTAGGCAATGCGCTCTCCGAGGCCCTTCGACGAGGGCTCGGATCAGCCTTATTTGGGTTGGGAGTAGAGGCCGAGTACGCCTTGAGCGTCCTGGAGGCGTTTCTGCCTGCATTGGAGCCAATTACAGTTGCGATTACGAGTGCTGAGAGTTGTACCCAGCTGGCCGTTCGTCTTGCCGAGCTGGTTCGCCCACCCAATCGCCTCGTCCTCCACGCTTGCACAAGGGTTGCGGATCTTAGTGCGACCCAGGGAACTCAGCTGTCTGAAGACGAGGAATTTCGGCTGACGGTCGACGAAGCACTTGAGCTCTTTGGAGCCGAACGTAGCGCGGAGTCCATCAAGAGCGCAGTCGTGCAGACCCGTGGCGCGCTCATTGCGATTGAGCGAGTGCTTGAACTAGATCACATGGTCCACGCGAACTATGAGAGCGCTACTGGCGGCATAGGCAAAGCTATCCAGGATGGGGCTAGCGGAGTTATAGATGCACTGGTTGCCAGACGTAGGTGGATCGAAGCCTTTGAGTTCGCCGTCGATCACGCCCCGACTCGGTTGGCAGAGATCATAGACGAAGCTGGAAACGCATACTTCGAGGCTGGCGAATTTGAGCGTTTCTGGCGCTATATCGCCGATGTCCCTCAATGGGTGCTGCGCCAAGATCAGTTCATGTATTGGCTCTTCAATGCGGCGCTTGCGGTAAACAAGTGGCGTCCGCTGCTTCCAAAGATTGATGCATACCTCACGTCTCATGAGGCCCCAGATCTTCGGGCACTGCGCGCTATGGCTGAACTCAATGACAGGTCGCTTGCGGAGGCCTCTCGTGCCTACGAGACAAGGCGCAGCCCTGACACGGCTCGTGCTTTGGCCTTCATCAATGAATTCAGAGGTGAGTTCCGGGATGCGAACCGCCTGTACAAAGAGGCGATAGAGCTAGCAGAAGCAGAGGCAAGGCCACGGCAGGTCGTAGGTGCGGCAGCTGGTATGGCGCAAGCGCACCTGTTTGCCGGTCGATATGAGCGCGCCGAGCACTGGGGAACTTGGGCGATGCAGCAGTACCAGAATCACGAGCTGAGGGAAGAGCTCTTGAGGTTGCTCGTGACGAGTACCGCTTGTTACCCTCGCATCTTGATCGGAAGAACGAAGGCGGCTCGACAGATCCTTGATACCGTGCGGGTGCGGGAGGAGATGCTGGGAATACCTTCGCTTGAGGGCATTGTGTCCACGCTTGGTGATCTTGCCGTAGTCGAAGGTCGATACGAAGATGCCGTTGCCCTCTACAAGATGAATCTGGATGCTTCACCTCGAGGCATATTCGCGCATCTTGCCAATGACCTTGTTCAGGGGTACCTCCTTCTTGGAGACGTGCCAGCAGCTGTTGGTATTGCCCGGAAATCGAGCGAGCTGGCCAGTGCGGGTGGGGGTTATCAAGAGTTCGTCGCTGAGTTGAGCCTGGGATGCGCACTGGTTCACGTAGATTCTGACCTGGGTGAGTCCCATCTCCGTAATGCCCTGAACGGCTTGTCGAGACAGCCGTTGGGACCGTTCAATGCGCAGGCTAGTCTTCACTTGGCCGCATCGCTAATTCGACGAGGGAACCAGACCGAGGCGAAAGCGGTCCTGGAGGAGAACGGCCAATTCATTCGAGAACTAGGGGAATCAGGCTGGCGGTTGCTCGGTGGCGATGGCCCCGAAATCACCGAACTCAAGGCACTCTTCCGAGATGACGAGCCGCTCCTGAAGATCAATCTCCTGGGTAAGCGGACGGTACGCGGGCGGGACGGTGAGGCGAACTTGAGCCTCCGGTTTGCCGAGCTTATCGCGGTGTTGGCTGCGAACCCGGAAGGAACGCGTGGCGAACAGCTCGCGGTCGCGCTCTACGGGGATCGAGCGAACCCGAGTACGTTGAAAGCGACGATCTCCAGGGCACGCAAACTCGTTCCCATCGATCCGCTCCCTTACCGGATCGCCGAGGGTTATGAGGCAGACTTCGTGAAGGTGATGGCGCTGCTGCAGGAAGGGAAGGTCCAGGCGGCGCTGGAGCTGTACCGGGGGCCGCTTCTCCCGGAGTCGGAAGCGCCTGCGGTGGTAGAGCTCAGGGAGCATCTCGAGGAGAGTCTGCGGCAGGCGGTGCTCGCCTCTGGCGATGCGGACGCCATGATCGACCTCGCGAACCAGCAAGGGGACGACCTCGAGCTGTGGGAAGAGACACGACGGCATCTGCCGCCCAACGATCCGCGCCGCCCGCTCGCCAATGCTCGTATTCGGCGCATCCGGAAGCGCTGGGGTAGCGAGCTGCCGTAGAGATCTCGAGGACCGTTGCCCGGTCGCGGATGATCGGTTGCGGGCTCGTGGACGGGACGATGGAGCGCCGCTCCCGGGAGACGGAGCGGCGCTCGAGAGATGGGCGTGGACCGGCGCGTCAGGCCCGGTGGTGGCTCAGCAGCCCGGCTACGAGCTGAGCACGGTTCTCGTACCCAAGCTTGCCCAGGACATTCGAGACGTGGGCATTCACGGTCTTGTACGAGATGCTGAGCTGGTCCGCGACCCTCCTGGTGTCGTATCCCCGCAGCAGAAGGCGTGTCACTCGGAGCTCCATGTAGGTGAGGCCCGACTTCCACTGGTACGACCGTTGCGAGGCGGCCGCGGCGTAGATCCCGCTCAACAGAGCGGGCTCGTTGGTCGACTCGACCACGCCGCTCACGTGATAACTAGCCAGGCAGTCGTGGTAGGCGTCGTGCCCTGACTGGGTCACGACGAGGGTACGGGCGCGCTCGATGCTGTTCATGGTGTCGAGCTGACCGAAGGCCCAGGTGAGCGGGTAGTCGAGGATGAGCTCGGCCACCCCTCCCGCTGCCGGGTCGGGCGACGAGAGGCCAGAGCGGGAGAGCACCTCGTCCACCAGGCTGCCAAACGTTTCGTGGGCCAGCTTCAGTCTCACGCCAATCTTCTTCCGTGCCATGCTCGCGACCTCCTCCTTCGGATTCCCTTATCGGGAGCCTCATGGTGGACAGAAGCTGGTTGCCGGTCGGTTGCCGTGGCGGGTTGCACGGTTGCCGCGATGCACGTGCCGGGTGCGTGAGAATCCATGTGAGGTACGGTGCGGACGTCGTTAAGGGCGTTCGACAAAGACGGCAAGGGCGGGGGAGGCCGGGCCGAGCCGAGGTGCACATCTGCTTAGGACGCGCGGCCGGCGAGGCGGTTCGATCGAGCCCCGGTTCAGCGTCGCCGGTTGCGAGGATCGGTGAGGTCCCGGAGACCGTCGCCGAGAAGACTCCACCCCAGCACCGTCCAGACGATCGCCAGGCCAGGCACGAGGGCAGGGTAGGGGCTCATGGCCAGGAACCCCTGCGCCTCGCGGAGCATGTTGCCCCAGGAGGGCACCCCCGGAGGCGTGCCGAGCCCCAGGAAACTCAGGGCAGCCTCCGCCAGGACCGCGACCGCCATGCTGAGGCTCGCCTGCACCACGATCGGTCCCAGCGCGCCGGGGAGGATGTAGCGACGCAGCAGGCGGCCGTGCCCGGCGCCCAGGGCTCGACCGGCTTCGACGAAGTCGCGTTGCTTCAGGGACAGGACCGAGGCCCGCGTCACGCGCGCGAAGATGGGGACGGTCGCCAGTCCGATCGCGGTCATGGCGGTGAGCGTGCCCGGCTGGTACACCGCGGCCAGCAGGAGCGCCATGAGGATGGCGGGGAAGGCGTACAGCACGTCGACGAGTCGCATGACGGCGTCGTCGAGCAGCGATCCGGCGTAGCCGGCAACCGCTCCCAGAAGGCTCCCGATCGTCAACGCCAGGCCCACCGCGATCACGCCGACGTAGAGGGTGCCCCGCGCGCCGACCAGTACACGGCTGAACAGGTCCCGTCCGAATTGATCCGTCCCCAGCCAGTGCTGGGCCGACGGGCCCGTGAGTTGCGACGCGAAGTCGAGCGCGTTCGGATCGTACGGCAGCCACACGAAGCTGAGCAGGGCGGCTGCCACCACCGTTCCGATGAGCACCGCGCCGAGCACGAGGTTGAGGCGCCGCAGCATCACTCGTACCGGATGCGCGGGTCGAGGAAGCCGTAGGACACGTCGACCAGGAAGCTGAGTGCCACGATGGTCGTGGCGTAGACCAGGATCTCGCCCTGCAGCAACGGGAAGTCGCGCGCTCCGATGGCGGTCAGGACCAGGCGCCCCAGCCCCGGCAGGGCGAAGACCTGCTCGATGATGATCGAGCCGATGAAGACGTTGGTGAGGCTGAGGCCGAAGATGGTGACGATCGTGACCAGGGCGTTACGCAGGGCGTGGGCCAGCACCACGCGGCGTCCGGCCAGGCCCTTGGCGCGGGCGGTCCGCACGTAGTCCTGGTCGAGTTCCTCCAGCAGGGCCGCACGCGTCATGCGGGTGATGACGGCGGCCTGGCCGAGGCCCAGCGCCAGAACCGGAAGGACGAGGCTCTCCAGAGAGCGCAAGGGGTCCGTCCCCCAGCCCACGAAGCCGCCTGCAGGTAGCCAATGGAGGTGGACGGCGAACAGCAGGATGAGCATCAGCCCGAGCCAGAAGCTGGGGATCGCGGCCCCGAGCTGGGAGCTGGCCGTGACCAGCGGATCGAGGACGGTTCCCCGTCGCAACGCAGCCAGGATGCCCATGGGAAGGGCGATGAGGCACGCGACCAGCGCCGCTCCCAGGGATAGCGGGATCGACACCGCCAACCGGTTCCGGATAAGGGCCCCGACCGGCTCCTGGTAGTTGAGCGACTCGCCGAAGTTACCGTGCAGGATGCCGGCGAGCCACTGCACGTAGCGCTGGGCCGGCGGCTCGTCGAGGCCCAGCTGGTGCCGCAGCGCCGTCAGGGCTTGCGGACTGGCGTTGAGCCCGAGAATGGCCTCTGCGGGCCCGCCAGGAACGGCCAGCAGAGCCGAGAAGACGACGACCGAAGCCAGCAGCACGCTGACGACGGCGGTGAGGAAGCGGCGCGTGAGGAAGCCGAGCATCGAAGGGTGCGGGAGGCGGTGGCCAAGCCGGCTCCGCCCCCCGCTCGCCTACGCGCCTATGGGGCGCGGTACACGCCGGTCATGTCGATCGACGGTGTGGGTTGGTTGGTCCAGAAGCCGTAGATGTTGTCGCGGGCTGCCACCAGGTAGGGCGGGCTGAACACCCAGACGTTGACGGCGTCCTCCGCGATGATGCGGCCCACGTCCTGGTAGTCCGCCGTCTGCACCTGCGGCGAGGTGGCGGCCTCGGCCTGTTTGAGCAGGTTCTGGACGACGGGATTGTTGTAGTGGAAGTAGTAGTTCGGGTTGCCGTAGATGCCGATGTCGCGCGGCTCGGAGTGTCCGATGACGGTCATGTCGTAGTCGCCGCCGAGGAAGATGCGCTTGAGCCAGGTGGTCCACTCCACCACGGACACCTGCGCGTCGATCCCTACCTGCTTGAGCTGCTGGGCGATCACCTGGCCGGTCCGGCGCTCGATCGGGTAGGGCTGCGGCAGCTCGAGCTTGGTCTTGAAGCCATGCGGGTAGCCCGCCTCGGCCAGCAGCTGCTTGGCCTTCTCAGGGTTGTAGGGGTAGGGGTCGGGATTGATGTAGTAGGGTTCGGCGGGCGTCATGTGCGTGCTGATGACGGTGCCGAGCCCGAACATGGCCCCTTGCACGATGGCCTTCTTGTTGATGGCCATGGTGATGGCCTCTCGGACCAGCTTGTTGTTGAAGGGAGGCCGCGCGTTGTTGAGCGCCAGGGTCATCTCGGTGGTCGCCGTGCCCTCGGTACCCTTGACGCCCGGCACCGCCCCCTTCTTGACCTGCAGGTACTCCTCGGGAGGCAGAGAGCTGGCGATCATGTCGATGTCGCCGGCCTGGAGCGCCGCGAAGCGCGTGTTGGGGTCGGGCATGATCTTGAACACGACCTTGTCGAGGTAGGGGACGCCCTTGATGTAGTAGTCGGGGTTGCGCTCCAGCACGACCTCGCTACCGGGAACGTACTTGACGAACTTGAACGGCCCGGTGCCGATGGGATGGCTGCGTTGCGTGCTCGCCTCCGATGGCGGGTAGATGATCGAGTCGGGTCGCGCCAGGTTGAACAGCAGGGTGGAGTTCGGCTTGCTGAGGTGGAACACCACGGTGTTGTTCGGCCCGACCTCGATCGTGTCGATCGAGGCGTAGTACTCGGGGTGGGTATGACCCGAGTTCTTGTCCTTGGCGCGCTCGAAGGTCTTCACCACGTCCTCGGCCGTGAACGGAGTGCCGTCGTGGAACTTCACGCCGGTGCGAAGCTGGAACGTGAGGGTCTTGCCGTCCGGGCTGACCGTCCACGACTTCGCCAGGGCCGGCACGATCTTGCCGTTGCGATCGAGCCGGACGAGTCCTTCGTAGACGTTGTGATACATGACCCTGGCGATCGCCTGCGAGGTGGACGCGGTCGGATCCCAGCCGGGGGGATCGGCGGTGATGCCCACGGTCACCGTGCCACCGTACTTGGGAGGTGGGTCCGCCGCCCAAGCCAGGCTGCCCACCAACGTCAACGCCACCAGGAACAGCAGCACTCGCTTCATGTCGTTCCTCCTTCGAGGACCCCTGGTCCCCAGGTCCGGTGCGGCCTACCCGTCGGCACCAACGGGTTGGTTGGAAGTATGTAGACCAAAGTACTCCACCGCCGCGGCGGCGTAAAGGCGAGCAGCGTCCACCACGTCCGACACCCGCACGAACTCGTTCACTTGATGTGGGATGGTGCGGTCGCCCGGTCCGAGGGTCACGATGGGAATCCCTCGCCAGGCACGTAGGAAGGTGCCGTCGGTGGCGCCGGGCACGCCTCCGTATCGTGGCGGGACCCCCAGCACCGCTGGGTAGGCCCGTTCCACGGCGGCGACCAGCGGATCGTCGCGCGGCGTCTCGGTCCACGGTCTGGACTCGAAGCACTCGACGCCGACGCGCAGCCGTGGCGTGGCGTCCTCGACGGCGCGCGCGAGTTGCTGGAGGCGTGCCAGGAGGTCGTCGTGATCCTGACCGGGGACGGTGCGCACGTCGAGCGCCAGGTAGGCCTCCTCCGGCATGACGTTGTGCTGGGCCTCGCCGCTGGGCGGGGCCGCGACGATGGTGGGGGTGATCCAGGGAAGCCCGAGGTAGGGGTGGTCGCCGAGGCGCTCCTGCTCGGCCCGCTCGATCTCGCGGACGCCGTTGACGAAGTCGTTGAGCCCCGCGATGGGATTGACGCCGGCGTAGGGCATCGCGCCGTGGCTCATCACGCCGCGCACCCGCACATGCAGACGCATGGCGCCCTTCTGGAACAAGCAGATCTCGTTCTCTTCCGGCTCGCACACGATGGCGCCGCTGACGTCGTCGGCCCAGCCTCGCTCGACGAAGTGCTTGATGCCGAGCATCATGCTCTCCTCGTCCACGACGATGCCGAGCCGCAAGCGGCCGGGGAGGTCGGGAGCCGCCCGCCGGACGGCCTCCGCCGCGGCGATCGCCGCCGCCACGCCCGCCTTCATGTCGGCGCTTCCGCGCCCGTGCAGGACACCGTGCTCGAGGCGCCCCTCGAACGGAGGCACCGTCCACTGCGCTGGGTCGCCCTCGGTGACCACGTCGCTGTGCCCTTCGAACAGGAGGGTGCGGTGCACGGACGGATCGAAGGCGGTACCGGCCCAGTCGCACACGACGTTGGGGCGACCCGGGGCCACCTCTTCGACGATCGGCTCGAGCCCACCGGCGCGAAGGGCATCCACCACCACCTGTGCCGCTTCCTGCTCGGTCCCGCCACGTTCCGGCTCGACGACGCTACGTGCCCTCACCAGCGCCTGGGCGAGTGTCGCCACGCGGTCCGGATCGACGGCGTCGGCCGCCCGCTGTGCAGCCGCGCTCAGGCTCACAGTGGCGGCGTGAAACGGCCGTCCACGGCGGTCCAACCGCCGTCCACGAGGAGCAGCGAGCCGGTGACGAAGCTAGCGGCGTCGCTCGCCAGGTACACGACCGCTCCCACCATCTCGCTGGGCTGGGCCCAGCGGCCCAGAGCGCCCTTCTCGGCGTACGCCTGGTACCACGTCGGCTGGTTCTTGATCTGCGCGGTGAGGGGTGTCTCCACCACGCCCGGCGCCACGGCGTTGGCCCGCACCCCCTTCGGGCCGAGCTCGGCCGCCAGGGCGCGGATCATCTGCAGCGTGCCCGCCTTGGTGGCGGCGTAGACGCCCTGCCCCGGCTCCACGACCTGCGACCGGATCGACGAGAAGATCACCAGGCTCCCCTTCCCTTGCCCGGCCATGCGCCTGCCTGCCTCGCGCATCACCAGGAAGCTGCCCTTGAGGTTGAGGTCGATGACGCGTTGGAACTCCTCGGTGGACACCTCCAGCAGGGGCTTTCGCACGTTGATCGACGGCGTGCTCACCAGGATGTCGAGCGCGCCCAGCCCGCCGATGAGGTCGCGCACCTGCGCTTCCTGCGTGATGTCGACCGTCGCCGCTCGCGCCTCGCCCCCCCGGCCCTTCACCTCGGTGGCCGCGGCTTCCGCGGTCTCGGCGTGGACGTCGGCGCAGATCACGTGCGCCCCGAAGTCCGCCAGTCCGGCTGCCACTGCGCGGCCGATGCCGGACCCGGCGCCGACGACGAGAGCGTGCTTGCCCGACAGGTCGAACAGATCGCGGTAGTTCATGACGTCCTCCTCGTCACCAATGCCTCGTAGCGCTCGACCCGTTGACGGGTGACGGCGAGGCCGCCCCTCCAGAAATCGGGGTCCTGGATGTCGAAGCCGAAGCCGGCGGCCAGCGTGGCCGCGTCAGCCATACCCGTGCTGGACAGAAGCTCGTCGTAGCGGTCGAGAAACGAAGCGGGATCCTCGCGGTAGGCGCTGTACAGACCTCGACCGAACAGGAAGCCGAAGGTGTAGGGGAAGTTGTAGAAGGAGAGGCCGCTGAAGTAGTAGTGCGGCTTCTCGGCCCAGGCGAGCCGGTGCCGCGTGCCGTCGGCAAGGGCATCGGCGTAGACCTCCTGCTGGGTCTGCTCCATCAGGTCGCTGAGCTCGGCCGGGGCCAGCGCCCGCTGGGCCCGGCCCTCGAAGACGGCGGACTCGAATCGGAACCGCGACTCGATGTCCAGGACGAGCGTGGCGCTGTGGCGCAGGTCCTGCTCCAGGATCGCGAGCTCCATCGCTTCGTCGGCCTCGTCGAGCAGGCCGTTGGCGACGAGCGTCTCGCAGAAGATGCTGGCTGTTTCCGCCAGCGCCATCGGGAGTTGCGACTGCAGCGCGGTCCGTCCGAACCGGTAGAGACAGTCGTTGTGGTAGGCGTGACCGAGCTCGTGGGCCAGCGTGAACACGTCGGAGAGCCGCCCGCCGAAGTTGAGCATCACGCGGGACTCCTTGCGACTGGGAACGCGGCTGCAGTACGCCCCGTTGCGCTTCCCGGGCCGCGGGGGGACGTCCACCCAGCCCTCGCGGAAGGTGCGGTCGGCGAACCCCGCCAGCCGCTTCGAGTAGCGACCGAAGCGCTCCACTACGAAGCCCTTCGCCTCCGCCCAATCGAAGCGCCGTGGCTCGCCCACGACCACGGGCGCTTGCAAGTCGGACCAGGGTAGCGCCTGCTTGCCGAGGAACCGCGCCTTGGCCTTGAGGTAGCGCCGCATGACGGGCGCGACCTCGGCCGTCGCCGTGCGCATCGCCGCTAGGCTCTGGGCATCGATGCCGTTGTCGAACAGGGCGGCGTCGAGCACCGACGTCCACCCTCGACGGCGCGCCAGCTCCAAGGTCTGTCCCTTCACTCCGTTGAGCGCTGCGGCATACGGGACTTCGTCCTGCTGGAGGAGCTCCGTCAGCGCCGCGAAGGACGCTGAGCGCACCTCCTCGCGCTCGTCGGACAGGCGCACGCCCAGCTCCGCCAGGCCGTACGGGCGCCCCTCGTCGTCGCCGGGAAGCCTCACGACGACGGTACGCCGGCTCACGAGATCCGAGTGCAGCCTCTCCCAGGCTCCCGCCCCGCTGGCCTCGAGAGCCGCGGCGAGCGCCTCGGCCTCTTCGCCCATCAGGTGCCGGGCCTCGGCCTGGATTCGCCGAAGGGCGTGGGCGTGATCGCGCAGGCTCGGCGACGACTCGCTCAACGCGCCCAGGTCGAGCGCGCCGACCCAGGCGGTCACGCGGGCGACCAGCGAGCCCAGCTTCGCCTGCAGCGGATCGAGGGAGGTGAGCTCGGCCCGCACACGGTCGTTCGATGC
Source organism: uncultured bacterium (assembly GCA_964536935.1). GTDB lineage: Bacteria > Deinococcota > Deinococci > Deinococcales > Trueperaceae > JASBRS01. The sequence continues at coordinate 2,433 of CAZIBD010000080.1, read as the reverse complement.
GTCCACCGACAGCGTGTTGCTGAGGTAGGACCCCACCGTGGAGAAGGTCTCGATCAGGCGGTTGAGCCGCTCGACGAGCGCCTCGACCGTGTCCGCTGACGCGTCGACGTCGGCGCCCGGCTCGGGGGCGCGGATCTCGTGGCTGTCGAGAAAGGCCTCGAGCTCATCGATTCCTTCCACGAGCACGTCGCGGTCCGCACGGAACGCCTGGCTGTCGATGGCGGGGTAGATGCTCTCCAGTTGCCAGTGTGGCAGGTCCCCCTGGGACACAGGACCACCGTCCCTTCGTCGTTGCGTACCCGCTCAGTCTACCGAGCGTGCTTGGTGGATGGACGCCGACCGGTCGCCGAGGCACGGCGCCGATGGACGCGGCTACCTCGTCCTGGAGAGCTTCTCGCAGGCTCGAGATGGCGCCGGTTCCGGTCCGAGGGCCGGGGTCGCCCCGCTGGCCCTACAGCTCCTCGTTGCCGTCGGGCGGCCAATCGCCCCCCAGCCGCAGCCAGGCACCGACCATATCGGTCGGAACCTGCGCGAGGAAGGTGATGGCCTGGTTGTCGCGGGGATGCGGGAGCGTGAGACGGTAGGCATGGAGCGCCTGGCGATCGATCACGTCCGACGCACGACCGTAGACGAGATCACCAAGCACGGGAGCTCCGAGGTGGGCGAGGTGCACGCGGATCTGATGGGTGCGGCCCGAGTGCGGCTTGGCCTTCACGAGCACGTAACCGGGAATCCGTGCGATGACGCGGAAGGCCGTCACCGCCGGCCTCGGGTTCTCGCCCCCGACCATCATCTGCTGGCGCCGGACCGGATGGCGGCCGATCGGCGCGTCGAGGTGGACCGAATCGTCGAGCGATCCCACGGCGATGGCGACGTACTCCTTCTCCGTGAGCCGCTTCTTGAACGAGGCAGCCAGGTGCCGGTGCGCGGCGTCGTTCTTCGCCACCACCATCACCCCCGACGTGTCCTTGTCGAGGCGGTGCACGATGCCGGGCCGGTAGGCCTCGTCGGTCGGGTCGTAGATCCGCTCCTTGGACAGCTCCATGCGCCCGAGCAGGGCATTGACGACCGTGCCGGAGCGCAGCGTGGCGGTCGGATGCGCGACCAGGTTGGGCGGCTTGTTGATGGCGGCCAGGTCGTCGTCCTGGTAGATGACGTCGAGCTCGATGTCCTCCGGCTCCACCAGCATGGGCCGTGGAGGCGGAAGGAGGACGGAGACGATCTCGTTGCCCCCGAGCTTGTGGGCCGCCTTGCCGACCGGCCTCCCGTCGATCGTCACGTAGCCCTCGCTCACGAGCTCCTTGGCGTACGTGCGAGACAGCTCGAGCGCCATGGCGATGGCGACGTCCAGGCGCTCGCCGCTCGGTGCTTCGAAGGTGCGCACATCCACGCCCGACAGTCTAGCCGCTGGTCGGAAGGTCGCGGCGGCGGGGCTATACTGCCTCGGTATGAACCCGATCGCGCTCGACGCCATGGGGGGCGACCGGATGCCGGATGCCGCCCTCGATGGCGCCCTCATCGCAGCTCAAGAAGGTCTGCCTGTCGTCCTCGTCGGCGATCAGGAACGGTTGCAGGAGGGGTTGGCTAGGCGCGGCGCCTCGCTTCCCGTCCAGCACGCAGACGACGTCATCGGCATGACCGAGGCGGCGGCCGACGTCCGGCGCCGGCGGGGCAGCAGCGTGATGGTGGCGATGCGGATGGTCAAGGAAGGGGCAGCCTCGGCGGCCGTCTCGATGGGACACTCGGGAGCCACCATGGCGGCGGCGCTCTTCGTCCTGGGCCGGCTCCACGGGGTGGAGCGCCCCGGCATCCTCGCGAACATCCCCGTCAAGGAAGGCTTCGTAGCGCTCATCGACGCCGGTGCCAACGCGGAGTGCCGGCCCTCCCACCTCCAGCAGTTCGCGGTGATGGGGTCGGTCTTCGCGCGCACCATGTGGGGCATCGAGGCTCCCAGTGTGGGGCTCATGTCGATCGGCGAGGAGGCCGAGAAGGGCAACGAGCTGGTCCTGCGCGCGCACGAGCTGCTCGCGGCCACCCGCGGGATCCACTTCTACGGCAACGTCGAGGGGCGCGACCTCTTCCGCGGCCTCACCAACGTGGTCGTGACGGATGGCTTCACGGGCAACGTGATCCTCAAGCTCGCCGAGGGCGAGGCCAAGGAGCTCTTCTCGTGGGTGCGAGACGCCTTGCGGGCCGATCTCCGCAGCCGCATCGGCGGGATGCTGGTGCGGCCCAGCCTGCGCGCCATCGCCGCGCGTCTCGACCCCGCAGAGTACGGGGCCCAGCCGCTGCTCGGCGTCGACGGCTACGCCTTCATCGGGCACGGCAGCGCCGATGCGCGCGCCGTCACCAGCGCCTTGCGGACGGCCCACCGTGCCGTCGAGGGCGACCTGGTCGAGCGCATCCGCAGCGGGATCGCGGGGCTGGGGGAGA